>NZ_JBEZIQ010000076.1:0-41022 GCF_040651155.1 Kitasatospora sp. NPDC048545
AACCGCGACCGCCCCGCCAGCGACAGCCCGACGTCCACGGGCGAGCCGACCGAGCCGTCGAGGTCGGCCAGCCGCTCCACCTGCGCGTCCAGCGCAGCCTCCGACTTCGCCGAGACCACCCAGGGCACCACGCCCGGCACGACCGAGGGATCCGCCCCGGAAGCGTCCTCCGCCGGAGCCTCCTCGACGATCACGTGCGCGTTCGTGCCGCTGATCCCGAACGAGGACACCCCCGCCCGGCGGGGCCGCTCGGCCCCCGGCCACTCTCGCGCCTCCGTCAGCAGCCGCACCGAGCCCGCCGACCAGTCCACGCGCGAGGACGGCGCATCTGCGTGGAGCGTCTTCGGCAACACGCCCGCCCGCATCGCCTGCACCATCTTGATCACGCCCGCGACGCCGGCCGCCGCCTGGGAGTGGCCGAGGTTGGACTTGATCGAGCCCAACCAGAGCGGCCGGCCGTCCTCCCGCCCCTGCCCGTAGGTGGCGAGCAGGGCCTGGGCCTCGATCGGGTCGCCGAGCGGCGTCCCCGTCCCGTGGCCCTCGACGGCGTCGACCTCAGAGGCCGACAGTCCGCCGGCGGCCAGGGCCTGACGGATCACCCGCTGCTGGGAAGGGCCGTTGGGTGCCGTGAAACCGTTGGACGCGCCGTCCTGGTTCACCGCCGAGCCCCGGACGACCGCGAGGACGCGGTGCCCGTTGCGGCGGGCGTCCGAGAGCCGCTCCAACACCAGGACGCCGACGCCCTCCGACCAGCCCGTCCCGTCGGCGCCGTCCGCGAACGCCTTGCAGCGCCCGTCCGAGGCGAGCCCGCCCTGGCGGCTGAACTCCAGCAACGCGCCGGGCGTCGCCATCACGTTGACGCCGCCCGCAACCGCCAGTGTGCACTCGCCCGCCCGCAGCGCCTGGACCGCCCAGTGCAGGGCGACCAGAGAGGACGAGCAGGCGGTGTCGACCGTGACCGCCGGGCCCTCCAGCCCGAGGGTGTAGGAGAGGCGGCCGGACAGGGCCGAGGCGGCGATGCCGGTGCCGATGTCGCCGGTGGCATCGGCCAGGGAGCGCACCAGCAGGTACGCGTAGTCCTGGCCGTTGGTGCCGAGGAAGACACCGGTACGGCTGCCGCGCAGCGCCGTCGGGTCGAGGCCCGCCCGCTCGAACGCCTCCCACGAGGTCTCCAGCAGCAGGCGCTGCTGCGGGTCGGTGGAGACGGCCTCGCGGGGCGAGATGCCGAAGAAGTCGGCATCGAAGCCGGACACCGAGTCGAGGAAGCCGCCACGCCGCGAGACGCGGGTGCCGCGCTCGTCGACGCCGGCGTCCGCCAGGGCGCCGAGGTCCCAGCCGCGGTCGGCCGGGTAGCCGCCGGTGGCGTCGGTGCCGCCTGCCACGAGGTCCCAGAGGTCCTCGGGCGAGGCAACGCCGCCGGGGTAACGGCAGCCCATGCCGATGACGGCGACGGGTTCGGCGGCCGCGGCCAGGAGTCGACGGTTCTGCGTGCGCAGCCGTTCGGTCTCCTTCATCGAGGACCGGAGAGCGGCGACTACCTTGTCGTGGGGCGTGGTCATGGGTGCTCCGTCAGTCCTGGGCGTGGTCGGGGTCGTTGCGCAGGGCGGCCTGCACCAGGTCGTCCAGGTCCATCGCGTCGATCGCGTCGGTGCCGTCGGGTTCCTGGGCGGGCGAACCGTCGGCGAGCCTCAGCAGCGCGTCCAGCACGCCGCTGCGCCGCAGGCGGTCCAGCGGAACGGACTCGACGAGCGCCCGCAGGCGGGCGCGCTCGGGGTCCGAGCCGTCCGTTCCGGCCCCGCCGTCGCCCTCGAACAGCAGGCCGAGCAGGTGCTCGGCGAGCTCGGTCGGGCTCGGGTGGTCGAAGACCAGCGTCGGGGACAGGTCGAGGCCGGTGGCGGCGCCGAGCCGGTTGCGCAGCTCGATCGCGCCGAGCGAGTCGAACCCGAGGTCGCGGAAGGCCTTCTCGGGGCCGACGGCCTCGGTGCCGGGCAGTCCGAGCACCTCGGCCGCGCGGCCGCGCACCAGCCCGAGGAGGGCGGCGGAGCGGCGGGCCGGACTGAGCGCGGCCAGTTCGGCCCGCAGCTCGCGGCCGTTGGCGTTGTCCCCACCCGGACCCTGCGGGTCGGCGTAGCCGGGGAGGTCGGCGAGCAGTCGGCTCGGGCGGACGGCGGTGAAGGCCCGGACGAAGCGGTCCGGGTCGACGTCGGCGACCAGCGTGGTCGGCGCGGTGTCGAGGACGGCACGGCGCAGCGCGGCGACCGCGACGGCCGGGTCGAGCGGCCGGATGCCGGTGCGGCGGGCGGCCTCTCCGGCCCGGGCGTCGGCGGCCATCCCGCCGCCGGCCCAGGCGCCCCACGAGAGGGACGTGGCAACGAGTCCGTCGGCGCGGCGGCGTTCGGCGAGGGCGTCGAGGACGGCGTTGGCGGCCGCGTAGTTGCCCTGGCCGGGGTTGCCGACGGCCGCGGAGGCGGAGGAGAACAGGGCGAACACGGCGAGGTCGTGGTCCCTGGTCAGCTCGTCGAGCAGGAGGGCCGAGGTGGCCTTGGCGCGGTAGACGTCCTCGAAGCGGTCGGGGGTGAGGCCGTCGATGACGCCGTCGTCGAGCACGCCGGCGGCGTGGACGACGGCCGTCAGCGGGTGCTCGGCGGGCACGGCGGCCAGGACGGCGGCCAGCGCCTCCCGGTCGGCCGCGTCGCAGGCCGCGAGGGTGACGGTCGCTCCGGCCGCGGTGAGTTCCCGGCGGAGCTCGGTCGCTCCGGAGGCGTCCGGGCCGCGGCGACTCAGCAGCACGAGGTGCCGGGCCCCGGCGGCGGCGAGGCTGCGGGCGACCTCGCCACCGAGTGCCCCGGTGCCGCCGGTGATCAGGACGGTGCCGGTCGGGTCCCAGCTCGTCGGGTCGCTCGCGGACCCGCCCGGTGTGGCGGCCAGGCGGCGGACGAGGACGCCGGTGGGCCGGACGGCCAGTTGGTCCTCCCCGTCCGGGTCGGCGAGGACGGCGGCCAGGAGGGTGCCCGCGCGCCGGTCGACGGTGGCGGGCAGGTCGATCAGGCCGCCCCAGCGCTGTGGGAGTTCGAGCGCCGCCACTCGGCCGAGGCCCCAGACGGCTGCCTGGGGCAGGCCGGTGACGCGGTCGCCGGGGGCGGCCGCGACGGCGTCGCGGGTGAGGCCCCACAGGGGTGCGCCGATCCGGGCGTCGCCGAGGGCCTGTACCAGGACGGCGGTGCGGACGAGCCCGGCGGGGACGCTGCCGTCCGCCGACTCGTCGAGCGCCAGGAGGGACACCACACCGGTGATCTCCTCGGCCGGGCAGGGGAGTTCGGCGAGCTGCTTGGCGAGGCCGGCGCGGTCGGTGTCGGCCTCGACGGTCAGCCGGACGGCGTCCGGGCCGAGCACGGCGAGGACGGCGTCCGTCCAGGCCGCGTCGACGTGTCCGGACGGCAGGACGGCGAGCCACGTGCCGGCCGGGGCGCCGGAGCGCGCCCGGTCGAGCGGCTTCCAGACGATCCGCCGGCGACGGGCGTCCACGGCAGTCTGCTCCTCGCGCCGGTCGTGCCAGTCTCGCAGCGCCGGGAGCACCTGGCCGAGGGCGTCGCCGTCGACGTCCAGGGTGCCGGCGAGCGCGTCGAAGGACGCGGTGCGCAGCGCCGTCCAGAACTCCTCGTCCGGGGACGCGGCCGAGGCGAACGACTGTTCGGGCCAGTAGCGCTGCCGCTGGAACGGGTAGGTGGGCAGGTCGACCCGCTGGGCGCCGGTGCCGGCGAAGACCGCGGACCAGTCCGGCGCGAGCCCGTCGGTGTGCAGGCGGGCGACGGCGACGAGCAGGGTCGTGCGCTCGTCGCGGCCGTGGCGCAACGCCGTGGCGGTGACCACGGGTCGGGCCGGGTCGGCGTCCTCCCTGGTGTCGGCCTGGACGAGGGCGGACAGCACGCCGTCCGGGCCGAGTTCGAGGTGGCGGCGCACACCGCGGGCGGTGAGGGCAGCGACGCCGTCGGCGAAGCGGACGGCCTCGCGGACGTGGCGCACCCAGTACGCCGCCCCGGTGTCACCGGTGACGACGTCGCCGGTCAGGTTGGACACGAGCGGGATGCGCGGGGCGGCGTAGGCGATGCCCCGGGCGGTCCGCTCGAAGTCGTCGAGCATGGCGTCCATGTGTACGGAGTGAAACGCATGGCTCACCCGCAAACGCCTAGTCCTGCGTCCGTCGGCGGCGAATCCGGCGGCGATGCGTTCGACGGCGTCGGCGTCTCCGGACAGGACGACGGCGCGCGGGCCGTTGACGGCGGCGATCGAGACGCCGTCCGTCAGCAGCGGCAGCACCTCCGCCTCCGTCGCCTCGACGGACACCATCGCTCCCCCACCGGGGAGTTCGGACATCAGCCGGGCCCGGGCCGCGACCAGCGTGCAGGCGTCCTCCAGCGAGAACACCCCCGCCACGTGCGCCGCCGCGATCTCACCGATCGAGTGGCCCATGACGAAGTCCGGGCTCAGGCCCCACGACTCCACCAGCCGGAACAGTGCCACCTCCAGCGCGAACAACGCCGGCTGCGCATACCCCGTGTCGTCCAGCAGAGCCGCCTGAGCCGAACCCTCCTCCGCGAACAGCACCGGGCGCAGCGGCCCGGCCAGCCGTCCCTCGAAGCCAGCGAGGACGGCGTCCAGCGCATCGGCGAAGACGGGGTACGCCGCGTACAGCTCCCGCCCGGCGCCGGGGCGCTGCGAGCCCTGGCCGGGGAAGAGGAAGGCGGTCTTCCCGCCCAGGGCCGCGCCCTGGACCAGGTTGGGCGCGGCCTGCCCGTCGGCGAGGGCGCGCAGGCCCTGTGCCAGCTCGTCGCGGTCGGCGGCGAGCACGGCGGCGCGGTGGTCGAGCAGCGTGCGGGTGGTGGCCAGCGAGTGGCCGAGATCGCGGACCGTCAGCTCCGTGTCCGCGGCGAGGCGGCCGAGCATCAGGTCGGCCTGCTCGCGCAGCGCTCCCGGCGTCGCGGCGGAGAGCGGGACGGGCAGCGGCCGGTCGTCCGGACGCGCTTCGACGGGCTCGGCCGCGGGCGGCGCCTCGACGATCACGTGGGCGTTGGTCCCGCTCGCGCCGAAGGCGGAGACGCCCGCCCGGCGGGGGCGGCCGGTGGCAGGCCAGGCGGTCTCCTCGGTGAGGAGCTCGACGGCGCCGGCCGCCCAGTCGACGTGCCGGGAGGGCGCGTCGAGGTGGAGGGTGCGCGGCAGCAGGCCGTGCCGCATGGCGAGGACCATCTTGATCACGCCGGCCACGCCGGAGGCGGCCTGGGTGTGGCCCAGGTTGGACTTCAGCGCGCCGATGAGGACAGGCCGTTCACGGTCCTGGCCGTAGGTGGCGAGGAGCGCCTGGGCCTCGATCGGGTCACCGAGCGTCGTGCCCGTGCCGTGCGCCTCGACGGCGTCGACCTCCGCGGGTGCCAGGCCCGCGTTGGCAAGGGCGCGCCGGATGACGCGCTGCTGGGACGGGCCGTTGGGCGCGGTGATGCCGTTCGACGCGCCGTCCTGGTTGGTCGCGGAGCCGCGCAGGACGGCGAGCACCCGGTGGCCGCGGCGCTCGGCGTCCGACAGCCGCTCGACCACCAGGACGCCGACGCCCTCGGACCACGCGGTGCCGTCGGCGGCGTCGGAGAAGGTGCGGCAGCAGCCGCCCGGGGACAGCGCCCCCATCTCGCCGAACTCGACGAACCCCACCGGGCTCGACATCACCGTCACGCCGCCCGCCAGGGCCAGCGAGCACTCGCCGGCGCGCAGCGCCTGGGCGGCCAGGTGCAGGGCCACCAGGGAGGACGAGCACGCGGTGTCCACGCTGACCGAGGGGCCCTCCAGCCCGAGGGTGTAGGAGAGCCGGCCGGAGAGCAGGCTCGCGGACTGCGCGGTCTCGACGTGACCGAGCTGGCCGATGGCCGGCCGGTAGTCGCCGCTGCCGCCGCCGACGAACACGCCGGTGTCGCCGCCGCGCAGGCCCGCCGGGTCGATCCCGGCTCGTTCCAGCGCTTCCCACGCGGTCTCCAGCAGCAGGCGCTGCTGCGGGTCGACGACCATCGCCTCGCGCGGGGAGACCCCGAAGAAGGCGGCGTCGAACTCGCCCGCGTCGTACAGGAACCCGCCCTGCTGGGTGACGCTGCGCCCGCGCCCGTCGCGGTCGCCGTGGGCGAGCCGGTCGAGGTCCCAGCCGCGGTCCGCCGGGAACGGGCCGATCGCGTCGGCGCCCTCCCGCAGGAGCCGCCACAGGTCCTCGGGCGAGCGGACGCCACCCGGGTAGCGGCAGCCCATGCCAACGATCACGATCGGGTCGTCGGTGTCGGCCACGGCGCCCGAACGCTCCACCTCCTGGGCCTCGTCGAAGAGTTCGACGCGCAGGTGGGCGGCGAGGGCGGCCGGGGTCGGGTAGTCGAACACGAGGGTCGCGGGCAGGCGCAGGCCGGTCGCGGTGTCGAGCCGGTTGCGCAGGTCGACGGCGGTCAGCGAGTCGAAGCCGAGGTCCTTGAACGGGTGCCCGGACGGCACGTCGTCGGCGTCGGCGTGGCCGAGCACGGCGGCCGACTCGGCCCGGACGATCGCCAGCAGAGCATCGGTGCGCTCGGTGGCCGACCGCTCGCGCAGGCCGGCGCGCAGCGCGTCGGCCCGGTCGGAGCCGCCGACACTCGCGGCGGTCTCGCTGACGGCCGGGCGGGCCTCGGGCAGGTCGGCGAAGAGCCGGCTGGGCCGGGCCTCGGCGAAGGCGGGCGCGAAGCGCTCCCATGCCACGTCGGTGACCGTGACGGCGGGGCCGTCGAGGGCGGCGGCGAGGGCCGTCAGGGCGCGGTCGGGCGACATCGGCGGCAGCCCGTTGGCCCGCAGGTGCGCGGCCAGCGAGTCGGGCGTACTACCCGCCCAGGCACCCCACGAGACGGCGGTACCGGCCCGCCCGGCGGCACGACGGCCCTGGGCGAGGGCGTCGAGGAGCGCACTGGCGGCGGCCTCGTCGGCCCGCCCCTTCACGCCCCAGGTGCCGGTGATCGACCCGAACAGCACGTAGGCATCGAGCTGCCGGTCCGCGATCGCCTCGTCGAGCGCCCTGAGGTCGGCGAGCAGCCCGGCGAGGTGGTCGGCAGGCTTGCCGGCCCGGCCCGTGTAGAGGACGGCGGAGAGCTCGGGGAGCCCGAGGACGGAGGCGACGGCCTCCGGGTCGCCGGGCGTGCCGATGACGAGCGTCAGCTCGGCGCCGTGCTCGGCGAGCTCGGCGCGCAGGCGGTCGACGACCTGGCCGTCGACGCCGGTGAGCAGCACCACCTGCCGGGCGCCCGCGTGGGCCAGCCAGCGGGCGGTGGGGGCCGCGTGGCCCTGCGCGTCGCCGACCACCAGGACCGTTCCGCGCGGGGTCCACGGGCGTGCGGTGTCGGCCGTCGTGGCGCGCACGAGGCGGCGGGCGAAGGCTCCGGCGGGGCGCAGCGCCAGCTGGTCCTCGCCGTCCCCGGCCGTCAGCAGGGCGCGCAGACGGGCCGACGTGCGGGCGTCGGGTGCCTCGGGCAGGTCGATCAACCCGCCCCAGCGCTGCGGGTGTTCGAGGGCGGCCACCCGGCCGATGCCCCAGACGGCCGCCTGCACGGCGTCCTGCGGGGCCTCGGTGTCGCCGACGGCGACGGCACCGCGGGTGAGGCACCACAGTGGGGCCTCGACGCCTGCCTCGCCCAGGGCGGCGAGCAGGAGGTCCGGCCGGGCGAGCCCGGTGGGCAGGCCCTCGGAGGCGGCGAGCAGGGACACCACGCCGGTGACCGGCGCGGCGAACGGGGCCGGGTCCACAGCATCGTCCCCGTCGACCGCCACGCGCACGACGTTCGCGCCGAGGGCCGCGAGCACTGCGGACGTCCAGGCGTCGTCGTCCCGCTCGGCCGGGACGAGGGCGAGCCAGGTGCCCGGCAGGGTGTCCGGGCCGGTGGGGGCGGCGTACGGCTTCCAGACGGCGCGGTAGCGCAGCCGGTCGGCGTCGCTGCGCTCGGTCCGGCGGCGGCGCCACGCGGACAGGGCGGGGAGCAGCGCAGTCAGCGACGTGTCGTCGTCGAGGCCCAGGGTCGTGCCGAGGGCGGCGGTGTCGGCGCGCTCGACGGCGGACCAGAACGCGGCGTCCGCCGGGTCGCCGACGGCGACGGTCTCGGGTGCGCGCTCGGGCCAGTACAGCTCGCGCTGGAACGGGTAGGTGGGCAGGTCGACGCCCGCGGCGCCGGTGTCGGCGAGCAGTGCGGTCCAGTCGACCGGCACGCCGGCGACGTGAAGCCGGGCGAGGGCGGTGACGAGCGTCCGCTCCTCGGGCCGGTCGCGGCGGCAGGCCGGTTCGGCGACGAGGTCGCGGTCGCCGGTGGAGCGCTGGGCGAGCGCGGCGAGGACGCCGTCGGGGCCCAGCTCCAGGAAGGCGGTGGCACCCGCGTCCGCCAGTGCCCGGACGCCGTCGGCGAAGCGGACGGTCTCGCGGACGTGGCGCACCCAGTAGTCGGGCGACTCGACACCGTCGGCCAGGGTTCCGGTCAGGTTGGAGATCAGCGGGATCGACGGCGCCCCGTACACGAGCCCGTCGAGGACGGCCCGGAAGTCGTCCAGCATCGGGTCCATCAGCGGCGAGTGGAAGGCGTGGGAGACGCGCAGGCGCGTGGTGCGCCGGTCGGCGAAGTGCGCCTCGATCGCCGCGACGGCTTCGGCGTCACCCGAAACCACCACGGACGTGGGCCCGTTCACCGCCGCGATCGACACCGCCCCGCCCAGCTGCGGCAGGACTTCGTCCTCCGTCGCCTCCACGGCGAGCATCGCGCCGCCCTCCGGCAGCGCCTGCATCAGCCGGCCACGGGCGGCGACCAGCGTGCACGCGTCCTCCAGCGAGAACACTCCCGCCAGATGAGCCGCCGCCACCTCGCCGATCGAGTGCCCGGCCACGAACTCGGGCCGCACGCCGAGCGATTCGACGAGCCGGAACAGCGCCACCTCGACGGCGAACAACCCCGCCTGGGCGTACTCCGTCCGGTTCAGCAGTTCCTCGTCCGTGCCCCACACGACGTCCCGCAGTGGTCGGTCCAGCAGCTGGTCCAGTCGCGCGCAGACGCCGTCGAAGGCCTCGGCGAACACCGGGAAGCGGTCGTACAACTCCTGGCCCATGCCGAGTCGTTGCGAGCCCTGCCCGGAGAACAGGAACGCCGTCGAGCGCTCGGCGGCGACGCCGCGCGCGACCTCGGCGCCGTCCAGCAGCACCGCCCGGTGCCCGAGCGAGGCCCGGCCGACTGCCAGCGAGTGGGCGACGTCCAGCGCGGACGGCCCGTCCACCTCGGCCAGGCGCGCGAGCGAAGCGTCCAGCGCGGCCTCCGACCTGGCGGAGACCACCCACGGCGCCGCGTCTGCGCGCAGCACCGGACCGGCCGGCTCCACGGCCGAAGGCGCCTGCTCCAGCAGGACGTGCGCGTTGGTGCCGCTGACGCCGAAGGCGGAGACGCCCGCCCGGCGCGGGCGGCCGGTCTCCGGCCAGTCGCGGGCCTCCGTCAGGAGCTCCACGGCGCCGGCCGTCCAGTCGACGTGCCGGGAGGGCGCGTCGACGTGCAGCGACTTCGGCAGTTCCCCGTGCCGCATCGCGAGCACCGTCTTGATCACACCGGCGGCGCCCGCGGCGGCCTGGGTGTGGCCGAGGTTGGACTTCACCGAGCCGAGTAGCAGCGGCCGTTCGCGCTCCCGCCCGTACGCGGCCAGCAGGGCGTGCGCCTCGATCGGGTCGCCGAGGGCGGTGCCGGTGCCGTGCGCCTCGACGGCGTCGACCTCGGCGGCGGTCAGGCCCGCGTCGGCCAGCGCCGCGCGGATCACCCGCTGCTGGGCCCGGCCGTTGGGGGCCGTCAGCCCGTTCGAGGCGCCGTCCTGGTTGACGGCGCTGCCGCGCACGACCGCGAGCACCGGGTGCCCGAGCCGGCGGGCGTCCGAGAGCCGCTCCAGGACGAGCACGCCCGCGCCCTCGGACCACGCGGTGCCGTCGGCGGCGTCGGCGAAGGGCTTGCAGCGGCCGTCGGCGGCGAGGCCGCCCTGCGCGGTGAACTCGACGAAGGCGTCCGGGCTGGACATCACCGAGGCGCCGCCGGCCAGGGCCAGCGAGCACTCCCCGGCGCGCAGCGCGCGGGCGGCCAGGTGGAGCGAGACGAGGGCGGAGGAGCAGGCGGTGTCGACGGTGACGGCGGGTCCCTCCAGGCCGAGGGTGTAGGAGAGGCGGCCGGACAGGACGCTCGCCGTGTTGCCGGTGGCGGCGTGGCCGCGGACGTCGGCGGTGCCGCGGCGCAGCACGGTCAGGTAGTCCTGGCCGTTGGTGCCGACGAAGACGCCGGTGTCGCTGCCGCGCAGGCGGTCGGGGGCGATGCCGGAGCGCTCCAGGGCCTCCCAGGAGGTCTCCAGGAGGAGGCGCTGCTGGGGGTCCATGGCGAGGGCTTCGCGGGGCGAGATGCCGAAGAAGCGGGCGTCGAAGCGGCCGACGCCGTCGAGGAAGCCGCCGTGGAGGGTGGCGGAGCCGCCGCGGCCGAGGGTGTCGAGGTCCCAGCCGCGGTCGGCGGGGAACGGGCGGATGGCGTCGGCGCCGTCGCCGAGCAGCTGCCAGAGGTCCTCCGGCGACTCGATGCCACCGGGAAAGCGGCAGGCCATGCCGACGATCACGATTGGGTCGTCCGCGACGTCCCGCAGGGCCGGGCCCCGGTCGGGTTCGGGCAGGGTGCCGAGGAGTTCACCGAGGAGGTGGGCGGCCAGGTCGGCCGGGGTCGGGTGGTCGTAGACCAGGGTGGCGGGCAGGGTCAGGCCGGTGGCGGCGGTGAGGGCGTTGCGCAGTTCGACGGTGGTGAGGGAGTCCATGCCGAGGTCGGTGAAAGCCTGGTCGGCGCCGACGCGCTCGCCGCCCGGGTGGCCCAGGACGGCCGCGACGCGGGTGCGCACGAAGTCGAGTACGAACCGCTCCCGGGCCCGCTCGGAGAGCTCGGCCAGGCGCTGACGCAGTCCGGACTCCGGGGCGGACGCCACCGGCCGGCCGACCGGTCCGGCCAGCTGGGCGATCAGCGGGACGGGCCGCTGCGCGGTGAACACGGCGGCGAAGCGCTGCCAGTCGATGTCGGCGACGGTGAGCGCGGTGTCGTCGTGGTCGAGCGCGTGCCCGAGGGCGGCCAGGGCGCGCTGCGGCACCATCGGGGTGTAGCCACCCCGACGCACCCGCTGCTCGACGCCGCTGCCGGCCCCGGCCATGCCGTCGCCGGCCCATGGGCCCCAGGCGATCGCGGTGGCCGGGCGGCCGTCGGCGCGCCGCCGTTCGGCGAGGGCGTCGAGGAAGGCGTTGGCGGCCGCGTAGTTGGCCTGTCCGGCCGCGCCGATGGTGCCGGCGGTGGAGGTGAACAGGACGAAGGCGGCGAGGTCGGCGTCGCGGGTCAGCTCGTCGAGGTGGAGCGCGGCATCGACCTTGGGGCGGAGCACCTCGGCGAACCGCTCGGCGGTCAGGGTGTCGAGGGTGCCGTCGGCGACGACGCCGGCGGTGTG
Source organism: Kitasatospora sp. NPDC048545 (assembly GCF_040651155.1). Classification (NCBI taxonomy): domain Bacteria; kingdom Bacillati; phylum Actinomycetota; class Actinomycetes; order Kitasatosporales; family Streptomycetaceae; genus Kitasatospora; species Kitasatospora sp. NPDC048545. The sequence continues at coordinate 11,521 of NZ_JBEZIQ010000076.1, forward strand.
GAACACGGCGGTGAGCGGCTGATCGGCGGGCACCGTGGCGAGGACGGCCGCGAGGGCGTCCCGGTCTGCGACGTCGCAGGCGGCCAGGGTGACGTCGGCGCCCAGGGCGGCGAGGTCCGCGCGCAGCTGCTCGGCGCCAGGGGCGTCCGCGCCGCTGCGGCTGACCAGCAGCAGGTGCGCGGCGCCCTGGGCGGCGAGGCGGCGGGCGAGCTGCCCACCGAGTCCGCCGGTGCCGCCGGTGATCAGGACGGTGCCGGTGGGCGAGTACGGCCGGGCGGCCGGGCGCTCGCCCAGCGGGTGATCCAGCGGGTGATCCAGCGGGTGCCGCACGAGGCGCCGGGCGAAGGTGCCGGAGGCGCGGACGGCAAGCTGGTCCTCGCCGTCGGTGGGGGCGAGCGCGGCGGCCAGGCGGCGCAGCGCGGCGTCGTCCAGCTGCTCCGGCAGGTCGATCAGCCCGCCCCAGCGGGTGGGCAGTTCGAGGGCGGCGGAGCGGCCGAGGCCCCAGACGGCGGCCTGCCGGGGGTCGGCGGGCCGGTCGGAGCGGCCGGTGGCGACGGCCCCGCGGGTGAGGCACCACAGCGGGGCGGTGATGTCCGCGTCGCCGAGAGCCTGGACGGCGGCGACGGTGGCCGCGAGCGGCTCGTCGCCGAGCGCGAGCAGGGACAGGACGCCGGTGAACTCACTTTCTTCCGCGGTCACCTCACGGAGCTGTGAAGCGAGTGCGGCCCGGTCGCCGACGACTCGGAGGGTCACCGCGTCGACGAGCCCGTCCGCCCAGCTCGCGTCGTCCGAGGCGAGCACCAGCCAGCGGCCGGACGGCCGGGCCGCAACAGCGCCCCTCGCGTCGAGCGGCGTCCAGGCGGCGCGGTAGCGCCAGGCGTCCACGGTCGAGCGTTCACGCCGGGCGCGGCGCCAGGTGGACAGGGCGGCCACGGCGTCCCGGTCGAGGTCGAGCCCGCTGCCGAGCGTGCCGAGGTCGCCGCGGTCGACGGCGGCCCAGAACTCGGCATCCACGGGGTCGGATCCCACCGACGGGACGGACCGCCCCTCCGGCCAGTAACGCTCCCGCTGGAACGGGTACGTGGGCAGGTCGGCGCGGCGGGCGCCGGTGCCGGCGAAGACGGCCGTCCAGTCGGGACGCACGCCCTGAACGAACAGCCGGGCCAGCGCGGCCGTCAGGGTCGGGACGCCGGGCCGGCCGCGCCGCAGTGCGGGCACGCCGGCCACGCGGGCGCCGTCTCCGAGGGTGCTGCGGGCGGCGGCGGTCAGGACGCCGTCCGGGCCGAGTTCGAGGAAGGCGGCGGCGCCGTGGCCGGCGAGGGCGCGGACGGCGTCGGCGAAGCGGACGGTGTCGCGCACCTGCCGGGCCCAGTACGCGGGCGCGGCGAGCTCGTCGGCGGTGGCAGGCGCGCCGGTGACCGTGGAGATCAGCGGGATCGCCGGGGCGTCGTAAGTGAGCGTGGCGGCGACGCGGGTGTAGGCGTCGAGCATCGGCTCCATGAGCGGCGAGTGGAAGGCGTGCGACACGCGCAGCCGCTTGGTGCGCCGCCCCTGGGCTTCGAACTGCCCGGCGATGCACAGGACTTCGCTCTCGTCGCCCGCGAGGACCACCGAAGTGGGCCCGTTGACGGCGGCGATCGAGACGCCGTCCGTCAGCAGCGGCAGCACCTCCGCCTCCGTCGCCTCGACGGACACCATCGCTCCCCCACCGGGGAGTTCGGACATCAGCCGGGCCCGAGCCGCAACCAGCGTGCACGCGTCCTCCAGCGAGAACACCCCCGCCACGTGCGCCGCCGCGATCTCACCGATCGAATGCCCGACCACGACATCCGGGCGCAGACCCCACGACTCCACCAACCGGAACAGCGCCACCTCCAGCGCGAACAACGCCGGCTGCGCATAACCCGTGTCGTCCAGCAGAGCCGCCTGAGCCGAACCCTCCTCCGCGAACAGGACGTCCCGGACGGGCCGTTCGTCTGCCAGGTCGAATCGGGCCAGGACGGCGTCGAGCGCCTCCGCGTACACCGGGTACCGGTCGTACAGCTCCCTGCCCATGGCCGGGTACTGGCTGCCCTGGCCGGTGAACAGGAAGGCCAGGCCGCCGCCAGCCGCCCGGCCGGTGACGAGGGCTGCATCCGGCTGGCCGTCCCGCAGGGCGGCGAGGGCGCGCCGCAGCTCGGCGCGGCCGCCGGTGGTGACGGCGGCGCGCCGGTCGAGGGCGGTGCGGGTGGTGGCGAGGGAGAACGCCAGGTCGGCGAGCGGCAGTTCGGGCCGCTCGTCGAGCGCGGTCAGCAGCCGCTCGGCCTGGGCGCGCAGGGCCTCGTCGGTACGGGCGGACAGCGTGAACGGCACGGTGTCGCCGTCCGTCGGCGCAGCGGCCACGACAGCGGCCGGCGCCTGTTCCAGGATCACGTGTGCGTTGGTGCCGCTGAGCCCGAAGGAGGAGACGGCGGCCCGGCGAGGACGCCCGGTCTCGGGCCAGTCGCGCGCCTCGGCGAGGAGCTCGATGGCGCCCTCCGTCCAGTCGACGTGCGTGGACGGCCGGTCGATGTGCAGGCTGGCCGGGAGAACCCCGTTCTGCATGGCGAGCACGGTCTTGATGACGCCGGCCACGCCGGAGGCCATCTGGGTGTGGCCGATGTTGGACTTCACCGAGCCGAGCAGCAGCGGCAGCTCGCGCTCCCGGCCGTAGGTCGCGAGCAGCGCCTGCGCCTCGATCGGGTCGCCGAGCTTGGTGCCGGTGCCGTGGCCCTCGACGGCGTCGACCTCGCCCGGGGCGAGCCGGGCGCCGGCGAGTGCGGCGCGGATCACGCGCTGCTGCGCGGGCCCGTTGGGGGCGGTGAGCCCGTTGGAGGCGCCGTCCTGGTTGACGGCGGAGCCACGCAGGACGGCGAGCACCGGGTGGCCGAGCCGCTCGGCGTCGGAGAGCCGCTCGACCAGGACGAGGCCGACGCCCTCGGCGAGGCTCATGCCGTCGGCGGCCTCGGCGTAGGCCTTGCAGCGGCCGTCGACGGCCATCGCGCGCTGGCGGCTGAAGCCGACGAACGCGTTGGGCGTGGCCATCACGCTGACACCGCCGGCCAGGGCGAGGGAGCTCTCCCCGTTGCGCAGCGACTGGCAGGCCAGGTGCAGGGCGACGAGCGAGGACGAGCACGCGGTGTCGAGCGTGACGGCCGGGCCCTCGAAGCCGAAGGTGTAGGAGAGCCGGCCGGACAGGACGCTGGGGATGGTGCCGGTGACGAGGTGCCCCTCGGCGCCGTCCTGGGCGGAGTCGCCGGGGCTGTAGTCCTGGTAGCTGGCGCCGATGAAGGTACCGGTGAGGCTGCCGCGCAGGGCGGACGGGTCGAGGCCGGCGCGCTCCATCGCCTCCCAGGCCGTCTCCAGGAGGAGGCGCTGCTGCGGGTCCATGGCGAGGGCCTCGCGCGGGGAGATGCCGAAGAACGCGGCGTCGAAGTCGGCGACGCCCTGCAGGAAGCCGCCGCGCACCGAGTACGTGCGGCCGGGCGCGTCCGGGTCCGGGTCGTACAGCCCCTCGGTGTCCCAGCCGCGGTCCGCCGGGAACTCGGTGATTGCGTCGCCGCCCGAGGTGACGAGCCGCCACAGGTCCTCGGGCGAGGCGATCCCGCCGGGGTAGCGGCAGCTCATTCCGATGATCGCGATCGGCTCGTCCGGTGCGACGCTCACCATCGTGGCGGCGGGGCCGCCGACGGCACCCGCGATCTTCTCGCGCAGGTGGCGCACCAGGGCGAGCGGGTTCGGGTGGTCGAACACGAGGGTGCTGGGCAGCGTGAGACCGGTCGCGGCGGTCAGCCGGTTGCGCAGGTCGACTGCGGTCAGCGAGTCGAAGCCGACGTCGCGGAAGGCCCGCTGCTCGGACAGGACCTCGGGCGAGGCGTGGCCGAGCGTGGTGGCCGCCTCGGCGCGGACCAGGTCCAGCAGCCGGCGCTCCTGCTCGGCGGCCGGCAGGGCGCGCAGCCGGGCCGCGAACTCGCCGTCCCCGGCCGGGCGTTCGGCGGTCTCGGCGAGCCGGCGCACCTCGGGGACGTCCTCGAACAGCGCGGTCGGGCGGCCGGAGGTGAAGACCGGGTGGTAGCGCTCCCAGTCGACGTCGGCGATCGCGAGCACCTGCTCGTCGGCGTCCAGGGCCTGGCGCAGCCCGTCCAGCGCGAGCGACGGGTCCATGAAGACCAGGCCGCTGCGGCGGATCTGGCCGGGGTCGACCCGGCCGAGCTTCAGGTCGTCGGCCCAGATGCCCCAGGAGATCGCGGTCGCCCGGCCGCCGCGGGCGCGGCGGTGCTCGGCGAGCGCGTTGAGGTAGGCGTTGCCCGCGACGTAGGCCGCGTGCCGACCGCTGCCCCACAGGCCGGCGGTGGAGGAGTACAGCACGAAGGCGTCGAGCTGGTCGTCGGGCAGGAGCTCGTCGAGGTGGCGGGCGCCTACGGTCTTGGCGTGCAGGACCTTGGCGAACGCCTCGGGGGTGGTCTCCTCGACGGACAGCAGCTCGATGACGGCGGCGGTGTGCACGACCGTGCGCACCTGGTGGCCGGCGGCGGCGAGTTCGGCGAGCATCCGCTCGACGGCGTCGCGGTCGGTGAGGTCGCAGGCCAGCATCGCGGCCTCGCAGCCCGCGGCGGCGAGTTCGGCGAGGAGGTCGGCGGCGCCGGGCGCGGCGGGGCCGCGGCGGCTGGTGAGCACGATCCGCTCGGCGCCCTCGGCGGCGAGCCGGCGGGCCAGGTGCGGGGCCAGGGTGCCGGTGCCGCCGGTGATCAGGACGGTGCCGCGCAGCGGCCGGGTCTCAGCACGGGTGACGGCATTGGCACGCACGATGCGGCGGGCGAAGGCGCCGGAGGGGCGGATCGCCACCTGGTCCTCGTCGCGGGCGGCCAGCACGGCGGCCAGCCGCTCGCCGCCGCGCCGGTCGAGCACGTCCGGCAGGTCGACGATGCCGCCGAAGCGCTGCGGGTGCTCCAGGGCGGCCGTCCAGCCGAGGCCGTGGACCTGTGCCTGGACCGGGTTGGCGACCCGGTCGGTGCGCCCGGCGGCGACGGCGCCGCGGGTGAGGCACCACAGCGGGGCATCCTGGCCGGTGTCGCCGAGGGCCTGGATCAGCGCGAGGGTGAGCGCGACGCCCTCGGGCAGGGCGGGGTGGCGCTCGCTCGGCCGCCCGGCGGTGGCGAGCAGGGAGACGATCCCGGCCAGGTCCCCGGAGGCGGAGTCGAGGAGGCCGGCGAGCCGCTGCCGGTCGGTGCAGGTGTCGTCCAGGACGAGCCGTTCGACCCGGGCGCCGTGCGCGGTCAGGGCCTCGGTGACGTCTTCGCCCTCGCGGTCCTCCGCGGTGACGAGCAGCCAGGTGCCGTCCAGGCGGGCGGGGGCGACGGAGAGCGGCTTCCAGGTCACTCGGTAGCGCCAGGAGTCGAGCGTCGAGCGCTCTCGCCGGCGGCGGTGCCAGTCGGACAGTGCGGGCAGCACCGGCGCGAGCGCATCGCTGTCGATGCGCAGCCGGGCGGCCAGCGCCTCGATGTCGGCCTCCTCGACGGCGCTCCAGAACTCGCCGTCCTCCGGTGCCCCGCCGGGGCGCGGCGCGACGGCCCACAGGTGCTCGTGCTGGAAGGCGTAGGTGGGCAACGGGACGCGGCGCCCGCCAGCCACCAGGGCGGACCAGTCGGCCCGTCCGCCGCGGACGAAGGCCTCGGCGAGTGAGGCGAGGAAGCGGTCGGTGCCGCCCTTGTCGCGGCGCAGGGTGCCGACGGCGGTGGCGCGGTCGCCGCGGTCCTCGGCGGTGGCCTCGATCGCCATGGTGAGCACGGTGTGCGGGCTGACCTCGACGAACAGGCCGTGGCCCTGGGCCAGCAGCTCCCGCACGGCCGGGTCGAAGCGCACGGGCCGCCGCAGGTTGCGGTACCAGTAGCCGGCGTCCATGGCGGTGGTGTCGAGCCAGTCGCCGGTGACGGTGGAGAAGAACGGCACCTGGGCGGCGCGAGGCCGCACGGGGGCGAGGGCTGTGAGCAGGTCGTCCCTGAGGAGTTCGACCTGGGCGGAGTGCGAGCCGTAGTCCACGCTGATCCGCCGGGCCCGCAGCCCCTCGGCCTCGAACTCGGCCATCAGCTCGTCGAGTTCACCGGCCGGACCGGCGACGACGACGGTCCGCGGGCCATTCACGGCGGCGACGGTCAGCCCGCCGCCGCGCAAGCGCAGCCGCTCCTCGACCTTGTCGGCCGACAGCGGCACGGAGATCATCCCGCCGGAGCCCGCCAGGACCCGGCCGATCAGCCGGCTGCGCAGCGCGGCCACACGGGCGCCGTCCTCCAGGGAGAGCGCCCCGGCGACGACGGCCGCGGCGATCTCGCCCTGGGAGTGGCCCACCACAGCGTCCGGGTGGATCCCGTGGGCGCGCCACAGCTCGGCGAGGGCCACCATGACGGCGAAGGTCGCGGGCTGGACGACGTCGACGCGGTCCAGCGCGGGCGCGCCCTCGGCCTGGCGCAGCACGTCGAGCAGCGACCAGTCGACGTGCGCGGACAGGGCCGCCGCGCACTCGGCGATGCGCTCGGCGAACACCGGCGACTCGTCGAGCAGGCGGGCGCCCATGCCGGCCCACTGCGCGCCCTGGCCGGGGAACACGAAGACCGTCCGACCGCCGTCCTCTGCGAGGCCGTGGACGGCGGTCGGCGCGGAGGCGCCGGTGGCGCCGGTGGCGAGCGCGGCGAGGCCCTCGCGCAGTTCGGCGGTGTCGGTGCCGAGCACGACGGCCCGGTGCTCGAACAGGGCGCGGGTGGTCAGCAGGGTGTGCCCGACGTCGCGCGGGCGCAGGTCCGGCTCGGCGTCGAGGTGGTCGACCAGGCGTGCGGCCTGGGCGCGCAGGGCGCCCGGCGTGCGGGCGGAGAGCACCCACGGCACGACGCCGTGCGGTGCCTCGGCGACCGGAGCCTCGACGGCGGCGGGTGCCTCTTCCAGCACGACGTGCGCGTTGGTGCCGCTGATGCCGAAGGAGGACACCGCGCAGCGGCGGGTCCGCTCGCCGGCCGGCCAGGGTGTGGGCTCGTTCAGCAGGCCGACGGTGCCCGGGGTCCAGTCGATGTGCGAGGACGGCTCGTCCGCGTGCAGGGTGGCCGGCAGCACGCCGTGGCGCAGCGCCTGGACCATCTTGATCACGCCTGCGACGCCGGCCGCCGACTGGGTGTGGCCGATGTTGGACTTGACGGATCCGAGCAGCAGCGGGCGCCGCGGGTCGCGGTCGCGGCCGTACGCGGCCTGGAGGGCCTGGGCCTCGATCGGGTCGCCGAGGGCGGTGCCGGTGCCGTGCGCCTCGATGGCGTCGACGTCGTCCGGCGTCAGGCCCGCGTTGGCGAGGGCCTGGCGGATGACGCGCTGCTGGGACGGCCCGTTGGGCGCGGTGAGCCCGTTGGAGGCGCCGTCCTGGTTGATCGCGGAGCCGCGGATGACGGCGAGCACCGGGTGGCCGTTGCGCTCGGCGTCGGAGAGCCGCTCCAGGACGACGACGCCGACGCCCTCGGCGAGGGTCATGCCGTCGGCGGCCTCGGAGAAGGCCTTGCAGCGGCCGTCGACGGCGAGCGCACGCTGGCGGCTGAAGGCGATGAAGGCGTTCGGGTTGGTCATGACGGTGGCGCCGCCGGCGAGCGCGAGGGAGCTCTCGCCGCCGCGCAGCGACTGGCAGGCCAGGTGCAGCGCGACGAGCGACGAGGAGCACGCCGTGTCGACGGTGACGGCCGGGCCCTCCAGTCCGAACAGGTAGGCGAGGCGGCCGGAGAGCACGCTCGGGCTGGTGCCGGTGACGGCGTGCCCGGCGGAGCTGTCGTCCATGCCGAGCCCGTACTCCTGGTACGTGGACCCGATGAAGGTACCGGTGGCGCTGCCGTGCACGGAGGTCGGGTCGATGCCCGCGGATTCGAGGGCCTCCCAGGTGGTCTCCAGCAGCAGGCGCTGCTGCGGGTCCATGGCGAGGGCCTCGCGCGGGGAGATGCCGAAGAACGCGGCGTCGAACTCCCCGGCCCCGTGCAGGAAGCCGCCCCGGGTGGAGTAGGTGCGGCCGGGCGTGTCCGGGTCGGGGTCGTGGAGTCCGGTGTCCCAGCCGCGGTTGTCCGGGAACTCGGAGATGGCGTCGGTGCCCTCGGCGACCAGCCGCCACAGCTGCTCGGGGGTGGCCGCGCCGCCGGGGAAGCGGCAGCCCATGCCGACGATGGCGATCGGCTCGTCCGGGTCGGCGGCGGCGACCGGGTGTGCCGTCACCTCCTGTGGTCCTTCGAGCAGTTCGCCACGCAGGAAGGCGGCCAGCGCGACCGGCGTCGGGTGGTCGAAGGCCATCGTGCTGGGCAGCGACAGGCCGGTCAGCACGGCGAGCCGCTTGCGCAGCTCGACGGCGGTGAGCGAGTCGAAGCCGGCGTCACGGAAGGCACGCTTGTCGGGCACCCCGTCGACGGAGGCGTGGCCGAGGACGGCGGCCGCCTCGCGGCGCACCAGGTCGACGAGCAACCGGTCCCGCTCGGCCTCGGGCAGGCCGCGCAGCCGGCGGACGAGGTCGGAGGCGGCGCCCGTGTCGGCCTTGGCGCCGCGGGCGAGGGCACGGACCTCGGGCAACTCGTCGAACAGGACGCTCGGCCGGGCAGCGGTGAAGACGGGGGCGTAGCGCTCCCAGTCGACGTCCGCGACGGTCACGGCGACGTCCTCGTGGACGATCGCGCGGCGCAGCTCGGTGAGCGCGGTCTCCGGGGCGAGGAAGCGCAGGCCCTGGCGGCGCAGCCCGTCCGAGACGGCCTCGTGGGCGGCCATGCCGGCGCCGGCCCACGGCCCCCAGGCGATCGAGGTGGCGGTCAGGCCGCGGGCGCGGCGGTTCTCGGCGAGGGCGTCGAGGTAGGCGTTGGCAGCGGCGTAGGCGCTCTGGCCGGCGCTGCCCCAGATACCGGCGACGGAGGAGAACAGGACGAAGAAGTCCAGGTCGTGGTCGGCGAGCAGGGCGTCGAGGTGGGCGGCGCCGTGGAGCTTGGCGGCGGTGAGGCCGTACAGGTCCTCCAGGGGTGTGTCGGTGAGCGGGGCGGCCTGGCCGACGCCGGCGGCGTGCACGACGCCGGTCAGCGGGTGCTCGGCGGGAATCGCGGCGAGGACGGCGGCGAGCGCGTCGCAGTCGGCGACGTCGCAGGCGACGACGGTCGCGGAGGCGCCGTGTTCGGCGAGTTCGGCGACGAGCTCGGCGGCGCCGGGGGCGTCCGGGCCACGGCGGCCGGTGAGCACGAGGTGCGGGGCGCCGCTGCGGGCCAGCCAGCGGGCTACCTCGGCGCCGAGCGCACCGGTGCCGCCGGTGACGAGGACGGTGCCGTCGGCGGTGAACTCCTCGGCACGGGGCAGCTCGTCGACGGCGTGCCGCACCAGGCGGCGGCCGTACGCGGCGGTGCCGCGCAGCGCGACCTGGTCCTCGCTGCCGCGGCCTGCCCCTCGCCCGCCACCACCCTTCTCGGGAAGCGCTTCGCGCTGCACCTCTTGACTGCCTGCGAGGAGGCCGACCAGGCCCTGCACGGTCGGCGCGTCCAGTACCGGCGGAAGGTCGACCAGCCCGCCCGGCGCCTGCGGGCGCTCCAGGGCGGCGACCCGGCCGAGGCCCCACGCGGCGGCCTGGACGGGGTTGGTGAGCGGGTCGGCGGGCCCGGTGGAGACGGCGCCGCGGGTGACCGTCCACAGCGGCGCGGCGGCGCGCAGGTCGCCGAGGGCCTGGGCGAGGACGGCGCCGTGTGCGATCCCCTCCGGCAGGCCGGGCCCGGGGGTCGGCCGGTCGGCGAGCGGGAGCAGCGACAGGATGCCCCTCAGGTCGCCGAACCCGGCGATGCGGGCGGCGAGTTCGGCGCGGTCCCGGCAGGCCTCGTCGAGCGCCAGCCGCTCCAGGCGGGCGCCATGGCCGCGCAGGGCGTCGAGGAGCTCGCTGTCGTCGACGGCGTCGGTGGTGACGACCAGCCAGGTGCCGTCCAGCACGGGCGCGGCCGCCGGGCGGACGGGCCGCCAGTGGACGCGGTAGCGGGCCGCGTCGAGCTGCGCCTTCTCTTGCCGGGTGCGGCGCCAGTCGGCGAGGGCGGGCAGGAGGGCGTAGAGGCCGGCGTGCTGTTCGTCGCGCAGGCCGAGCAGGTCGGCGAGTTCGGCGGCGCTGCCGCGCTCGACGGCGCCCCACAGGGCGGAGTCGCCGGGGGCGGCGGGCGACGGGTGGGCGGTGCCGGCCTCGGCCTCGGGCCAGTAGCGCTCGTGCTGGAACGCGTAGGTGGGCAGGTCGGTGCGGCGGGCGCCGGTGCCCGCGTACAGCGCGGCCCAGTCGAGGGCGTGGCCGCGCACGTGCAGCGCGGCCAGGGCCAGGGTGGCGGTCCGCTCCTCGGGACGCGCGGCGCGCAGCAGCGGGACGGCCGTCACGGCGGCGGCGTCCGCCAGGACGTCCTCGGCGAGGATCTCCTCGGTCAGCGCGGACAGCACGCTGTCGGGGCCGAGTTCGAGGAAGGTGGCGGCGCCGGCCGCGCGGGCGGTCCGGACGCCGTCGGCGAAGCGCACGGCCCGGCGGACGTGTTCGACCCAGTGGTCCGGGGAGCACAGCTCGGCCTCGGTGGCGAGCTCGCCGGTGGTGTCGGAGACGATCGGGACGGCCGGCGCGCGGAACTCCAGCTCGGCGACGGTGCGCCGGAACTCCTCCAGCATCGGGTCCATCAGCGGCGAGTGGAAGGCGTGCGAGACGCGCAGCCGCTTGGTCCGGCGGCCCTCGGCCGCGAACTCCCCGGCGATGCGCAGGACTTCGTCCTCCAGGCCGGAAACGACCACGGCCCGGGGCCCGTTGACGGCCGCGACGGAGACGCCGGGCGCCAGGCGTGGCAGCACCTCGTCCTCGGTGGCCTCGACGGAGACCATGGCGCCGCCCTCGGGAAGCGCGTCCATCAGCCGGGCCCGCGCGGCGACGAGCGCGCACGCGTCGGCGAGCGAGAGCACCCCGGCGCAGTGCGCGGCGGCGATCTCGCCGACGGAGTGGCCGAGCAGCACGTCGGGTCGCACGCCGAGCGAGGTGACCAGGCGGAACAGCGCGACCTCGACGGCGAAGATCGCGGGCTGCGCCCAGCCGGTGCGGTTCAGCAGCTCCTCGTCCTCGCCCCACAGCACGTCGCGCAGCGGGCGGTCCAGACGGGTGCCGAACTCGCGCAGCACCTCCTCCAGAGCCTCGGCGAACACCGGGAAGCGCTCGGCGAGTTCGCGTCCGGCGCCGAGGCGTTGGGCGCCCTGGCCGGCGAACAGCAGGGCGAGTTTGCCGGCGCCGGTCTCGCCCGCGACCAGGCCGGCAGCGGGCTCGCCCGCGGCGAGGGCGGTCAGGGCCGTGAGCAGTTCGTCACGGTCGCCGCCGACGGCCACGGCGCGGTGATCGAAGCCGGAGCGGGTCGTGGCGAGCGATATGCCAAGGTCGGCCGGGCTCGCGGCCGGGTCCGCGGTGGCGAAGGCGCGCAGGCGGGCGGCCTGGTGGCGCAGGGCGGCCTGGCTGCGGCCGGCCAGCGGCCAGAGCAGGACGGGCTCCGCTACGGCCGGAGTCCGGACGTGCACCGCCGCTGTGGGGGCCTGTTCGAGGATGACGTGGGCGTTGGTGCCGCTGAAACCGAACGACGACACGCCGGCCCGGCGCGGCCGGCCGGTGTCCGGCCAGTCCGCCTCCTCGGTCAGCAGTTCCACCGCGCCCGCGTCCCAGTCCACGTGGGAGGAGGGCTCGGCGGCGTGCAGGGTGCGGGGCACGATGCCATGCCGCATCGCCAGCACCGTCTTGATCACGCCCGCGACGCCCGCGGCGGCCTGGGTGTGGCCGAGGTTCGACTTCACCGAGCCGAGCAGCAGAGGGAGTTCGCGGTCCTGGCCGTAGGTGGCGAGCAGGGCCTGGGCCTCGATCGGGTCGCCCAGGGAGGTGCCGGTGCCGTGCGCCTCGACCACGTCGACGTCGGCCGTCGCGAGCCCGGCGGTCGCCAGGGCCTGACGAATGACGCGCTGCTGGGACGGCCCGTTCGGGGCGGTGAGCCCGTTGGAGGCGCCGTCCTGGTTGACGGCGGAGCCGCGCACGACGGCCAGCACCGGGTGCCCGTTGCGACGTGCGTCGGACAGGCGCTCCAGGGCGATCACGCCGACGCCCTCGGACCAGCCGACCCCGTCGGCCCGGTCGGAGAACGCCTTGCACCGCCCGTCCGGGGCGAGGCCGCGCTGGCGGGAGAACTCGATCAGCGAGGTCGGGGTGGACATCACCGTGACACCGCCGGCCAGCGCGAGCGTGCACTCGCCGGCGCGCAGCGCCTGCATGGCCCAGTGCATGGCGACGAGCGACGACGAGCACGCGGTGTCGACGGTGACGGCCGGGCCTTCCAGGCCGAGGGTGTAGGACACGCGGCCGGAGGCGATGCTGGGCGAGGTCCCGCTGCCCTGGTGGCCCTCGAACCGGCCCCCGGCGAGCAGCGCGGAGTAGTCGTTGTACATCACGCCGGCGAACACGCCGGTGCGGCTGCCGCGCAGCGACACCGGGTCGATCCCGGCCCGCTCGACCGCCTCCCAGCAGGCCTCCAGCAGCAGGCGCTGCTGGGCGTCGGTGGCCAGCGCCTCGCGCGGGCTCATGCCGAAGAAGCCCGGGTCGAAGTCGGCGGCCTCGTGCAGGAAGCCACCGAAGCGGGTGTAGCTGGTGCCGAGGTGGTCCGGGTCCGGGTGGTAGAGCGCGTCGACGTCCCAGCCGCGGTCGGTGGGCAGGCCGGAGATCGCGTCGGTGCCCTCGCGCACCAGGCGCCACAGGTCCTCGGGCGAGGCGACGCCGCCGGGGTAGCGGCAGCTCATGCCGACGATGACGATCGGGTCGTCGTCGGCCGCGGCCCGCACGGGGGCCGCGGCGGCGGGCGCCGGGGCGCCCGTGAGCCCCTCCAGGACGTGCCCGGCCAGGGCGGTGACGGTCGGGTAGTCGAACACGACGGTGGCCGAGGTGCGCAGGCCGGTGGCGGCGCTCAGCCGGTTGCGCAGCTCGACGGCGGTGAGCGAATCGAAGCCGAGGTCCTGGAACGGGCGGTGGGTGTCGACCTCGGACGGGTCGGCGTGCCGCAGCACGGCGGCCACCTGGCCGCGGACCAGCTCGACGACGGCCTCGGTGCGGCCGCGGTCGTCCAGCCCGGCCAGTCGGCGGGCGAGGGCGCCCGACGCCTCGGATGCCGTCACGGCGGCGCGCCGGGCGGGGGTGCGGATCAGGCCGCGCAGCAGTGGCGGCACCTCGCCCCGGGCGCGCAGCGCCGGGAGGTCGAGCCGGACGGGGAGGAGGACCGCCTCGGGGCGGGCGAGGGCGGCGTCGAACAGCGCGGTGCCGGCGGCCTCGGAGAGCGCCGGAGTGCCGAGTCGGGCCAGCCGGTCGAGGTCCGCGTCCGTCAGACCGTCGGTCATACCGCCGACCGGTGCCCACGGGCCCCAGCCGAGCGACTGCCCGGGGAGTCCGGCGGCGCGGCGGGTGCGCACGAGCGCGTCCGCGAAGGCGTTGCCGGCGGCGTAGTTGCCCTGGCCGGCCGCGCCGACCGTGCCGGAGAAGGACGAGAAGACGACGAAGGCGGCGAGGTCGAGCGCGCGGGTGGCCTGGTGCAGGTGCCACAGGCCGTCGGCCTTGGGCCGCAGCACGGCGGCGAGCCGTTCGGGGGTGAGTGACGCGATCACGCCGTCGTCGAGCACACCGGCGGCGTGCACCACGGCGGTCAGGGGGTGCTCGGCCGGCACGCCCGCGATCAGGCGCTCCACGGCGGCGCGGTCGGTGAGGTCGCAGGCCTCGACGGCGACGGCGGCTCCCAACCCGGAGAGCTGCGCCGCCAGGTCGGCGGCGCCCTCGGCTTCGGCGCCCCGGCGGCTCGCGAGCAGCAGACGCCGGACGCCGTGTTCGGCGACCAGGTGTCGGGCGAGGACGGCGCCGAGCCCACCGGTGCCGCCGGTGATCAGGACGGTCCCGTCCCGGCCCCACACGCTGTCGGTGGCTTCCACCGCAGCCGCCCGGGCCAGCCGGGCCGCGAGGACGTTGCCTCCGCGCACGGCCAGCTGCGGCTCGTCGCCGCCGAGCGCCCGCTCGGGCAGCGGGCCGCCGGCCGGGTCCAGGTCGACGAGCCCGAAGCGGCCCGGGTGCTCGGCCTGTGCGGAGCGCACCAGGCCCCAGACGGCGGCCGCCGCCGGGTCGGTGACCTCGTCGTCCGCGCCGGTGGCGACGGCGCCGCGGGTCACGAAGACCAGCCTGCCGTCGCGCGTGTCGTCGGCGAGCCACTCCTGGAGCCGGGCCAGGGCCCGGGCCGTCAAGGCGTGGGCCGAGCCGACCGGGTCGGCCGGGTCGCCCGCGAGCGGCACAAGCACCACCTCGGCAGGTCCCTCGCCCGTCGGCAGCGCGCCGAGGCCGAGCGGGTCCTCGCCCTGGACGGTCACCGAGGCGGGCGCCGATGTGCCGCCGCGCGGCCGGGACCAGCGCAGCTCGAACATCGCGTCCCGCACCGGCCCCCGGGTGGTAGCAGGGAGGCCCGGGAGCGCCCGCAGCAACAGCGAGCCGACCGAGGCGACCGGACCGCCCGCCGCGTCGGCGACCTCGACCGCCACCGCGTCGTCACCGGTCACGGAGAGCCGCACCCGCACCACCGACGCCCCGGTGGCGTGCAGGCTGACGTCCTGCCAGGAGAACGGCACCCCACCGAGCCCCAGGAACGCGGTGGCGTGCAGCGCGGCGTCCAGGAGCGCCGGGTGGATCCCGAACGCGCCCGCCTCGCCGCTCACGCCCTCGTCCAGCGCGACCTCGGCGAACACGTCCTCGCCGCGCCGCCAGGCCGCGCGCAGCCCGCGGAAGGCCGGGCCGTAGCGGAAGCCCGCCCCGGCCAGCCGCTCGTCCAGGCCGTCCAGGTCCAGCGGTTCGGCACCGGCCGGCGGCCACGCCGTGAACTCCTCGGTGGTGTCCGGGTGTTCACCTGCCGTGAGGACACCGTCGGCGTGCTGCGTCCACGGGGCGTCCTCGTCGCCCTCGGGGCGGGCGTAGACGCCCACGGTGCGCCGTCCGCTCGCGTCGGCCTGCCCGGCCCAGACCTGCACCTGCACGCCGCCTTGCTCGGGCAGCGCCAGCGGCGCGGTGAGCGTCAGTTCCTCTACGCGGTCGCAGCCGACCTCGTCGCCCGCGCGCACGGCGAGCTCCAGGAAGGCCGTACCGGGCAACAGCACGGTGCCGTCGACGGTGTGGTCGGCCAGCCACGGGTGGGTGCGCAGCGAGAGCCGGCCGGTCAGCAGCAGGCCGTCGGTGTTGGCGAGCGAGACTGCGGCGGCGAGCAGCGGGTGGTTGGCCGAGCCGAGCCCGGCGGCGCGGACGTCGCCGGTGCGGGCCAGCGCGGTCTTCGGCCAGTAGCGCCGGTGCTGGAACGCGTAGGTGGGCAGGTCGACGGGGCGGGCACCGGTGCCCGCGAAGTAGGCGTCCCAGCGCACCGGGACGCCCCGCACGTGCAGGCCGGCCAGGGCCTCGGTCAGCACCTCGGTCTCGTCGCGGCCGGGGCGCAGCGCGGCGAGGGCGCTGCGGCCGTCGCCGGCCGGCTCGTCCGGGCTGCCCTGGGCGAGTGCGGCGAGGGCGCCGTCCGGGCCGAGTTCGAGGAACAGCCCGGTGCCGTGGCCGCCGAGCCAGGCGACGGCGTCGGCGAAGCGGACGGCGCGGCGGGCCTGGTCGGCCCAGTAGTCGGCGGAGGTCAGCTGCTCGACGGTGGCGAGCGTGCCGGTGAGCGTCGAGACGACCGGGATCGTGGGCGCCTGCGGGTTCAATCCGGCGACGACGGCGCGGAACTCGTCGAGCATCGGGTCCATGAGGGGCGAGTGGAAGGCGTGCGAGACTCGCAACCACCGCACCTTGCGACCGAGTTCGGCGAAGTGCGCGGCGACGGCCTCGGCCGCCGTGGTCTCACCCGCGACGACCACGGCCTGCGGCCCGTTGACGGCGGCCAGCGACACGCGGTCGCCGAGCAGCGGGACGACCTCGGCCTCGCTCGCCTGCAGCGCGACCATGGCGCCACCGGTCGGCAGCGCCTGCATCAGCCGGGCCCGGGCGGCGACCAGCGCGCACGCGTCGGCGAGTGAGAACACCCCGGCGACGTGCGCGGCGGCGATCTCACCGACCGAGTGGCCGGCCAGGTAGTCCGGCCGCACGCCCCAGGACTCCAGCAGCCGGTACAGGGCGACCTCGACGGCGAACAGCGCGGGCTGGGCGTGGCCGGTGCGGTTCAGCAGTTCCTCGTCGGCGCCCCACAGCACTCCGCGCAGCGGCGAGTCCGGCCGCCCGTCGAGCTCGCCGAGCACCTCGTCCAGCGCGGTGGCGAACACCGGGAAGCGGGCGGCCAGTTGACGGCCCATGCCCAAGCGCTGCGAGCCCTGCCCGGCGAACAGGAAGGCGAGCTTGCCCCGGCCCTGGGTGCTGCCCAGCACCGCCCGGCCGTCGCCCTGCCCGTCCGCGAGCGCGGTCAGCGCGGCGGCGGCCTCGGCGCGGCCGGCGGCGGTGACCACGGCGCGGTGCTCCAGGGCCGCCCGGGTGGTGGCGAGCGCGTGGGCGAGGTCGGCGTCGGTGCCCTCGGCGTCCGTCCCCAGGAAGGCGACCAGCCGCTGCGCCTGGGCGCGCAGTGCCTCAGGGGTGCGGCCGGAGACCAGCCACGGCAGCGCGCCCGGCTCGGCCGCCTCGGCCGCGGGGATCTCCTCGGGCGCCGGAGCCTCCTCGATGATGGCGTGCGCGTTGGTGCCGCTGAGGCCGAAGGAGGAGACGCCTGCCCGGCGCGGCTCGGCGCCCTGCGGCCACGGCGTGGCCTCGGTGAGCAGCCGGACGGCGCCGGACTCCCAGTCGACGTGCGAGGACGGCTCATCCACGTGCAGGGTGCGCGGCAGCAGCTCGTGCCGCAGCGCCAGCACCGTCTTGATCACCCCGGCCATACCGGCCGCGGCCTGGGTGTGGCTGAGGTTCGACTTGACCGAGCCGAGCAGCAGCGGCGTCTCGCGGTTCTGTCCGTACGCGGCCAGGAGTGCCTGGGCCTCCACCGGGTCACCGAGCACGGTACCGGTGCCGTGGGCCTCGACCACGTCGACCTGGTCGGCCGAGAGCCGGGCGCTGCGCAGCGCCTGCTCGATCACGCGCTGCTGGGAGGGGCCGTTGGGGGCGGTCAGGCCGTTGGAGGCGCCGTCCTGGTTGACCGCGCTGCCGCGCACCACGGCCAGCACCCGGTGGCCGTTGCGCCGGGCCACCGACAGCCGCTCCAGGACGAGCACGCCGACGCCCTCGGACCAGCCGGTGCCGTCCGCGGAGTCGGCGAAGGAGCGGCAGTGGCCGTCGGCGGCCAGCCCGCCTTGGCGGGCGAACTCCACGAAGGTGGTGGGGGTGGACATCACGGTGACGCCCGCGGCGAGCGCCAGCCCGCATTCCCCGGCCCGCAGCGACTGGGCGGCCAGGTGCAGGGCGACCAGCGAGGAGGAGCAGGCAGTGTCGACGGTGACGGCCGGACCGACGGCGCCGAACACGTACGAGAGCCGACCGGAGATCACGCTGGTGGCGTTGCCGGTCAGTACGAAGCCCTGGACGTCGTCGTCCGGGCCGGTGCGGTAGTCCTGCGGCATCGCGCCGACGAAGACCCCGGTGCGGGTGCCGCGGAGGGTCGTGGGATCGATGCCGGCCCGTTCGAAGGCCTCCCAGGAGGTTTCCAGCAGGACGCGCTGCTGCGGGTCCATGGACAGCGCCTCGCGGGGCGAGATGCCGAAGAAGCCGGGGTCGAAGTCGGCGGCGCCGCGGAGGAAGCCGCCCCGGACATCAGTGGGACCGTCGACCGGGTCGAGTTCCCAACCGCGGTCGGCCGGCAGGCCGGTGATGCCGTCCTCGCCGGCGACCAGCATCGCCCAGAGGTCCTCCGGGCTCGCCACCCCGCCGGGGAAGCGGCAGCTCATGCCCACGATGGCGATCGGCTCGCGGGCGGCCGCCTCCAGCTCGTCCACCCGCTGCCGGGAGCGCTGGAGGTCCGCGCTGGCCCGCTTGAGGTAGTCCCGGAGCTTCTGTTCCTTGTCCATCATCGACGCAACCCATCTGGAGGACCGGCGAACGGCAGGGGTCCGCTGTGGACGGCCCGCGTGCTCCGCACGCGCGGCGCTCGCATTCCCGCACTTCGGCGATCAGTCTCGATCGGTCCGGCACGGGAAATCCCTAGGGTCTTCGGGGCGGCCGGGGGGCGGCGCGCGGACTCTAGGGATTTGCCGGGCGCCCAGGCGGGATCGTCGGATGCGCGAGCCCTGGGTGCGGTCCGTCGGGCGAGCCAACGGGCCACCGACGTCGACGAGGATCACCGCCATGCCCCAATCCGTCCCGCACGGCGACCTGCCGAGACCCCTGCGGCCCACCGCGGGCGCCGCGGACGAGGCGGCGGAGAAGCTCAGCGCACTCGACGAGCAGCTGATCGCCCAGCTGGTCCGGCGGATCCGCCTGGGACGCGGCCATCAGCTGAGCCGACGTGCCGCCGGTCTGCCGACGACCAGCCTGGCCCAGGAGAACGCGATGCTGCGCCAGTACGTCGCCCGACTCGGCGATCCGGGCGCCGGGATCGCACTGGCGATCCTGGAACTCTCCCGACCGCCGTCCGCACCGACCGCCGAACAGCCGTAGGGCGGTGGGGGCCGGGGTCACCCCGGCCCCCCACCGCCCCGTCGCCCCGGGAGCGCCGTCACCAGCGCGCGCCCGCCAGCACCTCTCCGTAGTCGCGGGCGATCCGGGCCTGTTCGAGGTCGGACTCGACCATCATCCGCATGAGTTCGGGGAAGTCCACCGTGGGCTCCCAGCCCAGTGTGCGGCGCGCGTTGTCCGCGTCGGCGCAGAGCGTCTCCACTTCCGCGGGACGCACCAGCGTGGGGTCTACGGTGACGTGCTCCTCCCAGTTCAGCCCCACGGACTCGAAGGCGATCCGGGCCGCGTCGCGGACCGAGTGCATCCGGCCGGTGCCGATGACGTAGTCGCCCGGCTCGTCCTGCTGGAGCATCAGGTGCATCGCCCGGACGTAGTCCCCGGCGAAGCCCCAGTCGCGGACGGCGTCGAGGTTGCCGAGCAGCAGCCGGTCCTGCAGGCCGAGCTTGATCTGCGCGACCGCGAGGGAGATCTTCCTGGTCACGAACTCCGCGCCGCGGCGCGGGGACTCGTGGTTGAACAGGATCCCGGATACGCCGTACATGCCGTACGACTCGCGGTAGTTGCGGGTGATGTAGTGCCCGTAGGTCTTCACCACGCCGTACGGACTGCGCGGGTGGAACCGGGTGTCCTCGTGCTGCGGGGTCTCCGCGACCATGCCGAACATCTCGGAGCTGGAGGCCTGGTAGAACCGGATCTGGCCGGCTCCGCCGTTCGTCACCGCGGGCTTGTTGATCCCGCTGACCATCCGAATCGCCTCCAGCACCCGCAGCACGCCGGTGCCGTTGACCTCGGTGACCAGCTCCGGCTGACGCCAGGACATCGGCACGAAGGAGATCGCCCCGAGGTTGTACACCTCGTCGGGCTGGATCGTGTCGACCGCCGACACCAGACTGCTCTGGTCCATCAGGTCGCCGTCGACGAAGCGCAGCTCCGGGATCAGCCGGCTGACCCGGTCCTTCCGCGGATTCGCCTGTCCCCTGGTGAGGCCCCACACCTGGTACCCCATGGAGATCAGGTGCTCGGCCAGGTATGACCCGTCCTGGCCGGTCACCCCGGTGATGAGTGCACGTTTGGACATCCGTTCCCCTTCAGCCACTGTTCGCGGACCGCTCTCGGCACAGCCAGCGAACCACTGACGCGGCTAAGGAATTTGCGAGACTTCCCGCCCGCTCGGCGGGCGGACGGGGCCGGCCGAGCGCTCCGGGCTCCGTCACCCGTTCTCGGGCCGGAGCACGGAGGTCACTGCGCGTACGCAGCCGAGCAGCGTGTCCGCCGAGTCCCACCCGCCGGAGCGCCAGAGCAACAGGTCCGTCCCGTCCACGCGCCAGCTGAACGGCTCCGGCGCGGACGACAGTTCGCGCACGCCCGGGGCCGAGAGCACCCGCCTGGCCTGCTCCGGATCGGCCGCGTAGCTCTGGTGCCGGCGGTCGAACTCCGTCTCCCCACTGCTGATCCGGCCCTCGGGCACCGGCTCGACGACGAGAACGGAGTGGAAGGCGCGTTCGTGCCGCACCTCGATGCCGTCGACCGGGGTCGGCAGCGACACCACCGCGATCCCGTAGACATGGGTCGCGCCGTTGTACCGGCAGCTGTACCCGGCCGCGGTGAGCGGCAGGCCGTCGACCACGCCGCCGACCTGGTCGACGAGCCGCTGCGCGGCGCCGTAGTGGCAGGGCGGACCGGCCACCGGGAGCCGGGAAACCGTGAACTCCGGCCTGGTACTGAATCCGTGATGTGCCATCAGGTCACCGGCGAGCGCCCCGGCCCGGCGTCGCCCGCGGAACGCGTCAAGGCGCGGCGCGACGAGCACCAGGGAGACCAGGGCGAGGAAGAACACGAGCGGAACGACGACGTCCATGGGCGCTCCAGTGATCGGGACCACGTCGGCAGCGCCACCCGACCGCACGGAGGCGCGCGCGACCTTCACGCCGACCAGACTTCCCGGCACACCGCTACCGAATGTACGCGGTCGGACACCGGACGCAAGAGGCCCGGCCCCCCATGACGGCCCGAACCCGCCCAACGGGCACGGCGGTTGCCGCCGGCCGGAGGCTTCGCGGGTGACCACATGCACGGCGAGGAGGCCCCCTTCCCCCGGTCCGGACAGCGATCCGGGCCCCGGCGGATCAGCGTCTCACCCTCGGGCCCGCCGGTGAGCACCACCACCCGCCGGGGCGGCCACGGCGCGTACTGGGCCGGCCCCGCCCTCGCCCCGCGAGGGAGCCGGCCGTCACCGGGAACCGCGCACGTCAGAGGTCCGTCAGGAACCCGCGGCCGGGCGTCATGATGTCGTCAGCGGCTCTCCGCCCGACCCACGTGGCGCGTTCACTGGACGCAGTGAACCGTCCTCTGACGGAGGCGTACGGCCATGACCGGCACTACCCGTGTGATCGTCGGGCTGAGTGACTCGTTGAGCAGTCTCGCCGCGTTGGGACGTGCCGTGGACGAGGCGGCCCGAGGCGGGGCCACGCTGGTGCCGGTCGTCGCGTGGGTTCCTTCCGGCGGCACCGACCGCGACCACCTGCGCCCGCTGTCCGAGCTGGAGCACGCCGCCCGCAAGCGCGTCGACACCGCCTTCGAGCAGGCGTTCGGCGGTTACCCGGCCGACCTGGTCATCCACCCGCTGGTGGTCAGGGGCCACGCCGGGGCGGCCCTGGTCCGCGCCGTCACCGCTCCGACCGATCTGCTCGTCGTCGGCACCGGGAGGCACGGCCGCCTCGACCACCTGCTGCACGGCTCCGTCCTGCACCACTGCCGTACCTACGCGACCTGCCCGGTCATCGCCGTCTCCCCGGAAGAGCTGCTCCAGCAGCTGGACGTCGCCGCCCGTGACGGAGAGCCGCTCCACCTCGTCACGGGCGGCCGGTACGCGCCGACCGCCGGTCCGCGCTGACGATCGGCCGACTGCGCACGGCAGGCCGACGACGCAGGCGCTCCCGCCACCGACACCGATGCCCTCGGCCGCTGACGCCGAGGGCATCGACATGCGCCGCCAGGCGGCGCGCACCTCCCCGCGATCGGACGGCCGGATCGGTATCGTCCGCCGGGATGCCCCTGGTCTGCGAGCCGGCAGCCCCGCACGGAGGAGGTCCACCATGGCCGACAGCGGCTCCCCTGCGCGGCAGCCTGACGTTCCCGGTCCGAGCGTGCACGACTCCGTGCGTCCGGCGGTGGTGATCGCCGCGCTCGGGGTGGTCTTCGGCGACATCGGGACCAGCCCGATCTACACCCTCCAGACCGTCTTCAACCCGAGCGACCCGCACCCGGTCCCGGTCACGGCGGAGAACGTGTACGGGGTGGTGTCGTTGGTGTTCTGGTCGGTGGTGATCATCGTCCTGGTCACCTACGTGTTCCTGGCGATGCGCGCCGACAACGACGGCGAGGGCGGCATCATGGCCCTGATCACCCTGCTGCGGCGGTCCGGTTCGCCGCGCGGCCGGCGGACCACGGCCGTACTGGCCGCGCTGGGCATCTTCGGCGCCTCGCTGTTCTTCGGCGACAGCATGATCACCCCCGCGATCTCGGTGCTGTCGGCGATCGAGGGGCTCAAGGTCGTCGAGCCGTCGCTGGAGAGCGCCGTCGTGCCACTCACCGCGGTGATCATCGTGCTGCTGTTCCTGGTGCAGCGCAGGGGGTCCGCGGCGGTGGGCCGGCTGTTCGGACCAGTGATGATCGCCTGGTTCGTGACCATCGGGGCCTGCGGCGTGACCGGCATCGCCGACCACCCGCAGATCCTCAGGGCGCTGTCACCGGGTTACGCCCTGGGCTTCCTGTTCGGCCACTTCGGCACCGCGTTCTTCGCGCTGGCCGCCGTCGTGCTCGCGGTCACCGGCGCCGAGGCGCTCTACGCGGACATGGGGCATTTCGGCCGCCGGTCGATCACCCGAGCCTGGCTGGTCCTCGTCTTCCCCGCCTGCGTGCTGAGCTACCTCGGCCAGGGCGCCCTGATCCTCGACGACCCGAAGAACATCAGCAGCCCGTTCTTCCTGCTCGTTCCCCACTGGGGACGGCTGCCGATGGTCGTTCTGGCCACGGCCGCGACGGTGATCGCCTCCCAGGCGGTGATCACCGGCGCCTACTCGGTCACCTCCCAGGCCGCCCAGCTCGGTTACCTGCCGAGGCTGCGCATCGCACACACCTCCGAGTCCACCGTGGGCCAGATCTACGTCCCATGGGTCAACTGGCTGTTGATGGTCTCGGTGCTCACCCTGGTCTTCGCCTTCCGCAGCTCCACGGCGCTGGCCTTCGCGTTCGGCATGGCGGTCACCGGAACCATCACCATCACCACCCTGCTCTTCTTCTACGTCGCGCGGGCGAGGTGGACCGCCCCGGTCTGGCTGCTCGTCTCCGGCGCGGCGGTGCTGCTCACCGTGGACCTCCTGTTCGTCGCGGCCAACGTGACCAAGCTCGTCCACGGCGCGTGGCTGCCGCTGCTGATCGGCGTCACCGTGTTCACCGTCATGACGACCTGGCAGCACGGGCGCGAGGTCGTCACTGCCGAGCGGGCACGGCACGAGGGCCCCTTGCGCGAGTTCGTCGACCGCCTGCACAGCGGAGCGGTGCCGGCGCTGCGAGTGCCCGGCACCGCCGTCTTCCTCAACCGCGGAAAGCAGACGGCGCCGCTGGCCATGCGGGCCAACGTCGAGCACAACCACGTCCGGCACGACCACGTCGTCATCCTGTCCATCGAGACCGAGCCGCTGCCGCGTCTCCCCGACGACCGGCGGCTCGCCGTCGACGACCTCGGGTACGCCGAGGACGGGATCATCCACGTCACCGCCCGGTTCGGCTACATGGAGACACCGGACGTGCCGGGCGCGCTCTCGATGCTCGACCCCGCCCGGACCGAGGGGCCACTGCAGCTCGACCAGGCGTCCTACTTCCTGTCCAAGATCGAGCTGCGACGCGGAAAGACCCCGACCATGGCGCCCTGGCGCAAGCGGCTGTTCATCGCGACCTCGTACATCACGGCCGACGCCGCCGAGTACTTCGGTCTCCCCCGCGACCGCACGGTCATCATGGGCGCGCACATCGAGGTGTAGGCGCGTCTTCCGCCGTCCGTCGGGAGAGCGCACCGAGGTCCGACCGCCGCTGCGAGGCCGTCAGCCGTTGCCCGGACAGCGGGTCCGTGTCAGTCGACGATCTCCTGGTAGACCGTGGTCCAGAAGTCCTGAGCAAGCCGCGCCGCGTGCGGGACGGACATCCCGACCTGGGTGAGCAGGATGCCGACGAGCCGGTTCTCCGGGTCAGCGTAGGTCGTGGTGCCGCTTCCGCCGTCCCAGCCGAACTGACCGACGGGCGCATAGTCGCCGCGGTAGGTGCGCACCGCCGTCCCGAAGCCCCAACCGCCGTGCTGTCCCTGGCCGTACGACACGTGAACGTTGTCACGGGCCATTGCCGCGCGGGCCGCGGTCTGTTCCGGAGTGAGGCGGTTGGTGGTCATCAGCTCGACGGCGGGCCGGGACAGGATCCGCTCACTCCCGTGCATGCCCCGGTTCAGCAGCATGCGGAAGTAGGCGTGGTAGTCGTCGACGGTGGAGACCAGCCCGCCACCGCCGCCCGGGAACGCCGGCGGCCGGCTCCAGCGTCCGTTCGCCGGCTCGTCCCACACGGTGAACTCCCCCGTCTGCGGGTCTGGGGCGTAGAGGGGCGGCAGTCGGTCGATCCGGTCGGCGGGCACGTGGAAACCGGTGTCCTCCATGCCCAGCGGGCCGAAGACGCGCTCGCGCAGGAACGTCTCGAAGGACTGGCCCGTAACCCTGGCGACGAGCACACCGAGCAGGTCGCTGGCGATGTGGTACTGCCACTGCTCTCCGGGCTGGTGCATCAGCGGAAGCGTTCCGAGGCGGCGCATCCACTCGTCCGGTTCGGGCATCGGCGTCGGCAGATCGGGCGTGAGCCCCTGCTCGAAGATGGCGTTCATGATCGGGGTGCCCAGCGAGGTCATGTCCATGCCGAGTCCGAACGTCGAGGTCAGCACGTCCCGTACGGTGATCGGACGGCGCGCCGGCACGGTGTCGTCCAGCGGGCCGTCGATCCGCTTCAGCACCCGACGGTCGGCGAGCTCCGGCAGCCACTGCTCCACCAGGTCGTCCAGCCGCAACCCGCACTCGTCCAGCAGGACCATCGCCGCAGCCATCGTGACCGGCTTGGAGGTCGAGGCCATCCGGAAGATCGTGTCCCGGCGCATCGGCGAACCACCGTCGTGGCTCATCGTCCCGATCGCTTCGACATACGTCTCGTCGCCCCGGCCGACCAGCGCGACGAGTCCGGGGATCCGCCCGGAATCGACGTGGCGCGCCAGCACGTCGCGCACCTTGCGCAGCCCTGCTTCGGAGAAGCCGCCGCTGCTCTGTCCCATCATGGATCTCCCCCTGTGAAATCGTTCGCGAATCACTGAACAATGATGAAGCTACATTGCGTTCAGATATGTGTCAACGCGATACCGGCGCCAAATACCAAGCCAGAAGCGGCATGTTGGCTTTCGTTGCAATGGCCGTGACGCCAAACGCAATGGCCGGTCGAGCCTGATGTTGCAATGAGATGGGAGTGAACGCATCCCGTACGGCGAGGGGCGAGCGGGCACCAGGCCCGGCAACCGCCGGAGGCAGGACCAGCCGACGCCAGCGGCGGTTCCCGACAGCAGCCACGGACGCGCCCCCAGGAGGTCCGGGAGTCCACGGAGTTCCTGGGGTCCTCCCCGAACAGCAGGGACTCGTCAGCCGTGATCTCCCGCAGGGATTCGGGAGTGCAGGGCATGCGCACACGTCACCGGGAGCACGGTCGACGCACACCGGGCGCGAGCACCGCAGCCTGTCCCCCGATGCGGCTCGGTACCTGCGAGGACGACCATGGAGAGGACGGTGGTCCGCTGCCCGCGGCCACCCGTGACGGAGGCCTCGGAGCCGCGCCAGGTCTCACCGGGCGGCGGGGAAGGACGGCAGTGATGCCTCGTGGTCGGTTGCGGGTCTACCTCGGGGCCGCCCCCGGAGTCGGCAAGACCTACGCCATGCTCGCCGAGGGCCACCGCCGCGCCTCGCGCGGCACGGACGTGGTGATTGCCTACGTCGAGGACTACGGCCGACCTCTGACCCGCCGGATGGCCGAGGGCCTGGCGACCGTGCCCCGCCGGACCGTGGCGTACCGGTCCTGCACCTTCACCGAGATGGACCTGGACGCGGTGCTGACCCGTCACCCCCGGGTCGCCCTGGTCGACGAGCTGGCGCACACCAACGTCCCCGGCTGCCGGAACGAGAAGCGATGGCAGGACGTCGAGGAACTGCTGGAGGCCGGGATCGACGTCATCTCCACGGTCAACATCCAGCACCTGGAGTCACTCAACGACATCGTGGCACAGATCACCGGCGTCCGGCAGCACGAGACCGTCCCCGACGACGTGGTGCGCCGCGCCGACCAGATCGAGCTGGTCGACATGTCCGCCGAGGCCCTGCGCCGGCGCATGGTCCACGGCAACATCTACCCACCCGAGAAGATCGACACGGCGCTGGCGAACTTCTTTCGCGCCGGCAACCTGACCGCCCTGCGCGAGATCGCCTTGCTCTGGGCGGCCGACCGGGTCGAGGAGGCACTGCTGCGCTACCGCCACGACCACGGCATCCAGCAGCCGTGGAGCACCCGCGAGCGCGTCCTGGTCGCCCTCTCCGGCGGCCCCGAGGGCGACACGCTGATCCGCCGGGCCAAGCGCACAGCCTCCCGCGGCGCCGGCGGCGAGTTCCTGGCCGTCCACGTCGCCCGCGACGACGGGCTGGCCGGCGCGTCCCCGCAACTGCTGGCCAGCCAGCGCGCCCTCGTGGAGAGCCTCGGCGGCAGCTGGCAGGCGGTGAACGGAGACGACCCGGCACAGGCGGTGCTGGCCTTCGCCCGGCAGGTCAACGCCACCCAGATCGTCATCGGCGCCACCCGCCGTAGCCGCCTCAAAAACCTCTTCGGCCGCGGCACCGGCGAGGCGATCATCGAGGGCTCCGGCGACGACATCGACGTCTACGTCGTCACCCACTCCGAAGCCGCGCATGGCCGGTTCCTGCCCAGCCGCCGGTCAAGCGAAAAGCGTTGACCACGACCTTTCCGGCCGAGACGGGCCACCGGCAGGAAACGTTTCGGACAACCGCTGGTCTCGTGCGCGTGACGCGGCCGTCAAAGCCGCGTCAAAGTTCCGAACCACCCGTATGGAACGCGTCAGGAAACGATGACGCGTTCCGTCTGGCTGGTTTGCTGCCCTCTGCCGGTTCGTCTGCCGGTGCCGCGCACGTCTCCGGGCAGTGCCTGCGGCGTCCCCCACATCCCCACCTGGTGGAACCCATGCTCGATCTTGTGTTCGTCGGCCTCACGGTTGCCGTGTTCGCCGTCATCGCCTTGGTCGCGAAGGGGGTCGAGAAGCTGTGAGCGCCGAGAACCTCGCAGGTCTCATCGTCGCCGTCGCGCTCGTCGGCTACCTCGTCGTCGCGCTGATCTTCCCGGAGAAGTTCTGATCATGAGCTCCACTCTCGCGGGCTGGCTGCAGGCCCTCGCCCTCGTCGGCGCGCTGGCCCTGTGCTACCGGCCGCTCGGCGACTACATCGCCAAGCTCCTCACCTCCGCCAAGCACCTCAGAGTCGAGCGCGGCATCTACAAGCTGATCGGCGTCGACGGCGACGCCGATCAGCGTTGGCCGGTGTACCTGCGTTCGGTGCTGGCCTTCTCGGCCGTCTCCGTCCTCTTCCTCTACGGCCTGATCCGCCTGCAGGGCTACCTGCTGCTGAACCTGGGTGTCCAGCAGATGGAGGGCCACCAAGCCTGGAACACGGCGATCTCGTTCGTCACCAACACCAACTGGCAGTCGTACTCGGGTGAGTCCGCGATGGGCCACCTGGTGCAGATGGCGGGCCTGGCGGTGCAGAACTTCGTCTCCGCGGCTGTCGGCATCGCCGTCATGGCCACGCTGATCCGCGGCTTCATGCGGAACAGGACCGACAGGGTCGGCAATTTCTGGGTGGACCTGGTCCGGATCACGCTGCGGCTGCTGCTGCCGCTGTCGGTCGTGTTCGCCCTCGTGCTGGTGGCGAACGGTGTGATCCAGAACTTCCACGGCTTCCACGAGATCGCGACGCTGGCCGGCGACCCGCAGAAGATCCCGGGCGGTCCGGTGGCCTCGCAGGAGGTCATCAAGGAACTGGGCACCAACGGTGGCGGTTTCTTCAACGCCAACTCGGCGCACCCGTTCGAGAACCCGACCGGGTTCACGAACTGGCTGGAGATCTTCCTGCTGCTGGTGATCCCATTCGCGCTGCCCCGCACCTTCGGCAAGATGGTCGGCGACAACCGCCAGGGCTACGCGATCGTCGCCGTGATGGGCCTGTTCTGGGTCGCCTCGGTCGCCCTGATCACCTTCGCCGAGTCGCAGCACCACGGCACCGCCCTGCAGGCCGCGGGCGCCTCGATGGAGGGCAAGGAGCAGCGGTTCGGCATCGCCGCCAGCTCGCTGTTCGCCGCCTCTACGACGCTGACCTCGACCGGTGCGGTGAACTCCTTCCACGACTCGTTCACGCCGTTCGGCGGCGGGATCACGATCTTCAACATGATGCTCGGCGAGATCGCGCCCGGCGGTGTGGGCTCCGGCCTGTACGGCATGCTGATCCTCGCCGTCGTCGCGGTGTTCGTCGCCGGCCTGATGGTCGGGCGCACGCCGGAGTACCTGGGCAAGAAGCTCGGCGGCCGGGAGATGAAGTTCGCGTCCCTCTACATCCTCACCACCCCGATCCTGGTGCTGGTCGGCACCGGTGTGGCGATGGCCCTGCCGGGCGAGCGGGCCGGGATGCTCAACAACGGTGCGCACGGCTTCTCCGAGGTGCTGTACGCCTTCACCTCCGCGAGCAACAACAACGGTTCGGCGTTCGCCGGAATCACCGTCAACACCGACTGGTACGACACCGCGCTGGGCCTGTGCATGGTGTTCGGCCGTTTCCTGCCCATGGTGTTCGTCCTGGCGCTGGCCGGTTCGCTCGCCCAGCAGCAGCCGGTCCCGGCCACCCCGGGCACCCTGCCCACCCACAAGCCGCTGTTCGTCGGGCTGCTCTCCGGTGTCGTGCTGATCGTCGTCGGCCTCACCTACTTCCCGGCCCTGGCCCTCGGGCCGCTCGCAGAAGGTCTCCACTGATGTCCACCACCCACAACCCCGCACCGGTCGACCACAGCACGACCCCGCACCGAGTCCAGAGCGGCCTTCTCGACCCCAAGCTCATCCTCACGTCGCTCCCCGACGCGGTGAAGAAGCTCGACCCCCGGGTGATGGTCAAGAACCCGGTCATGTTCGTGGTCGAGGTCGGCTCGGTCGTCACCACGATCTCCGCGATCGCGGGCCCGTCCGTGTTCGCCTGGTCGATCACCGTGTGGCTCTGGCTGACCACGATCTTCGCCAACCTGGCCGAGGCCGTGGCCGAGGGCCGCGGCAAGGCCCAGGCCGACACCCTGCGCAAGACCAAGACCGAGAGCGTCGCGCGTCGCCTCACCAACTGGCCGGCCACCCAGGACGAGGAGGAGGTCCCGGGCACCGCCCTCCAGCTCGGCAACCACGTGGTGGTCGAGGCCGGCCAGATCATCCCCGGCGACGGCGACGTCGTCGAGGGCGTCGCGAGCGTCGACGAGTCGGCGATCACCGGCGAGTCCGCGCCGGTCATCCGCGAGTCCGGCGGCGACCGCTCCGCCGTCACCGGCGGTACCAAGGTGCTGTCCGACCGCATCGTGGTGAAGATCGCCTCGGAGCCCGGCAAGTCCTTCATCGACCGGATGATCGCCCTGGTCGAGGGCGCCGCCCGGCAGAAGACGCCGAACGA
>NZ_JBEZIQ010000077.1:0-40941 GCF_040651155.1 Kitasatospora sp. NPDC048545
GCCGGGGCCGGGGCCGGGGCCGGGGCCGGGGCCGGGGCCGGGGCCGGGGCCGGGGCCGGGGCCGGGGCCGGGGCCGGGGCCGGGGCCGGGGCCGGGGCCGGCAGCAGCAGCTTGACGTGGTGCTCGAAGTACCGGCCGACCCCGTGCCGCGCGGCGGCCTCGTCCGAGGCCGGGACGCCCTGCGCCCACGGCGTCGCCTCGATCTTCGCCCGCAGCACGGTGAACCCGTCCGTCGCCAGCCGCCCCGCGGTCCGGGCGGTCACCGCCGCGACCTCCTGCACCGTCCCGGCGGCCCGCAGGGTGAGCATCGGCTGTGACGGCGACGCACCGCGCTCCAGCAGGATGTGCGTGAACTTCAGGCCGTGGCCGCCGGCCCACGCGGCCAGCGCCTCGGCGGCACCGGGCCCCACGGTCAGGTGCACCTCGAAGTCGCCCCGGACGTCGGGCGGATCGGGCTGGGCAAACTCGCCGGGCAGGCCGGCGAGTCGCTGGTCAGGACGAGTGGCGAGCATGGGGAGCATCCTGCCAAGCCCCTCTGACAACGGCCCGCCCACGCCCGGCCGTACGGCGACGATCCCTCCCTGGCCCACGGCGATGCCGCCGGCCCGCCGAGGCGTTCAGGGGTTCAGGCGTTCAGGCGTTCAGGCGTTCAGGCGTTCAGGCGTTCAGGCGTTCAGGCGTTCAGGCGTTCAGGCGTTCAGGCGTTCAGGCGTTCAGGCAGCGGAGAGGAGCAGCTTGAACGGCGCGCCGTCGGCGTCGGGCGTCCAGCCGTTCGACCGCGCGGCCCGGATGCCCGCGGCGACCTCGCGCGGCAGGACGAGTTCGGCCGGCACCGGGTTCGGTTCGGCGACGGCCGGCCGCCCGGTCTCCACGACGAGCGTCGTTCCGGGACGGGCCGCGTCCTCGACCACGTACCCGAGGGTGCTGCCGTCGTAGTCGCAGCACCAGTGCCTGCTGCTCACCCGCCAGCGGTACTCCACGCCGTCGACGACGATGCGGCGGGAACCCTTCTTCGTCAGTGCCACGCTCTGCCCTTCGCTTCCGACTGCCGGTAGCCGTCCGCGGGTCAGTCTCCCTTCCCGGCGCACGCG
Source organism: Kitasatospora sp. NPDC048545 (assembly GCF_040651155.1). Classification (NCBI taxonomy): domain Bacteria; kingdom Bacillati; phylum Actinomycetota; class Actinomycetes; order Kitasatosporales; family Streptomycetaceae; genus Kitasatospora; species Kitasatospora sp. NPDC048545. The sequence goes on from NZ_JBEZIQ010000077.1 coordinate 1,092, forward strand.
TGTCACCGGGTTTGGCCCGGAGCTCCGGCGCGATCGCCCGGCGTCCGCTCGGTGTCCGCCCGCGGATCACCCCGCCGCTGCCCGGGGGCCCGCCGGAACCGGCGATCTCCGGCAGTCCGGCGTGCGACCCAGATAACTTGTGTCACGACACATATGTCGCGTAACATGTTTGCTATGAACACGAACGAAGCACTGAGCAGTCCGACCCTCGTCTTCATCCCCTGCTTCTCCGGCGCCCCGTGGAGCGCCGAGCAGCTCGCCCCCTACGGCGAGGCGCCCAAGCGCACGCTGCGCCTGCCCGAAGGCGTCGACGACATCGAGCGCTACGCCGACCACGTCGAGACCGCGATCGCGGACCTGGACGACTACGTGCTGATCGGCGACTCGTTCGGCGCGAACATCGCGCTCGCGCTCGCCACCCGCCGCCCCCGGGGCCTGCGCGCCCTGGTCCTGTCCGGCGGATTCGCGGCCAACCCGGTCGACTCCAAGCCGTGGAAGGCCCTGATGCGGGTGGTCGGCAAGGCCCGCGGCCCGCTCTACCGGCAGCTGACGCTGCGGGCCCACGCCCACCGCCTCGCCTCCCCGTTCGACGACAACGGACAGGTGCCCTGGAGCGAGGCGCGCAGCCGCGACCTGTTCCTCGCGAACACCCCGGCCACCTCCTTCGACGCCCGCCTGCAGGCCGTCCTCACGGCCGACTACGTCGACGCGCTCGGCCGGGTCCGGGTCCCGACCCTGCTCCTGACCCCCTCGCACGACGTGCTGATCGGCGAGAACGCCTCCAAGGTCATGCTCGCGGGCATCCCCGACGCCCGCGAGGTCGTGCTGCCGAACACCGGCCACATGTTCCGCTTCTCCCACCCGGCCACCTACGCCACCGCGGTCAAGGACTTCCTCGCCACCCTGCCGACCACCCGACAGGGCACCGATGCGTAAGGCCGAGCACCTGCGGTTCGCGATCCTGGCAGCCCAGCGCGAAGGCAACCGGCTGCTGATCCAGGCCCTCAAACCCCACGGCATCACCCCGTCGCAGGCCGAGGTGCTGCGGCTGCTCCAGCAGCACGGCACCCTGACCCTCAACGGGCTCGGACAGCTCCTGGTGTGCGAGAGCGGCACCAACCCCAGCCGACTGGTCGAACGCGTCGTCGCGGCCGGGCTGGTCGAGCGCCGCACCGACGCCGCGGACCGCCGCTACCTCCGGCTCAGCCTCACCCCCGAGGGCGAACGCCTGGCCACCGCGGTCGCCGGGATCGAGGAGTTCCTCTACAGCTCGATGGACGCCGCCTCCGAGGGCCTGGACACCGACGCGATGCTCGACTTCCTGCACCGATTCATCGATGCCCTGCCCTCCGGCGAGGCCCTCAACAAGCGGCTCGCCCTCGACTGACGCCACGACCCGCACGAGACCCGCACGGGACCCGTCGACTGCGCGCCGAGGAAGGAGCGACCCCCTGCACCCCCTGGCTGCCCGCGCGCACAGCCGGTCGGCGAAGGTGGGGGACGACAGGTCGGCGAACGGAAGGCGGAGGCCTTGCAGCACTTCACATTGACGTCCAAGCAGGAGGCCCGCTGCCCCGTGTTCCTGAACGGGGTGATCCACGAAGAGTTCTCGGACGGCGGCTACGACCGGCCGATGCACTACGCCTGGCACTACGCCACGGGCGGCGCACCGACGGCCGACCTGCCGCCCGAGCTGTGGCTGATCACGAAGGACCGGGCCTACGACTTCGACTTCCACACGTCGTTCGGCGGGCACGTCGTCAGCGGCGACTTCCTCTCGCTGATGCGGTCGACCGACACCGGCCGGTGGCAGGCCGCGAGGCTGCACCCGGTGTCCACCACCGGCCGACGGATCGCGCGCAAGGACTACTTCTTCGTGAAGTTCCCCCCGACCGAGCTGCTGAAGGTCGAGGACGTGGTCGACCTGGAGAACTCGAAGATCGACTTCCGTCGTGACGGACAGATCAAGAAGGTCTGGGAACTCCGCTTCAGGAGGCCGCCGAAGCGCGACCTGTTCCTCCTCGACTGCATCCCGCTGCTCGGTGTCGCCTTCTGCTCGAAGAGGTTCGCCGACAGCGCGAAGCTGTTCGGGCCGAAGGGCGTCGACTTCGTCGCGCTACCCGACATCGGAACCGTCCGGAGCGCCTGAGCGGCCGCCGTTCAGCACAGCATCGGGACCCGCCGGTGTCACTTCACGGATCCGGCCATCGCTCCCTGGATGAAGAACCGCTGGAAGCAGAGGAACACGCCCACGGGGACCAGCAGGGACAGGAACGCACCGGGTGCGAGGATGTCCATGTTGCTGCCGAACTGCCGCATCTGGGACTGCAGGTAGACGGTCAGCGGCTGCGAGTCGTTGCCGGCGAAGATCAGCGCGACCAGCATGTCGTTCCAGACCCAGAGGAACTGGAAGATGCACAGCGAGGCGACGGCCGGTGCGGCGAGCGGCAGGGCGAGGGTGCGGAAGATCCGCCACTCCCCGCAGCCGTCCATCCGCGCGGCTTCCAGGAGTTCGGCGGGGATCTCCAGGAAGTGGTTGCGCATCAGGAACACGGCGAACGGGAGCCCGTAGCCGACGTGGAACAGCACGACGCCGGGGATGGTGCCGAACAGCCCTACGGCGCCTTCGAGTTTGGCGACCGGGATGAGCCCGACCTGGACGGGGACGACCAGCAGTCCGACGACGCCGAGGAAGACCGCGTCCCGGCCGGGGAAGCGCATCCAGGCGAAGGCGTAGCCGGCGCCCGCGGCGAGGGCGACGGTCAGCAGGGTCGCCGGGACGCTGATGAGCACGGTGTTCCACAGCGCCTTGGGGACGTCGCCGCCGCCGAGCAGCGCGGTGTAGTTCTGCAGGGTGAGCTGGGCGGGGTCGGTCAGCGCCGTCCACCAGCCTCCGGTGGCGGCGACCTGCTTGGGGCGCAGCGAGGAGACCAGCAGGCCGACGGTGGGCACCAGCCAGGCGACGGCGGCCACGGTCAGCACGGCCTGGACGAGGCCGCTTCGGGTGAGGGCGGCGAGCCGAGTGGTGAGCGGCAGGGCGGGCCGGCCGCCGGGCGCCGGTGCGGGCGCGGTGGTGCCGGGGGCGGACGGAGCCGCCTGGGTGGTGGTCATGTGCGGCTCCCTCGGAAGCGTCGGACGTTGAGAAGCATCACCGGCACGACGAGGAGCAGCAGCAGGACGCTGAGCGCGCTGCCGAGGCCCTGGTCGTTGCCGCCGCCGAAGGAGACCAGGTAGAGCCGGAGCGCCAGGACGCTCGCGTCCTGCTGCACCGGTCCGGGCGCGATGATGTACACCAGGTCGAAGATCTTCATCACGTTGATGACCATGGTGATGAACACGACGCCGAGGACCGGGGCGAGTTGGGGCACGGTGATGCGGCGGAAGATCTGCCATTCGCCGGCGCCGTCGATCCTGGCCGCCTCGATGGTCTCGCGGGGCAGGTTGGCGAGGCCCCCGGCGATGATGACCATGGCGAAGCCGGCCCAGATCCAGATGTAGGCGCCGATGATGGCCGGGGTGATGAACGCGGGGCCGAGCCAGTCGATGCCGCGGTAGGGGGCGGCGAAGTTCGCGGCCGGCATCACGACCGAGGTGGTGGCGGACGGGGCCGCGCCGAACCGGAAGGTTCCGTCGGCGGCGGTTGTGGTGGTGCCGACCGTCCTCCCTCCGTCCCGGAGTTGGACGGTGACGCCGGGCAGGCCCTTCTTCCCGGCCTCCAGTCGGCCGGGGTGGCCGCCGCCGCCCGGGACGAAGTCGAGGAACACCGTGCCGCTGACCCCGTCGCCGCCGGCCGGCTCCTGGGCCGTCAGGGCGGTGGCCGGGAGCGCTCCGGGTTGCACGCCGACGAGCGGCAGCAGCACGACGCGCGTGCTGGTGGGTGCCGTGACGTCGCCGCCCTGGGCCTGGTCGAGGCCGGCGCCGGGGCGCGGGTGGGCGCCGGGGTAGGACGGCCGGTCGTCGAAGGTGTCGTGGACGGCGACCGCGGCGGCGTTGAGCACGCCGCGGTGCGGGTCCGCGTCGTACACCGTGCGGAAGATGATCCCGGCGGCGAGGAAGGAGATCGCCATCGGCATGAAGACGAGCAGCTTGAACGCGGTGGCCCAGCGGATCTTCTCGGTGAGCACCGCGAACACCAGACCGACGGCGGTCACCAGGGCCGGGGCGACGGCGACCCAGATCGCGTTGTTGCGCACGGCGGTGAGGGTGGCGTGGTCGGTGAAGGCGGTGCCGTAGTTGTCGAGTCCGACGAATCGGTGGCCGGAGGCGTCGAAGAGGCTGCGGGCCACCGAGTAGCCGATGGGATAGACGACGAGGGCGCCGAGCAGCAACAGGGCGGGCAGGACGAAGAGCAGGGCGAGGCCCCGGTGGCGCCGGAGGGCGCCACCGGATGCCCGGCCACTGCGGGGTGAGCGCAGGGACATGGTGGATCAGCCCTTGTAGGCCTTGGCCGCGTCGGCTTCGAGCCTGGCGGCGGCGCCCTGGACGTCGGAGGGGTCGGCGAGGAAGTCCTGGAGGTCCTTCCACTCGCCCTGGCCCGCGGTTCCTCCGAACGCGGCGGGGGCCTGGTCCGACATGTCGAAGCGGAAGGTGTCGCCGGCGTCGATCACCGACCTGGCGAACTGCCGGGTGGTGTCGTCGGGGTAGACCGAGGGGTCGACGGCCTTGTTGGGCGAGATGAAGCCGCCGGCCTTGGCCCAGACGGTCGCGGCCTCGGGGCCGGCCAGGAACTCGACGAACTTCTGCGCGGCCTCGGGGTGCTTGGCGCCCTTGAGGACGACGGCCGCGTCGCCCGCGCCCATGACGGGGGCCTTGCCGCCGTCCACGGCGGGGAAGGGGAACACCTTGGCGTCGGTGCCGACCTGCTTCTTCAGTTCGGAGGCGATGACACCGCCCACGAAGTCACCTTCGTGGGTCATGGCGGCCTTGGGCTGTGCTCCGAAGACCTGCTGGACGGACGTGGGGAAGTCGGTCTGCAGGGCGCCCTGCCCGCCACCGGCGACGAGTTGCCTGTCACCGAAGACCTTGCCGAGCGTGGTCAGGGCCTTGAGGACCGACGGGTCGGTCCACGGGATCTCGTGCCGGGTGAGCTTGTCGTAGAGCTCGGGTCCGGCCTGGGAGAGGTAGACGTTCTCGAACCAGTCGGTCAGGGTCCAGCCGGCCTGGCCGCCGATGGCGAACGCCGGAGTGCCGGAGTCGGAGAGCGTCCGGCCGACGTTCAGCAGGTCGTCGAAGGTGGTCGGGGGCTGGACGCCGGCGTTCTGGAAGGCGGAGGGGCTGTACCAGACGGTCGACTTGTCGGCGGCCTTGAAGTAGAGGCCGTACTGCGTGCCGTTGACGGTGCCGAGGCCGGACCAGATGCCGGCGTAGTTCTTCTTCGCGGCGTCGGTGACGGTGGGTCCGAGCGGCGCCAGCCAGCCCTTGTCGGCGAACTGCTTGATCACGCCGGGCTGGGCGACCATGACCACGTCCATCGGGTCACCGCCCTCGATCTTGCTGCCGACCACGGTGGAGAGGTTGTCACCGGTGGAGGTGTAGCTGACGGTGGCTCCGGTCCTGGCCGTGAAGGCGTCCAGCACCTTCTTGAAGTTCTCCTGCTCGGTGCCGCTCCACACGGCGGCGACGGTCAGGGTCTGTCCCTTGAGTTCCTGGGTGGTGGAGTCGGCGGCGGTGCCGCCTCCCCCGCTGCCGCAGGCGGTGGCGGTGGCGGCAAGCACGACGGACGCGGCCAGGGTGGGGAGAGCGCTACGGAGTCTCATCGTCGAGTCCTCTTCCGTGAGGTGGGTGGGGGTTCGGGGCTTCGTGGTGCGGTGGACGGTCAGTTGGAGCCGGCGGCGCAGTGGTCGATCCACCAGGCGGCGGTGGCGGGCGGCAGGACGCCGTCGGCGCACGGGCCGCTGGCCAGCAGGGGCGGGCCGAGGACCGGAGCCGGCGCGGGGGTGTCGCCGAAGTTGACGGCGCACACCAGGCCCTCGCCGCGGACGAACGCGAGGACCCCGGGCGGGGTCTCCAGCCATCGCAGTGTGCCCTCGCCGAGTTGCGGGAGTTCACGGCGCAGCTGGAGGGCGGTGCGGTACAGGTGGTAGACGGATCCACCGTCGGCCCGTTGCCGCTCGGCCGTGCGGGCGGCGAAGGAGTCCGGCTGTGGGAGCCAGGGGCCGACCGGGGTGTCCGGCGGGCTGAACCCGAACGGGGGTTCGCTACCCGACCACGGCAGCGGTATCCGGCAGCCGTCGCGGATCCCGGTGCGGCTGCCGGTCCGGCGGAAGATCGGGTCGGTGATCGACTCGTCGGGCAGGTCGAGGACTTCGGGCAGGCCGAGTTCCTCGCCCTGGTAGATGTAGGCGGCTCCCGGCAGGGCCAGCATCAGCAGGGCGGCGGCCGTGGCCCGGGCGGGGCCGGAGGCCGGATCGTCCCCCGCGAACCGGCTCACCGTGCGGACCTGGTCGTGGTTGTTGAGCACCCAGGTGACGGTCGACCCGGTGGCGGTGATGTCCCGCACGGCGTCGTCGATGACCCGGTGGAAGTGCGCGGGGTCCCACGGCGCGTGCAGCAGGTGGAAGAAGAAGGCCTGGTGCAGTTCGTCGGGCCGCACGTACAGTGCCTGCTCGGCCGGCGTGGGCACGGAGGCCTCGCCGACCAGCAGTCGCTCGCGGCCGTCGCGGACGGTGTACTCCTCGCAGACCGCGCGCCACCGCCGCCAGACTCCGTGCACCTCCGGCTGGTTCCAGGCCAACGGGTTGACCGAGTCGCGGGTGCGCTCGTCCACGTCCGGGTCGGGCGAGTCCGGCAGTTCCGGGTGCTTGTACAGACCGGCCGCCACGTCGATCCGGAAGCCGTCGACGCCGCGGTCGAGCCAGAACCGCAGCACCTCCTCGAAGTGGGCGGCGACGTCGGGGTTGCGCCAGTTGAAGTCGGGTTGCTCCGGGGTGAACAGGTGGAGGTACCACTGGCCGGGCCGGCCGTCGGCCTCGGTGACCCGGCTCCAGGCCGGGCCGCCGAACATGGCCCGCCAGTTGTTGGGCGGGAGTTCCCCTTCCTGGCCGCGCCCGTCGGCGAAGTGGAACCGCGCCCGCTCGGGACTGCCGGGACCGTTGGCCAGGGCCTTCCGGAACCACGGGTGGTCACGTGAGCAGTGGTTGGGGACGACGTCCAGGACCAGCTTGAGACCGAGCAGTCCGCAGTCCGCCACCAGGCGGTCGAACTCGGCGAGGTCGCCGTAGACCGGGTCGACGGCGCAGTGGTCGGCGATGTCGTAGCCGTGGTCGTGCTGGGGCGAGACGTAGAACGGGTTGAGCCAGACGCCGTCGGCGCCCAGCTGCCGCACGTGGTGCAGCTGTTCACGGACGCCGGCGAGGTCGCCGACGCCGTCGCCGTCGGTGTCACGGAAGCTGCGCACGTAGATCTGGTAGATCACCGCGTCGCGCCACCAGGTACGGGCGGCGGCGGTGGTGGGGGTGGTGGGGGTGTGCGGACGAGCGCGCGGCAGGGTGACCGCGTCGCCGTCGGGGAGGGTGGGGTTGTGCATCTCGCTACTCCAACGGTTATGCATTCGCGTTAGGTATAGCAGGCAGATGCGGACGCTGTTAAGCCCTTGTTTGAGGGAGTTTTCCAGAAGTTACGGAACGACGCACCGGACCATGCATAGATACGTGTTAGGTACTCGCGGGTAGGGGTTCTCGCACGGCAGGGGCTGCACGCCCCCGGGCCGTCGTCGGCGTCGGCTCAGCCGACGATGGCGCGCAGGTCGGCGGCCAGCCGCGGCAGCGCCGCCTCGGCGTTCCGACGGCCCGACACGACCTCGAACGCCGTCTCGCTGAACGCGAGGCTCAGCTGCTGGTACTGCGGAACGGCGGGGCGCGCCCCCGCCGCCAGGATCGCCGTGCGCAACACGGGCAGGTAGGGGAAGCGGGCCGTCAGATCCGGCTCCGCGTAGAGGTCGGCCCAGACCGGTGGCAGCCCGCCGTCGGTCAGCACGCGGTACTGTGCCCGGCGACTCGTCAGGTAGGCGATCAGCGCCCGCGCGGTGCGCTGGCGCCGGGAGAACCGGCTCACCGCCAGCCCCGAGCCCCCCAACACGCCGCTGCCCGGGCCGTGCGGTCCCGGCAGCGGCACCACACCGAACCGTCCCTCCACCGGGGAACCGGCCGCGCCGACCTCGTGGTAGACGTACGGCCAGTTCCGCAGGAAGAGCAGGCCACCCCGGCCGAACGCCGCGCGGGACTCCTCCTCCTGGTAGCCGAGCACCTCGGGCGGGATCCAGCCCTCGCGCACGCCCCCGGCCAGGAACTCCAAACCGGCCCTGGCCTGTGGGCTGTCGACGACGACCGCCCCGTCGCCGGCGAGCAACTCCCCGCCGGCCGAGCGGATCGCCTCCAGAGCGTTGACGGAGAGGCCCTCGTACGGGCTCAGCTGCCCCGCGTACCCGGACAGCCCGTGCGCGGGCGCCAGTGTCCGTGCCTGCCGTGCCAAGTCGGCCCAGGTGCCGGGCGGTCGCTCACCGGCGGCCTCCAGCACGTCGCTGCGGTAATACAGCAGAGCGGCGTTGGCGACGAACGGCACCGCGTACAGCCGCCCGTCGTAGCGGCCCGTGCGCACGACCGGTGGCAGGAAGCTGTCCAGTGCGAAGTCCGACTCGTCCAGCGGCACGGTCCAGCGCCTGGCCGCGAACTCGGCCGTCCACACCACGTCGAGGTTGAGCACGTCGAAGCGGCTGCCGCCGGCCGACAGCTCCCCGGCGAGTTGGGCGTGCACCTCGTCGGCCGCCTCGGGCAGCTCCACCAGTTCGGCGGGCTGGTCCGGGTGCTCGGCGTTCCAGTCGGCCAGCAGCCCGCGCAGGTAGCGGGTGGTGTCCCGGCCGGTCGCCAGCGTGACCGGCCCGACACCGTCCGGATCGCCCGACGCCTGCGCTCCGTCCGCCAGGCCGTACCAGGCGGACCCGCCCCCGGCCGCGAGCACCGCCGTCCCGCCCACCAGCGCGCGCACCACGCGCCGACGACCCGCGTCGGGGCCGGTGGGCGGCCGGTCGTCCATGGAGCTCCTTCGATCCGCCGGCACGGGTGGGCGCCGGGGTACGTCCCTTTATACGGCCTCCCTGCTGGTGGGGGCCCACCTGCCCGTACTGTGTGACCGAGGTGTAACCAGCGAACAGGGACGAGAAGGAAGAGGTGACGCCCGGTGCGCCATCAGCTGCTGGCGCTGCTGGCCCGGCAGCCCGCCTACGGGTACGAACTCAAGCAGGGGCTTGAGCAGACCTTCGGCGCGGCGTACCCTCAGCCGAACATCGGCCAGATCTACGTGACCCTCAGCCGACTGGAGAAGTCCGGACTGATCCGCGGCACCGAGGTGACGCAGGAGGGCAGGCCGGACAAGAAGGTCTACGAGATCACGGAGAAGGGCACCGAGGAACTCTCCGGCTGGTTCGAGGCGCCCACCGAGGGCCCCCGGGTCAGGGACGAGTTCTTCATGAAGCTGATCCTGGCCGAAGGCATCGACCTCGCCGACCAGCTGACGCTGATCAACAACCAGCGTCGGCACTGCATCAACATGATGCGCGGACTCAACAAGCTGGCCGCCACCGAGCGCGGCAACCGGACCTCGCTGCTGCTGATCGAGGGCGCGGTCCTGCACCTGCAGGCCGACCTCGACTGGCTGGAGCGTTGCCAGGAGGAGCTCACGTGACCGGCTCGGAGCCGACACCGCCATCGATACCGCCGCTGCTGGCCGCCGACTCCGTGGTGCGATCGCACCTGAGCGGCTCGACCGTGATACCCGCCGTCCGGGGCATCAGCCTGCGGATCGACCGGGGCGAGTTCGTCGCCGTCACCGGCCCCTCGGGCGCCGGCAAGTCCACCCTGCTGCACCTCCTCGCCGGACTGCTGCGGCCCGACGAGGGCGAACTGTGGCTCGAAGGCCGCCGCGTGGACCGTCTGCGGGAGTCCGCCTGGGCACGCCTGCGCCGCCGGCACTACGGAATGGTCTTCCAGAGCGGCAACCTGCTCCCCGACTTCTCCGTCGCCGACAACATCGAACTGACCGCGCTGCTCGCGGGCATGTCCGGCCGCACCGCCCGCGAACGCCGCGAGGAACTCCTCGAAGACCTCGGCCTCGCCCACAAGGCCACCGCCGGGCCCGGCGAGCTCTCGGGCGGTGAGCGCCAGCGGGTCGCCCTGGCCCGCGCGCTGGTCAACCGGCCGCAGCTGCTCCTCGCCGACGAGCCCACCGGGAACCTCGACAGCCGGAGCACCCGCGACGTCCTCGCCCTGCTCAGCCGCTACCACGAACAGGGCACCACCATCGTGCTGGTCACCCACGACGCGCGGGCGGCCAGCACCGCCGACCGCGTCGTCAGCCTCTTCGACGGCCGGATCGCCGACGACGCCCGGGTCGAGGAACCCCCGGCCGCGCGGCGCGCCGTCGGGGTCCGTGACGTCATCGATTTCGGCAGGTGAGCCGGTGCGCGCCCTCCTCCGCTGGATCCGCGCCGACCTGCGCTCGCACCGCATCCACGCGCTTCTGATCGTCCTCGCCACCGGCGGCACCGCCGCCGCCCTCCTGCTCGCCGGCACGCTGCTCGGCGCCGCCGCCGACCCGTGGCAACGGCAGTTCCGGGCCGCCGGCTCACCCGACATCCGGATCGACCTGCGCCCGCCGACGACCGCCCGGGGCAACGCCGACGAACTCTCGGCCGCCGTGCTCGCCCGCGAACCCGGCGTACTCGCCGTCTCACCGCCCCAGCACACCGCCGAGACCACACTGGTCGGCCGACGAGCCGACGGCGCGGCCACCACCGGCCCGCCCGGCCGCACCACCCTCGTGCTGCGCGGGGACACCCCGGGAGCGGCCCGCCCACTCCTGCGCTCCGGCACCTGGCTCGTCCCCGCCGACACCCGCGGCATCGTGCTCGAACAGTCCGCGGCCGACGCCGCCTGGGCCCACCCCGGCGACCACCTCACCGTCCTCGACAGCCGCGGCGCGGCCGTCGAACTCCAGGTCCTCGGCATCGCCGACAGCCCCGACCAACTGCCCAGCCAAGCCGCGGGCTACGACCTCGGCTGGGCGTCGCCCGCCACCCTCGACCTGATCCAGCCGGACCAAGCGGCCCAGGGCCTCACCCTCGGCCTTCGCCTGGCCCGCCCCTCCGACGCCGCGTACACGGCCCAGCGGGTGGTCAGCGTCCTCGGCGCCGGGCGCGTCTCCCGCATCACCACCTGGCTGGACGCGCGGGACGCGCGGCAACAGGACAACCGGCTGGCCGGCCTGCTCCTCGGACTCAGCGGACTCGCCGCGCTGCTCGCCGCCGCCCTCGCGGTGGCCGGCGCCGCAGGCGGGCGGATCAGGGCGAGGACGGGCGACATCGCCCTCCTCAAGGCGGTCGGCTTCACCGCCGGCCAGGTCGCCTGGATGTTCATCGCCGGGCAGCTCCTGCTGGCCGGCGCCGGAGTCCTGCTCGGCGCCGGCGGTGCCGCGATCGCCGTCCACACCGTCCCGGCCCTCGGCGGCGGAACCGACGCGCTCCACGGACTCGTCCCCGGCGGCACGGCGACCACCGTCGCCGTCGCCGCGGCCGCGCTCCTCGCCGTCGGGGCCGCCGCGGCACTGCCCGCACTGCGGGCCTCCCGGGTCGCCCCCGTCCCGCCGACCGACGGCACCCGGCCACCCGCCATGACGGCACGGCCGGTCCGGCTCGGCCCGCTCCGGCGGCTGCCCCCGGCCCTCGCGTTCGGCCTCGGCAGCGTCCTGCGCCGACGCTCGGACCTGGTCGGCAGCGCACTGCGCCTGACCGTCCCGGTCGTCGCCGCCACCCTGGCCCTGAGCACCTGGGCGACCCTCGACGCCGTCACCCGGCCCGATCACGGCGCCACCGTCCCGTCCGTCACCGCCCGCCGGACCACCCCCGACCAGACGCCCGGCGACGGGCAGCTCGCCGCCGCCCTGGCGGCCGACACCGCCGTGAGCGGCGCCTACCCCGGCGCGGAGATGCAGGCCCTCGCGCCCGGCCAGTCCGCGACACTCACCCTGCGCGCCGTCGGCACCACCGAGGCGCCGTACCCGTACACCGTCGTCGAGGGCCGGACCATCCACGCCACGGACGAGGCGGTTGCCGGACAGGGCGCCCTCGACCTGCTCGGCGCCCGGGTCGGCCAGTGGGTGCGGCTCACCACCGGGAACACCCCCCGCATCCTGCACATCGTCGGACGGAATCTCGAACCCGAACACGGCGGCCGCGTCCTGTCCACCGGCTTCGACACCCTGGACCGGCCCGGCGACCCCACCCACCCCGACTTCTGGCAACTGACCCTGCGCCCCGGCCAGGACCCGGCCGCCGTTCAGCGCGACCTCCCCGCCCGCGTCGGCCTCGCCGGGCGGACGGAGATCCGCCTCCCCACCGGCCCGGTCACCAGGCCCGGCGCCCTGCGGGCCAGCGTCGTCGGTCTCCTCCTCGTCCTCGCCCTCATCGGCCTGGTCGACCTGCTCACCACAGCCACCGCCGGCTTCCAGGAACGCCGCCGGGACCTCGGCCTGCTCAGGGCGATCGGCCTCACCCCGAGCCAGTCCGCCGTCGTACTCGCCGTCCGCGGGACAGCCATCGCCCTGATCACCGTCGCCGTCGGCTCGGCCGTCGCCATCCCGCTCGTCCGCCGGCTCATCGACCGGCAGGGCGAGCTGAGCGGCATCGGTGCGGGCATCGCCCGTGCCCCGTCGACCTGGACGGTCCTCGCCATGGCCGCCGTCTGCGCCACCACGGCAGCCGCGCTCTGCGCACTCCCGGTACTGCGTGTCCCCCCGCCCGCCCGGCCCCCGGACAGCGCCGGCCGGTAGGCCGTCCGGCCCCTCGGCGAGAACCCCACCCCACCGGCTCGCCCGTGCTCACCGGCACCCGGACCGGCCGTGGCGACGACGCCGGGAACCACGGCGCAGCAGACACGCCAACGCAACGCCGCGCGGCGACGCGGGCGCCGAACCGTCAGGCGGGGTGGACGGTGATCGTGCAGAGGCGCTTGGTGGCCCGGGTCAGGGCCACGTACAAGTCCCTTTCCCCACCGGGGCGGGCGGCGATGATCTCCTCGGGGTTCATGACGACGACGCCGTCGAACTCCAGACCGCGTGCTTCGGACGCCGGCACGATGCGTGCGTGGTGAGCAACGCCCTGGGCCGTCAGCTCGCTCACCCTGGTGTCCGCGCAGATCACTCCCAGAAGCTCACCCGGGTGCGCGGTGCTCTGGGCGCGGAGTTCCTGAACGACGGTGGTGACCGACCCGTCCGGAGGTGTGGTCACGGTGCGCGGGCTCTCACCGCTTCGCAGTGACCGTGTGGGCTCCTGGTCCGGAGCGATCCGCGCGAGCAGATCCCGGACGGCCTCCAGGATCTCCTGCGTGGTGCGGTAGCTGACGGTCAGGTTGTGCAGTTTGAACCGCGGTCCGACGTGGGGGCTCAGTGCCTCCGTCCAGTCGCGTGCCGTCGCGACCGGGCCCGCCTGGGCGAAGTCACCCACCAACGTCATCGCCCGGGACGGGCAGCGGCGGACGATCATCCGCCACTGCATGGCGGTCAGTTCCTGCGCCTCGTCGACGACGACGTGCCCGTACGTCCGCTCGGGGGGGCCGTCGACCAGGCTCGCCGCCTCGTCCAGCAACGGCACATCGGCATCGGTCCACGGGTCGTCCGGACCGCGCAGCAGAAGGGACCGCTCCTGCGCGGTCAGACCGGGCAGGAGTTCGGCGAGAGCGCCTGCGTTCGTCAGGAGCGCCTGCACGAGGTCACCCGGTACCAGCCGCGGCCACAACACCTCGACCGCGCGGTCGACGCCGGCGTCGTCGAGGAGATCGGCTCGGACGGCGTCCAGGTCCAGCTCGTGGACCGGACCCGAGTCGACCGCCCCTTCGGCACGGCGCTGGGCGACTCCCGTGAACCGGTCGAAGTTGATGCCCGTCATCCTTTCGGCATCGGCGTCGATCTGCTCCAGGAGGTCACCCATGTCTCGTCGCATGGCGTCGGTGACGGCGTCGACCAAGAGCTCCTTGAACACCCGGCGCGCGGGGTTGTGCCCCGGTGCGGCCGCCACGGCGGCATCGCGTGCCGTGGCGACCTCCTCGCCGGACAGGTGAACCAGTTCCCGTCCGACCCGCACGGTGAAGTCACCGACGGGGGCCTGGTGGGCGCGCAGCAGGCCCGCCAAGGCAGCGGCGAGATCGGAGCTGCCCTTGAGACGCGCCGCACCGAACGGGCCCACCGCGCCTGTGGACACCCCGGCCAGTTCCCGGCAGGTCGCCAGAACGACGTCGTTCTCGCCGAGCGAGGGAAGGACCCGGGAGATGTAGTCGAGGAACCGGGCGTTCGGGCCCACCACCAGGACACCCTCCTCGGCGGCCCGCGGGAACGCGTACAGGACATAGGCTGCCCGGTGCAGGGCGACCACCGTCTTGCCGGTGCCGGGCCCGCCCTGCACCACGGTCACCCCGCGGTGGGCGGAGCGGACGATCTCGTCCTGCTCGGCCTGCAGCGTCGCGACGGCCGCGTGCATCCTGCCCGTACGCCGTGCCGACAGAGCCTCGGTCAACGGGCCGTCCCCCACGACGTCCTCGTCGGTCGGGGCGCTCCCGTCCAGCAGTTCGTCGCTCACCGAGACGACCGTGCGCTCCTCGATGCGCAGGTGCCGGCGCCGCCGCAGGCCCATCGGGTGGACCGGTGTCGCCTCGTAGAAGGGCCGCGCCGCGTTCGCGCGCCAGTCCACGAGCAGTGGCAGGTCGTCCTCCTCCGTCTGCAGTCCGATCCGCCCGATGCGCAGGGCCGTGCCGTCCGCCCAGTCGACGCGACCGAAGACCAGCCCCTTTTCGGCGCCCTCCAGCCGGCCGATTTCCTTGGCCAGGCGCTCTGCGGCGATTTCTCGTTCGTATGCCTCACCGGCGCTTTCCGCCGGGGCCTTGAGCACACTCGCCCGATGTGCGCGCGCCTCGGAAAGCCGTTCGGCGAGCAACTCGTACAGGGAGGACACATAATCCCGCTCCGAGTCAACCACGCGCACAGCGGAATCATTCGTCTTCGACAACAGGGGCTCCTTCGATTCGAGCCACACCATACGGTCAAAGCTCCGCCGAAGGTAAGTCTTGACTTACTTGGCGAAGCCATGCCCCTGCGACGGAATCCATGGCGGACGGGGCCCTGTGGCATTTCATGCATTTCCACCATTCCGCATGTCGCCGATTGCGATCTCCCGGCACCCGCCTGCCGCACGGGCGAACCCGCCCTCGAATGCCGACGATGTTCTGCCACGCCCGGGAAAAGGGGGAATATCCGGCGGGGCGACCGGCGCCATCGAGCACCGAAAGGGTCGGTACTCCGGCTCCCAGCACCAGGTGTCGTATTCGGCGTCCGGGCTCGACCCGGGCGAACCGGCCTGCGATGCGGCCCGTCAGACCCTCGAACGCTTCCTGCCAGCGGGCAGCGTCTACGCTGTGACCTGCGGCCGCCGCATGATCGTTCGTCTTCACACACCGATGACCGACGGTGGCCGCACCTACCGGTGCCGGCAGGGCGGAACGGCTCATCGAGGGAGACGCAGTGCTGGGATTGCTGGGCTTCTACGACGAACTCGACAACCGCTCCGGCCAACCCAACGGATCGATCCGCGATGCTGTCCGGCCCGTCGGAGAGCCGGATGAGATGGACCTGGTCGCCTACCTGGACGCAGGCCACGTCCTGATCGACGTCATGGAAGCCGGACACGACGTCATCACCGGCAGCACCCACCGGCACTCTCCGGGATGCTCGTCCCTGGTGACCGACGGGGAATGGCTGTGGCGCCAGGACTTCCCCCACTACGTGGAAACCCACCACGTATCGCTGCCCGACGCGTTCCTCGAACACGTCCGCGGCCTGAACTACCGGATTCCCGCCGTCACCGTCGCGCAGTTCGCTCCGCACTACAACGAGACCATGCCCCTGGTCGGCTGGGCCTCGGCTGTCCCGTGGCGATCGACGGCGACCACGCTCGTACCCGAACCGCGAGCTCTGACCAGCAAAGCCCAGTTCGACGCGGCGATGCCGGCCCAGGACCGGAACCGGCCACACGGCAGCCGGGGCAAGCGGCGCAAACCGCGGAAGGCGTAGGCACCACCACCGGGAACCACCACCGGACACCACCACCGGGAACCACCCACGAGGGGCCCGGCCGGACGGTCCGGCCGGGCCCTCGCCGTGCGCTCGCGCCCCGCGAGCTGTCGCCCCGTCAGGTAAGGTCGCTCGACGCCGAATCCGACCACCAGTTCGACGGACCCGCGAGGAGTCGAGAACCATGGAGACGCAACAGACGGTGGACCGGCCCCGCCGGGTCCTGCTCACCGGTGCCGCGGGCCGCATCGGCACGAGCCTGCGCGAGCTGCTGCCCGCCTACGGGTACCGGCTGCGCTGCTTCGACCGCCTCCCCGTGCCCGGCGAACCCGACGCGGTCACCGCCGACCTGCAGGACGCCGAGGCACTGGCGGCGGCGATGGACGGCGTCGAGGCCGTCGTCCACCTGGCCGGGATCCCGGGGGAGGCACCGTTCGCCGACATCCTGGCCGCCAACATCGAGGGCAGCTACCGGCTCTACGACGCCGCCCGGGCCGCGGGCGTGCCCCGGATCGTCTACGCCAGCAGCAACCACGCGATGGGCTTCGCCGAACGGCCCGCCGACGGCAGCGCCGTGCCGGTGGACAGCGCACAGCGGCCCGACACCTACTACGGGCTCTCCAAGTGCTTCGGCGAGAACCTCGCCTCCCTGTACGCCGACCGGCACGGGATCGAGACGGTCTCGCTGCGGATCGGCTCCTTCGCCGCCGAACCGCGCAGCGTCCGGATGCTCGCGACCTGGCTCAGCCCGGGCGACTGCGCCCGGCTGGTGCACGCGGCGCTCACCGGGCCGGTGGCCGGGCACACCGTGGCCTACGGCATCTCGGGCAACACCCGCGCCTGGTGGGACCTCGCCTCGGCCCGGGCGCTCGGCTACCGGCCGCTGGACGACGCCGAGCGCTTCGCCGCCGACCTGATCGCCGAACACGGCGAACTGTCCGCCGACGACCCGGAGTTCCGCTACCTCGGCGGCCGCTTCACCCAGGCCCGGCCCTGACCACGGGCGGGTCGGCGGGTCGGCGGGTCGCGGCCGTCGGCCGGAGCCGCCGGGCGGGATCGGGCCCGGGGCTCCGGCCCGACAGAGCTCCGGCCTGGCGGGGATTCCGGCCCGGCCGACGGCTCCCGGGCGCAGCCGGGCGGATCAGTAGCGCTGGGCCTGGGCGACCCTGGAAACCAGCGCCTGGTCCCGGTCGATCGGGCTGAACGCGGTCGGGGTGGCCTTCGCCCCCGGGACGAGGTCCTTGACCCCCAGGTAGGAGGTGTCCACCACCTTGCCGGTCTCGTCGAGGAACTCGACCTTGATCGCGTACGACGCCGTCGAACTCGTGCTGTTCACGACCGTCACCAGGGCGGCGTTGAAGCCCGCGGCCTGAGCCTTGGGCAGGCCGGTGAGGGTGACGTCCGACAGGGCGTTGCCCGCGCCCTGGGTCTTCGCCAACACCGCCTGCGCCTCGGCCCGGCCCGCGGCCACCTGGGCCGAGACGGACGCCTCGAACGCCGACGCCGCCGCCGACAGCGAGGCCATGGCCTCGGAGGCGGCGGACGACGCCGCGGACGCGGCCGCCGAGGCCGAGCCCAGCAGCGAACTCTTGGCCGAGGCGACCGAGGAGGGCAGCTCACCCGAGAACGAGCTCGCGTTCGGCGAGAACGAGCGCGACGGCGAACTGGACGACGACGTGCCCGACGAACTGCACCCGGCGGCCACCAGCACCGTGCAGCCCAGCGCCACCGCAGCCAGGCCGGCCCTCCGGCTCGAACGGCCCGGCTCGCCCGAGCCCGAGGCGTTCGACGCGTGCTCCGGCTTGTCGAGGCAACGTGACATGCGTTTCTGCCTTCACCTCACGGCCGAACACCCAGCGGCCCGGTCCTGATCGGATCCAGCCTCCGCCCCGGCGCACCGGTCCCACCAGTCGGCCTACTGCGATCAGGTAGCCGACCGGCCCGCCCGGCCCGCGGCGCCACCGCCGCGGACCGGGCGCCACTGGCCGGGGCACGAGGGGCCGGGCGTCGCGGGTTCGGGCCCCCAGGGAGGCCGGCAGGTCGCGCAGCAGGCCGTCGAGCCGGGCGGCGCGCTCGGAGCCGAGGGTGTCGACGGCGCGGCGCCGGACGGCCGGCCCGGCGGCGACCGCTCCGTCGATGGTGGACCGGCCCTCGGGGGTGAGGTCGATCCTCGACGCCGCCGGCTTCCTTGCCGGCGCCGGTCTCGCGGCACCGGCCTCCTGCTCCACCTGGAACACCGACTGCCCGCGCAGGCCGTCCGCCCCGAAGCCCGACGGGCCGACCTCACCACCGCGGCCTGACCGCAGCAACTTGACCGCAGCGACTTGACCACCGCAACCTGACCACCGCAGGCCGACGGCCACGGGCCCCGAGCGACGAGGCGGACTCCGGAGCGACCGCCCGCCCACACCGCGGGCCACCGGCGGACGGCGTCCCCGCTCGGGTGCCGGCCGGGTGAACCCGTTCCGGGTGCGCCCCCGTCAGCACTGGTGAGGGGCCGACCCGTTCACCCGGCCCCGGCTGGTCCCCACGTCTCTCCTCGGGAGCAATCATGAAGCACCTCAAGGCCGTTGCCGCCACCGTGGCCACGCTCGCCGCACTCTCCGTCGCCGCGACGCCCGCCAGTGCGGCGACCCCGGGCGGCAGCGGTTCCGGCAGCAACGGCTCGACCACGTGCAGCAGCCCGGTGTGGGGCGGCAAGTACCTCTGCGGCGGCCCGTACCGTGACGGCACGGCGACCTACTACTTCCGCGACGGCCGCCAGGAGGTGTTCGTCATCGGCACCGACCACGCCGTGTGGACGCGCTGGACCGACAAGTCCGGCAACAAGAGCGGCTGGCTCTCCTTCGGTGGCACCTTCACGGGCCCGGTCAGCGTCCTCGCCACGGACATGGGGCAGGGCAACTTCGAGGTCGGCGCGGTCGGCACCGACGGCCACATCTGGAGCCGCGTCCGTGACGTCAACGGCAACTGGACCGGGTGGGCCGCGATCTAGGCACCTGCCTGCGTGGATCGGTCGTGCCACCCCGGAGCTTCGCAGCCAAGGGGTCGGTCCCGCGACTGACGTCGGGACGCTCCGGCCCGGCGGTCCGGCCGGCGGTCGGTCAGCAGACGGCCCGCCGGGCGAGCACCCGTTCGGTGCCCGCCCGGCGGAGGGTCGCCCCGGGCAGGCAGAGGGTCGCCGGCAGGCGGCGTGCTCCGGGACGAAGCGCCACTGCCGCAGGCCCGCACGCAGCTCCGTCTCCGTCAGCCGGCCGTGCCAGGCGACCGCTTCCGGGGCAGGCGTCACCCCGCCCGTGATCACGGCCTCGTGCACGCCGAGCCGGTACGGGCCGATCGCCCCCCCGGCACAGGAACGTGCACACGAAGCGGGACCGGCGCGCGGACGCCCAACTCCTCGGCCGACTCCCGGGCCGCCGCCTGCGCGTAGGACTCGCCCACGTCCACGGCCCCGCCGGACATCACCTCGTGGTGGCCGGGACCCGGGAGAGGTTCTCGGGCCGCCGGTGGACCGGGACCCGCTCCTGCCGGTCGCGGCAGACCGTACCGGTCACCAGGGCTCGGGCGTTCCGTCCCAGGAGAAGAAACCACCGGTGGGGCCGTCGTCCGGCAGCAGGGCCAGGTGGACGGCACCCCGGGCGGCCTCGGCCGGGTCACCACCGGCGGCGGCAGCCCTGGGGTTGAGATCGGTGGCCCGCAGGCCGGGGGCGAGCGCGTTGACCTTGAAGCCCTCCCCGGCCAGCGTCTGGGCGTAGAGGACGGTGAGGGCGTTGAGGGCGGCCTTGGAGGAGCGGTAGGCGGCGGCGCCCCCGCTTCCCGGGGTGAACTGGGGGTTGGGGTTGGTGCTCCAGGTGAGCGACGCGGTGCCGCTGGAGACGTTGACGATGCGCGGGTGCGAGGACCGGCGCAGGGCGGGCAGGACGGCGTTGGTCACCGTCACCACCCCGTACACGTTGGTCTCGTAGGTGCGCCGGAACTCCTCGACACCGCTCTCGGCCGGTGGAGCGAGCGACGGTGAGACGCCGGCGTTGTTGACCAGCACGTCCAGGCGGTCCACCTGGGCGGCGGCCCGTGCGACGGCGTCGGGGTCCGTCACGTCGACGACCAGCAGCCGCGCACCGGCACCGATCTCCTCGACGGCCCGCCGTCCGCGCCCGGGATCGCGGGCGCCCACGTACACGGTGAAGCCCTCGGCCGCGAGCAGCCGGGCAATGTGCTTGCCGATCCCCTTGTTGGCACCGGTCACCAGAGCTGTGCGATCGTTCATGGACACCACGGTCCCCTGACGGCGGGTCGCCTGCCAGGGACAGTCCGTACCAGCCGAGCGGCCGGAGGCGGCATGGCACGTCAGGAACTGGCCCGCTTCCTGCGGGACCGGCGGGCGGGCCTGCGCCCGCACGAGATCGGGCTGACGACGACGGACACCGCCCGCCGCACGCCGGGCCTGCGCCGCGAGGAGGTGGCCGAGCTTGCCCACATGTCGGTCGACTACTACACGCGCCTGGAACAGGCCCGGGGGCCGCGGCCGTCGGCCCGGATCCTGGACGCGCTGGCCCGGACGCTGCGGCTCACACCGGCCGAGCGCAGTCACCTGTTCCGGCTGGCGGGATCGAACGCGCCGCCCGCCGGCGACGCGGTGCGGAGGGTCCGCCCGCACGTGGCCCGGATGCTGGAGCGGCTGCCGGAGACCGCTGCCGTCGTCACCGACGCGGCCTACGGCGTCGTCGCCTGGAACCCACTGGCCCGGGCGCTGCTCGGCGGCGACCTCGCGCCCGGGACGACGAACCTGGCCCGGCGCCGCTTCCTGGACCGGGGGCCGGCGGACGCGAACTCCGGCACCGAGGAGTTCGGGCACATCGTCGTGGCGCGGCTGCGCCGGGCCGCCGACCGCTACCCGCACGACCCGCAGCTGATCGCCCTGCTGGCCGAACTGCACGCCGGCAGCGAGGAGTTCCGGCAGATCTGGCAGACCCGTCCGGTCCATGCACCGGGCCACCGCACCAAGACCGTCGACCACCCGCGGGTCGGCCTGCTGCGGTTGAACTGCGACGTCCTGCTCGTACCCGAGGACGACCAGGAAGTCGTCCTGATCACCGCCGACCCGGGGTCGCCCACACAGCGGGCCCTGCACACGCTGGCCTTGCAGGCGACCTGACGCCATGGGCGCGGCCTCCCCGTCGACGAGGACGACGGGGGCGCCGAGGACGCCGCGGGCGTTCAGCTCCAGCGGACGCGGAACCCGGTGGGCAGCAACCGCAGCGCGTCCAGTTCGGCCGCCAGCTCGGGCACGGACTCGTCGAGTCGCCGCCCCCGTACGAGCGGTGCGGAGCAGTAGATCTTGCGCAATGCGTAGCCCCACCCGGTGCCGTCTCCGTCGGCGTGCCCGACCGTGACCCGCAACCGGTGCGGCTCGTAGCGGATCATGCCGCTCTCCGCCCGGGTGGCCCGCAGGAGTCGAACGCGGACCACAGCTCGGCATCGGTCATCCGGGCGAGCCGGGCCGGGGTGAGCGCGCCGCTGTCGAGCAGCCGGCCCGCCAGGCGCCGGACCACCGAGACCGGGCCCACGTTGTCCCAGGAGGTGTGGAGCTGCGCCTCCGCCCGGACCAGGGCGACCAGTACCGCGGCGGCCTCACGGTCGGCCGACACCACCGAGTCCTCCAGCGTGAGGCGGGCCAGCAGAACGGCCGGATCGGTCTCCAGCCGCCCGGCGGCGCGCCCGCTGCGCACATAGGAGTCGAGATGGTCGAGGTTCATCAGGCCGGGGCGGCCGAGGAGCGGCGAGAGCGGCTGCCCGCCGAGAACCGCCGCGACGGACCCGGCATCGATCCCGTGCCCGGCCAGGACGGACCGGACCGGCTCGGCCCGGAGCAGCTGAGAGCCGATCGCGTGGTGGTCGAGGCCGCCGACGCCTTCAACGGTGTGGCTCAACGGCAGGTGGCCGATGTCGTGCAACAGCGCGGCGACCCGCAGCAGTTCGTCCTCCGGACGGAAGTGCGCGACCAGCGCGAGGACACCGAGGGAGTGCTCCAGCCGGGAGTACGACTGCAGGGTGCTGATCGTCGACGCCCCGCCGTGCGCGACGAAGTGCAGGCGCCGCAGCGGTGCGGTGCGCAGCAGCTCGGCTTCCACCGGGTTCAGCCGGACGGGTATCCGCCACAGCGGGTCGGTGAACACCGGGGCCATGCCCACGGCGTTGGTCGGGACGGGGGGTGCGGTGCCTTCCCCCGGATCGTGCGGCAGTGTCCGGTCCGTGTTGGTAGCCATCGGGTCACTCTAGGTCGGCCGCCCCGTTGTGGTCCTCCCCTTTATCGGCAGCCCCTCGCCCCTCCCCCGGCACCCTGCGCGACACCCGCGGCATAACGATCACACAGCCGCCGCCACCGTCGACGCCGGGGCCGCCCCGCGGGCCGGCCTCGACAGAGCCGTCGACCGGCCGTGGCGACACCTACTTGACGGCCTTGCCTCCCAGGAGCCCGAAGATGGCCCCCACGCCCAGCTTGGCGAGCGCGCGCCCAGTCCCACCCGGGCGCCGAGCGCTTCCCGTTCGAACTGGCCCGGATCCGGCTGGCGCACGGGATCCGGGTGCGCCGCGTCCAGGGCGCCGCGGCCGCCCGTGCGTTCCTCGCCCCGGCGACCGAGACGCTCGACCGGCTCGGCGCCACCGCCTGGGCCGAGCGGGCCCACGCCGAGCTGAGGGCGGCCGGGGTGGCACCCCCCGCCCCGACGCCCACCGCGGTGCCGCTGACCTGGCAGGAGCGCCGGGTCGCCGAGCCGGCCGCCGGCGGCCTGACGAACAAGGAGATCGGCGAGCAGATCCGCCTGTCCCCCCGCACGGTCAGCGCCCACCTCCACCGTGTCTTCCCCGAGCTGGGCGTCACCACGCGGGCCTCCCTCCGCGACGCCCTGACCAGGATGGACCGCCACCTGACCGCGTCCTGAGCGCACTCAGGGCGAGGTCACCGTGGCGGAGCCGGACGGGCCGGGAGAGCCGGACGAGCCGGCGGTTGCGGGGGAAGACGGGGACGCGGGAGAGGCGGGGGACGCGGGAGAGGCCGGCGACGACGGAGAGGCCGGCGACGTGGAGTTCGTGGGGCTGCCCGGGGCGGACGGCGAAGCAGAGGCGGGCTTCGGTGCGACCTGGAGGCCGGTGACGTGCCCGTCCGCGGTGAGGAAGTACTGGAGTCCCGCGTAGCCGGGCGTGACCAGGATCCCCTGGGTCATCTTGGGCAGTTGGCTGGAGCGGGCGAGTTCGGTGCCGTCCTGGGCCCGGCGCCACACCACCTGCTCGGTGGTGTACTTCTTGAGGCCCTGGAAGAACTTCACCGGAATGTCGGTCCCGATCAGGACGCGCTGGTCCGCGGGACCGATCAGGGTCGTGAAGCTGAGCGTCGTCTGGTCCTGCGTCCACGCCACCGACAGCGCGCCGTTCGCGAGGTCGATCCCGGCCAGCTTGCCCGCCCCCGCGTCCATCGCGTAGACGCGGTCGTTCTCGGGGTCGACGGAGACCATCGACGGGATGAAGCTGTTCTTGCTGCCGCTGTCGGCGAACGGCTGGATGTTCGCCACCTTGGTCGAGTCGCTCTGGGAGACGGCGACGACGCTCATGGGCGTCGGGGTCGGCTTCCCGCCGTTGGTCATCGCGACGACGTAGTCGCCGATGACGGCCATGGCGGACGCGGCGGTCTGCCCGTCCTTGAGGTACGGCACCGGCCCCCACGAGGGGTCGGGGACGAAGGCGTCGTTCCGGTAGGCGTAGCGGTAGAGCTTGGTCGCCCCCGGCAGGTAGATCTCCGGCGTGCCGTTGAGCGTCGACGTGGTGATGCGGCCGCCCATCATCTCGGGCAGCGCGACCTGGGAGAGCACCTGGAGGCTCTTCGGGTCGATCGCCACCATGATCGACGGCGGTACGGCCGACGGGTCGGGGCAGTTGAGGAAGGCGCTGAACCCCTGTTCCGTGCAGCCGGGTTGACGGTTGACGGTCTTGGCGACGATGGTCCCGTCGGGGAGCGCGTCGTAGCCGTTGTACGCGGTGTCGCGCGGGGCGGACCCGCCGGTCGGAAGGGTGGTCCGGGCGAGCACCTTGCCCGTCTGCGGGTCGATCCGGGCGATGTGGTAGCCGTAGATGACCACCAAGCTGCCGTCCGCGAGCACGTTCAGGACACCGGGGTAGTCCCACTCGTCCGTCGCGTTGGTGTTGATGAGCACCTGCCGCCAGACCTCGTTGAAGGTCCCGGGCTCCACCCGCGAGACGAACGAACCGGACGCGGCCGGGTCGTCGCCGTAGCCGCCGCCGTAGACGTACAGCTCGTCGGGGCCGCGGTCCACGATGTTGTACGGCGTGGCGTAGACCTGCTGCGAACTGTAGGCGTAGACCTGGTTGTTCGACGGGGCACCCTCGAAGTGCGCGCACCCGTAACGGTGCGTCCGGTTGGAGTCGTGGACCTCGAAGGCCGCGATGGTCGGGTACCACGGGGCGTTGCCCTCCGCGGCCGCGCAGGACTGCTCGCCGGGGACGAGCGCCGGGTCGCCGACCAACGGACCGGCCGCCGCCACCTCGTCCGCGGGCGGCGAGCTGCTGTGCGGACCGGCCGGGCGCGAACCGGAGCTGGAGCAGGCCGAGACCCCGAGGAGCAGGGCCACGAAGACGGCCGTCAGCCGGGGAAGGGGCAACCGCTGCGGCAAGGGGTCTCCTCGGATTCGATCGGCGTGCCAGTGCGCGGCTCGTCCGGCACCGGGGCGCGGAACAGGCTGGCAGAGCCCCCACGGCCGCACCCGCTGACACGCCGGGCCCGCCGGGCCCGCCACCGGGCCGATCACCCAGGCGGACCCGCCGCCGGGCCGGGGCCGGGGTGGCGCGGCGGCGGGCCGGGGCCGGGGTGGCGCGGCGGCGGGTGGTCGCGGAGCTCATCCACGATGCCGTCCGGTCGGGGTGCGGGTACGGCCGGTCGTAGCGGCGCCCGGGTGGACCCGCGCCTGCCCGGTGGGTGTCGTCGGGCGCGGGTCGGTGGGTGAGGCGGGTCGCTCAGGAACGGCGGCGGCGCAGGCGGCCGCCGAGGAGGAGCGCGCCGGTGGCGAGGACGGCCAGTACGGCGGCGGTGACGGCGGGGATGGCGTTGGAGTCGGAGTCGGTGGTGGCAGAGACAGAGACTGAGGCAGAAGCAGGGGCGGGGGCGGGGGCGCCGGGCGTGGGCACGACGGGGGTGGCGGGTGCCGGCTTGACGTCGGCGACCGGCTTGACGTCGGTGGCGGCCTCCACGCTGGTGACGGAGGTGTGGGTGACCGGCGTGGTGCTCGCGGTCGTGGCCGTGGTCTTGGTGGTGCTGGTGGGGGTGGTGACGTTGATGGTGGCGCCCTGGCCGCAGTTGGTGGTGCCGAGGAAGGGGGTGGCGCCTTCGTTGACGAAGAGGCAGGGGTTGATGGTGGTGGCGCCGAGGGGGGTGGTGGTGTCGTAGGAGACGCGGACGTGGGTGGTGGTGGTCCCTCCGGCGGCGATGGTGGAGTCGCGGCCCTGGAGGTAGACGCCGGGCCGGTCGGCGGGGTCGGTGCCGGTGACCTTGGGGAGGGTGGTCCAGGTGCCGTCCGCCGTGCGGATCTGGACCGTGGCGTGGGGGTCGGTGAAGAGCACGTTGCCGAGGTTGACGTAGGCGGAGGGGGTGGGGTTGGCGAGGACGGCGTCGAACTCGATGGGGTCGCCTCCGGCGACGGCGGTGGCGGGGACGTGGGTGAGGGTGGTGGTGATGGGGTCGACGGCGATGGTGCGGAACTGCTCGGCGAGGTTGTCCCAGGTGTCGGGGGTGGTGAGGCGGGAGCCGAGGGTGATGGACGGGAAGCCGCCGTTGCTGGCTCCGTCGTGGGGCAGGCCCATCGGGGCGCCGATCCGCAGGTCCACCGTCACGGTCTGGCCGGGTGCGACGGTGATGCCGTTGAGCATGCCGTTGTAGGTGGCCTCGTCGGCCCCGGAGTAGAAGTCCAGCGGCACGGGCGTCCAGGTCCCGTTCGAGGGGTCCTTGTAGTCGATGGTGATGGCGTGCGGCGGGGTGCCGGGTCCGGTCTCGGTCTGCAGGACGAGGGTGTAGGCGGTGGCCCGGGTACCGGTGTTGGTGACGGTCTCGGTGAACGCGACCGGCTGCCCGGCGAAGCCCACCGCCGCGGGTGCCTGCACGTTCAGCGTTCCGGTGGTGGAGCCGTCGGCGGACGCGGCCTGGGCCGGCAGAGCGAGGGTACCGAGGGCGAGGACGCCGAGCGTGGCGGCGACGACAACGCAACGGCGGGAAGAGCGGGTGCGGATGGTGCTGGACATGGTGATTTCCCCCCGGAAACAACATGTTGTGGACATGCCGAACCAGTGGTTCGGCCACGCCGGTGACAAGTGAACGTGCGAACGGATGTGCGGATGTACGGGTGTGCGCGTGTGCGCGTGTGTGAGTGGTCGAGACGCCCCGCGAACGGACGGGTGTCGGGTCGCGGTGGTCGGCGCTCGGACGGAAGATCCCCCCGCCTTCGGAAGGTGGCCCCCTTCCGTGCCTCTCACTGATACAGACGTGCGGCACCCGCCGGGGTTGCAGGCGACTTCCAAAAAGTTTTCCGCGCCCTCCCGCACCGCCCGCCAGCCGCCACCACACCACTGAAAGCACGCCCACCGCACCGCAGTTGACGCCCGACGACGCCGATCCACCCAGGCGAAAGTACGCCCGGCCCGGCAGCCGCGATCAGGGACGCCGACGCGGCGTTCACGACCAACCGCGCACCGACACCGCTCCGTGCAGAACCCGGCCGGCCACCCGCTCCTCCTCCAGCCAGCGGGTGAACACGGCGATGCGCGTGTCGAGGTCCTGCTCGGCCGTTCCGACCGGCCAGATCCGCGGCGGCACGACGACCACCACGGCCTCACCGCGCGCCTCGGCCGCCTCCAGCCAGCGGGGGGACACCTCGACCCGTGAACCCGGCTCCCACCCCTGGCGGCCGCCGACCAGCACCAGCCGTTCCACCCGGCCGCCGGCGACCTCGATGGCACCGGTGGTCGCCGGGGGCTCGCCGGCGGCGACCACGAAGCCGCTGTCGACGGCGGCCTCCACCAGCTCGGCGTGCAGGTCCGCACCGACCCCCACCACCAGTTCCGCGACCGGCGGACCCTGCGCCGCCTCACGCACGGCCAGCGCCCACACCACCGGCCCCTTGGCCCCGCCGTCGTTCGTCTCGCTCGCCATGACCGTTCAACGATCCGCCGGCCGGACCGCATCCCCCGATCGCCCGCGCTTCACACGTCCGGCCCACATTCGGCCCGCCTCCGGCCCACATCCGGCCCGCCTCCGGCCCGCGGTGGCCGGACGGCGGCCGGACGGTGGCCGGCGGGCGGGCGAGTGGGGTCCACTCCGGTAACCGGCCCCCGAATGCCATGCCCATGACGTAGCCTCACCCTATCCCCACAACTCCATCACAGGAGGGGCAAGCGCAGTGAACTTACGTCTACCCAAGGCCCGTTGGGCTTCCGCCCTGCTCTCCGCCGCCATCGTCCTGGGCACCGGCGGCGCCGCCGGTGCGGTGACGAACACGGCGAACACGGCGAATGCGGCGGTCTCAGCGAACGCGGCAACCGTCGTCAGTGCGGCGAACACGGTGCCGGCCGGCGGCGCCAAGCCGCCCGTCGGCGGCGTCGAACGGCTGATCCCCTTCCCCGACGCCACCTGGACGCAGCGGGCGCTGATCAGCCCCGACGGGCGGCGCGCGTACGTCGGGGAGGAGACCCGCTCGGGCAGCCGCCTGGACGTCGTCGACACCCGCACCGGCGCGTTCCTCGCCCAGGTACCGACCGGCACCGACTTCTGGAGCGGCCCGAAGGCGCTCGCCCCGGACGGCAAACTCCTCTACCTGATCACCCAGGGCACCCTGAACGTCTTCGACACCGGCACCAACACGCTCCGGGCCAGCGTGCCGGTGCCGGACCAGCCACGCCCGGCCGGCTGGACTGCGGGCTCCCCGTACGGCCTGGCCGTCAGCCCGGACGGGGCGACGGTCTACCTCGGCCAGAGC
This sequence comes from Kitasatospora sp. NPDC048545, assembly GCF_040651155.1. Taxonomy (NCBI): domain Bacteria; kingdom Bacillati; phylum Actinomycetota; class Actinomycetes; order Kitasatosporales; family Streptomycetaceae; genus Kitasatospora; species Kitasatospora sp. NPDC048545. The sequence goes on from NZ_JBEZIQ010000077.1 coordinate 29,231, forward strand.
GGGCCGTACCTCAACAGCGTTCCGAACCCGTCCTTCCTGCCCGGACGCCTGCTCACCTTCTCCGCCCCGGGCACCGCGTTCACCGGCGACGTGCCCCTGCCGACGACGTCCCCGCGCGAGATCGTCGTCCGGCCCAACGGCACCACCGCCTACCTCAGCAGCCCCGACGGCCTCATCCGCGTCGACCTCACCGGCCCCCGCCCGGCCGTCGTGCGCACCATCACCGCCCCCGGCTTCATCGACGAACTGGCACTCGCCCCGAACGGCACCCGCCTGTACGCGCTGACCAGGCCCGACGGCCGGGTCCAGGTCATCGACCTCACCACCGACAGCCTCGCCGCCACGATCGACCTCGGCACCGGGATGCGCCAGATTCCCGGCTTCGCGCTGAGCCCGCACGGCGACCGGCTGTACGTGCTGGAGGACACCGACCTGCCGAGCCCGACCGTCGCCGCGTACGACACCGCGACCAACCGGCCCGTCCCGCGCGAGAACTTCGCCGAGTTCGACCTCGAACACGGCTCGAACCTGACGGTCGGCCCGGACAGCCACACCTTCTACGTCACCGGCAACAACTACACCGACAACCCCGGCACCTTCCTGCAGATCGTCAGCTTCTAGCGGATCCACCCCCAGCAGGCCCCGCCCGGAGGCGATCCCGGAAGGGAACCGCCTCCGGGCATCCGGGCCGGTGGGGCTACAGCGCCGTTGCCTCAGCCGGCAGTCGCCGCGAAGGCGGCACAGGTGGGAGCCGTCCACAATCCGGCGGACCGCCCGTCGACGTGCCTGCTGCCGTTTGTTCAGCCGTTCGGGCCGCAGACAGGGCCGCCGAGTTGCCGGCGGGAGTACCGGACCACGGCGGTCTCCGAGGTCGTCGAAGGGCCGAGGCGGCTGTTCGGACTCCTGCCTGCGTGATCATGAAGCACATGCCGGCTCGGCGGCAGCCGATTTCTTGCGTCTGGGCCTCCTGTCTCCGGGCAGCACCGACCGTGGTCGAGACGGCCGCGCTGCGGTGCCTGATCACGGACCTCGCCCTGGAGCTGTGCCGGACCCGCTCCTGACTTCGCCCCTTACCCCGCCGCGGACAGCTCCGACGCAGACGAAGGTGGTCAGCGCCGTCGCGCCCACCTCGATGTCAGCTCTTCACCGGTAGATCGCAGTTCTTGCGGTCGGCCGCGTACTGCTCGTCGCTCGGGGTGCCATATGCCCCTTCCAGATAGCCCTGAGCGAGAGCGACGCAGGCCGCCTCGGTACCGGTCCTGATCGTGCCGGGGTCCTGCGCGCCGGTGCTCCGGCCGAACGCCAGGGAGGCGCAGCCGACTCCGGCGATGCTCGCGTTGCCGGCGTGAGCGTGGATCCGGTCCAGATAGGAGATCGCGTCGGCGCAGTCCAGTGGCATGTCCGCCGGGCTGAGGGTCATCGAGGCGATCATCCGGTCCACGTCCTGGTCCTGCGCGGCGGAAAGGTCCCCGTAGGTGGTGATCCGGATGTGCGAGGCCGGCAGCCACCACACCCGGTGGGTATGGGTGCGAGTGCCGTTGTAGTCGGGCAGCAGGTCGGTGCGGACGGTCCAGCTCTGGGCCTTGCGGTTGCCGACGGACACCAGCGGACCGGCGTGAGCGGACGTGATCGTCTCCGAATCACCACCGTCCTGTCCGGCCCACAGGACGCTGGAAGCTCTGAGGTCGGTGGGGAACATCCGGTCGGCCGTCTCGCTGGGGTCGAAGGCGATCAGCATGCCCGCGAAGCCGCCTCCGGCGGGCTGGTAGCGGCCGAGGGACACGCCTGCGCCGTTGGCCGGCACCGCCGGGCCGTCGTTCCGCGGATCCTTGGTGACGAGCCAGTCACCCGGGACGGTGATGCCCATACCACCGAAGAGGCTCTGGATCATCGCGGTCGGGGTGGGGAGCGGAGCCGGCAGGGCGGTCCGGGTGAGGGTAGGGGCGGGAGACGAGCTCACGGGCTCGCTGGGCGTGGCGCTCGGGCTGGCCGGGGCGGAGCCGGTACCGGTACCGGCAGGGCTCGGGGCGGTCACGGCGGCAGTGCGGGTGCCTCCGGCCCGGTCGCCGCCGCTGTTGGTCACGGCCAGGACCAGGCCGGTGGTGAAGGCGGCGAGCGCCACGCCACCGGCGAGGGCGCGGACCCCCGTGCTGCTGCCGAGGACCGCGTCCAAGGGGCGGCGCGGGGGCGGCGCATCGACCGGCGGAACCGTCGGCCGGACCTCGGTCCGTGCGTCCGCAACGGCACGCGCGAGGACCTTGGTGAGATCGGTGTCGGCTGCGGGCACGTCCCAGTGGGAGGGCGGCAGTGCCGCGACAGGCGGCAGCCCCCGGGCGGGAGTGTCCACGACCCGGGTGAACGCCACGGTGGGAAACACCTGGGTGCCGCCCGGGCCGTAGACGGCCGCAACGGCCTCGGCCAGGGCGTCGGCGGCGGGCCGATTCACCGGGTCCCTGTCGAGGGCAGCCATGACCTGCGCGGCGAGGCGTTCGGGGACGCCTCCGAGGTCGGGGGCGGTGTTGGCGATCCGGAAGTCGATGCCGGTGGGGCTCCCGAAGGGATGGCGACCGGTCGCAGCGAAGCACACGAGCACGCCCCACACGAACACGTCGGTGGCCGTGGTGGTTTCACCCCGGGTGAGTTGCTCGGGGGCCATCCAGCCGGGAGTTCCGGTGGTCATGCGCGTCGCGGTGACGACGGTGGCATCGAGGTGATGGGCGATGCCGAAATCCAGGACGCGCGGGCCGTCTGCGGCGAGGATGACGTTGGTGGGCTTCAGGTCCCGGTGCGCGACACCGGCCCAGTGGATGCAGGCGAGAGCATGGGCGGTCGCGGCGGCGAACGTCGTCAGCCTCTCATCCGTCAGCGGCCCGTGGCACCGGACGTGCTGGTGGAGGGTGTTGCCTGGCACGTAGGGCGTGGCGAGCCACGGCTGCGCAGCATCCGGGTCGGCGTCGACCAGTGGCACCAGGTACGGGCCTTCGACCTTCCGCAGGACAGCGACCTCCCGGGCGAATCGCCGACGATGCACCACGTCCTGTGCGTGGTCGGCATGAAGAACCTTCACCGCGAGCGGCCGCCGGGTCTCGGGATGAAGGCAGTAGAAGACGGTTCCCATGCCGCCGGCACCGATGCGTTCCAGCGGGCGGTAGGAGCCTATGAGATCAGGAAGTGCCACAGCCCGAATTCTTCCTCACGCCACGGGAGTTCTGCTCGGTGAATCGGGGACAAAGGTGGCCGGTGGCAGGACAGTGGCCTTCGCTGCGCCACTGCCCGCCAGCGCGGGCGCACCGTCTCCGTCCGCTCGGACGGAAGGACCCTCTTCCTTCCTGGAGTGGAGGGCTGGTGGACCGAGCCCTGTTCGCACACCCGTTCACCGGTGAGCCGGGCCTGACGGGAAGCGGCGCGGCTCGAACCGTCACTGCGGCCATCGGGTACCGTGAACTTCCTTGTGGCACTGACAACTTGTACCTGGTGGTGGATCCGAGCGCCCACCAGGATGATGACATCGTGACTCAGATCGACATCTCCAGCTGGACCGCCGGTATCGGGTGGAGTACAGGCCGAACCCTGAAGATCGCCGGAAGTGACTGCCGGGCGGCGCCTCCCGCCAGGGCTCTCGACGCGCCTCGCCGTCCTCCGGATGCCCCCGAGAGAGGGCCCCGGCTTCTACGTCCTGGCCAGGCAACTCGGTTTGCTCCCGCCCGGCGTTTCGAAGCAAGCTCGGTGGGAGTTCTGGTTGGGTCAAGTCACGTCGCTCCAGCGGCAGTACGCCGTCGCGCCCCGCTGAGGACGGGCCCGGCCGGATCAGCCCCCGGCCGGGCCGGCGGCGACGCAGAACTCGTTGCCCTCCGGGTCTCCGGAGACACGGAACTAGCGGTTCTACGGCAGGGCCGAGAGTGCCCCGCCCGGGTCGGTCCCGGACGGGGCAAGGCGGTTCTACTTCGCGGTGCGGTGGTGCGGGACGGCCCAGCAGTCACGCGACCAGAACCGGGTAAGGCCATCGGTCCACGGTCGGCAGTCGTTCGGCGTACGGGGGGCGTGGCGGACCGCGTAGCAAGCTCCGGCGAGGATCTGCCACCCGTCGCGCTCGCACCGCAGCAGCCCCCGGGGATCAGCAGGCCCCGCCCGCCGGAGTTCAGCAGCAGGACGGGGCTGGATAGGCGCGGGTCAGACTCGGACGAGCTCGGCAGCGCGCTGCCCCAGGTCTGCGGCGCCGGGGATCCCACGTCGGGCCCAACTAGTCATTGTGGTACGGACTTTGTGACAGAAGCTGCCGACCGTAGTCACGGGCAGCCCGAAGGGCCTCTTCGTCGGCGACCTGGACCTCGTTCGTGCCCGGCTCGTAGCCGTAGGTCTCCTCGAAGTTCGAGATCATGGAGCTCACCGCATCCGTGATCTCGTCACGCCACTGCGACAGCCATGCAGCCGAGTACGAGAGCTGATCCATGGCCCGGATCATGCCACTGCCGCCTTCAGCAGGGGCCCCGCCCGTGCGTGGGCTGTCGGAGCACAGTGACACGAGCCCATGCCCGTCCAGGAATACGCGACACCTCGACATGCGAGCCCACCAGTCTCATGCCCCGTCTCGGGCCCGGCCTGCTCGACTCCTTCGCCGAACGCGGACGCATGACCGGAAGCCCGCCGCGGCACCGCGCGACGGGCTTCCGGAAACCTCGGGGCCGACTCCGCCAGGCCGTTCGGTCGTCAGGACGGCAGGCTTTCAGAGCCTCAGGCCGTCCGGTCGGCCGCCTGGCGGGCCAGGCGGCTGCGCACCGCCCACACCGCCGCGCCGAGGGTGAACCCGTAGACGGAGACCAGTCCGTGGCCGTTGTCCTGGGCGAGCCACATCGCGAGGCCGAGGGCCGGGACGCCGGCCGCCAGGGCGATCTCCTTGGGCAGGCGGGTGCGGGTGAGGAAGGCGAGGGCGAGGGTGGCGCCGAGGAAGTAGGTGGCGCCGGAGCTGCCGGCGAAGTTGCGGGGGTCGGTGCTGGGGCCGTCGCCGAGGCCGAGCAGGGTGTCGACGCGGCCGGGCAGCACGATGCCCGCGAGGAAGAGGAGCAGGGTGAGCGAGCCGCCCCAGTACCAGTGGGCGAGCGCGGCGACGGCGGCGAGGGTGACGAGGTTCCACAGGCCGCCGAAGAGGCCGCCGTTCTGCATGAACACCGAGGTGAACTCGCGCCACCAGCCTGACCTGGCGGGGTCGGCGTCCAGCGCGTCCATGGCGCCGGACCAGACCAGCTGGAGCAGGACGCCGCCGACGGCGAGCGCGCTCAGGACGATCGCCGCCCACGGCAGCGGACGGCCGCGCAGCGTGTCACGACCGACCACGCCGAGCCCGCAGTTGACCATCATGACCATCAGCGCGGCCGTGGTCACGTTGAAGACGATCGCCTCCATGTGTCCGCCCCTCCCCCGGGTGACGATGCTTCCCAACACCGTTCGAAAATCTGATGGCGCAAACGTAGCACAGTTTTCGAACGGCGTTGGAAAGCGTTGTACGGTGGACCGCATGAAGCTCACCAAGGAGCGCATCGTCGACGCGGGGATGGCAGTCTTCGCCGAGGTCGGCTACCAGAACCTGTCGATGCGCCAGGTCGCCGACCGCCTGGACGCCCACGCGGGCAGCCTCTACTACCACGTCCGCGGCAAGGACGAACTGCTCGCCCTGATGGCCGACCGGGTCTGCCTGCAGGCCCACGACGACGGCACCGAGGCCCTCGCAGCCCTCCCGCCCGCCGCCACCTGGCAGGACCGCATCGAGGCACAGGCCACCGCCCTGCGCCAGAGCATCAAGCAGCACCCCGGCGGCGCCCTGCTCCTCGCCGAGAGCCCCGGCGTGCTCAGCACCGGCGCCCTCTCCCTGATGGAACGCCTGCTGCGCACCCTCCTCGACGCCGGCCTGCCCGCCGACCACTGCGGCATCGCCGCCGACACCCTGCTCAGCCACGTCACCGGCTTCGTCCTGCAGGAACAGAACCAGCCCACGGCACCACCACCGGTCACCGCGGAGCTCTACGCCGACCTGTGCGCGCGCTTCCCCCTGCTCATGGGCCCGTCGATCCCCCGCCCGAGCCAGGACGAGAAGTTCCTGCGGAGCGTCCACCTGCTCTGCGCCGGCTTCGCGGCACTCACCGGGGCGGAGCCGCAGGACATCCCGCGCACGTCCTGAGGACGCCCCGGCGCAGGTGCCCCGCCGCCGGGCCTGACCACCCGCCCCGGGCCGCCGGACCTCAGCCGTCGGCGAGGCGCTGGATGGTCGCGCCCAGCCAGGCCTGGAGGTCGGCGGGGTCGCCGAGGTCGGAGCGCAGGACCCGGCGTCGGGTCGAGACGCCGAGGACAAAAGCGTCGATCGCCTCGGCCCGGCGGCGGGCCTCCGCGTCGTCGAGGCCGCTGTCGCGCAGGTAGCGGTGCAGCGGCTCCAGCGAGTTGGTGTCGAGGAAGGCCGCCAGCGCCTCCGCCGCCTGCGGGCGCTCGCCGGACGCGCGGTGCAGCACGAGCAGCGGGTCCTCACCGGCCGTGCCGAACCAGCGCCGGACGATGCTCGCCGCGAGGCGCGGGCCCAGGTCGGAACGGTCGCCGTCGAAGGAGCCGGAGACCGGGATCTCCACCTGGGTCGCCGCCAGGAACAGGCCTTCCTTGCCGCCGAAGTAGCGCGTGACGAGGTTGGGCGACACGCCCGCCGCGTCCGCCACGCCCTTGACCGTGACGGCGGCGTACCCGTGCCGGGCGAACTGGGGTCGCGCGTGGTCCAGGATCCGCTGCCGGGTCGCGGCCGCATTGCGCAAAGTCATGTATATGAGCATACACATCGTGTGTACGCTCATACACATGACCGACGACATCAGGGAACGGCTCCACCGCACGCGGCGCGTCACGACCCCGTGGAGCGAGGACGAGCGGCGCGGCATCAGCGGGACCCACCTCGACGAACTGCTCGACCACTGGGAGCACGCCTACGACTGGACCGTCCACCGGCGCCGCATCGATGCGCTCCCCTGGGTGACGGTGCCGGCCGGCGGCACCGACCTGCGGATGATCCACCAGCGGTCCGCGGACCCCGACGCCCCGGTGGTCGTCCTGCTGCACGGCTGGCCGGACTCGGTGCTGCGGTTCGAACGCGTCCTGCCCCTGCTCACGGACGTGCACGTGATCGTGCCCGCCCTGCCGGGCTTCCCGTTCGCGCCCCCGCTCACCACGCCCGGCATGTCGGCCGACCGGATCGCCGGGATCCTCGCCGACGCCCTGGACCGGCTCGGACACCCCCGCTACACGGTGTCCGGCGGCGACGTGGGCGGCACCGTCGCGGAACTCCTCGCCGCCCGGCACCCCGACCGGGTGGCCGCCCTGCACCTCACCAACACCGCCCCGCAGCGTGCCCTCACCGCGGACCCGGCGAAGCTCACCCCCGAGGCGGCGGACCACCTCCGCCGCTGCGCGCAGTGGTTCCGGAGCGAGGGTGGGTACATCGCCGAACAGTCGACCCGACCCAACACGCTCGCGGTCGCCCTCGGCGACTCCCCCGCCGGGCTCGCAGCGTGGATCGTCGAGAAGCTGGAGTCCTGGTCCGACGGGCCGGCCTTCACCCCGGACGAACTCCTCACCTGGGTCACCGCCTACTGGGCCACCGGCACGATCGGCACCTCCTTCAGCACCTACACCGAACCGGTCGACCTTCCCGACCGGATCGACACCCCGACCGTGCTCTCCGTCTTCGCACACGACACCAAACCGGAACCGCGCAGCTACGCCGAGGCGTTCCTGGACGTCCGCGCGTACGTGGAACACCGGACGGGCGGCCACTTCGCGGCCTGGGAACAGCCGGAGGCCTACGTCCGCGACCTCCGGCGCGCGGTCGAGCTGGGCCGTCGCGGCTGAGCGGGACGGCGGTGCGCACGCGCCGTGGGCCGTGAGCCGTGGGCTGTGGGCCGTAGCCGTGGGCCGTAGCCGTGCCGGGCGTTACGCCCGGCACGACCCACGGTGGCTCGGCTCGGCTCGGCTCGGCTCGGCTCGGCTCGGCTACAGCATGACCAGCAGCTTGGTGCCCGGCACCAACTTCCGGTTGACGGAGGTCGACTGGACGAACACGGTGTACGACGGGTTGTCGCCCGGCTTCACCGCGACCTCCGACGCCGGCAGGCCGAGCAGTCGGCGGGCCGCCGGACCGGAGAACACCTTGCCCGTCATCCGGCCGGTGGCCGGGTCCTTCTCCGCCACGGCGAGCTGCTTGCTGCCCTGGATCTTCTCCCGCTTGGACAACTCGTAGTAGGCGCAACCGGTCTTGTACGCGTGCCCGGTGCGGGTGACGAACTCGCGGATCGGCGACTGCTCGTCGACCGGGACCAGGACGTACTTGCCGGCGTCCAGGGCGTCGAGGCTGGCCGCCACGTCGGCGGTGTTCAGGTCCTGGCCCATGGTGAAGAGGTTCCTGGTGCCGCGCACACCCTTCTCCCGGCCCCGCAGGAAGCTCGTGGCCGCCGTCTTGACGGTGCCGATGGCCTCCTCGACGCCCTTGGTGGAGTCCGCGTCCCAGATCGCGATGTTGCCCGCCGGGAAGCCGTACTCCTGGGCGGTGCGCTTGGCCAGGGAGTTGGGGACGAGGATCGCCGAGGTCCAGTGGTCGGGCAGGTCGTCCATGGCGCCCTGGATGCGGCCCATCCACTCGTGCAGGACGGCCTTGCCCGGGCCGGCCCCCATGCGGGTGTGCATCTTGCCGATCCGCGAGTAGCCGGAGGCGTTCTCCGCGCCGTCCGTCACGACGACCTGGAGGAAGGAGTGCTCCCCGTAACCCTCCCAGATGTTCTTCAGGTCGTCGACGGACTTCACGGCCGCCTCGATCAGCGCCGTCGCACCGTTGTCGACCTTGTAGAGGCCGCGCAGGGACGGCAGGTGCTTGACGTCCATGTCCCAGACCAGGTTGTGCACCTCGTGGTCGAAGGCGTAGAGGCTGATGCGGGTCTCGTGGCCGAGCCGGTCGGACTCCTCCTGGAGGCCCTTCACGAATTCGTCCACCACGCGGACGAGCTGCGCCTCGTGCTGGCGCATCGAACCGGACTTGTCGACGACGAGCGAGACGTGATTGACCTTGTGCTTGATCCTGTTCGCGGCCATTCCTCTACCCCTTTTCCAACGCCCTTGTGGCGCCATTTCCGGCGCCTTTCCAGCGCGCCCCTCCGACGTTGGTTCCACACTACGGTGAGGCACTGACAATCCGCTCTGACCTGGGAGTTCACCCCGGTTGTCCGAAAATTGACGGTCGAACGGGATGCACGGGCGAGGCGTTTCCCAGGCCCGGTGTCGGGGACGTCCCGCGCGATTTCCCCCGACGGCAGCGGGACGAGGGAGCACGGCGGTTCCGTACCGTACTTCCGAGCCGCGGTTCCGCACCGCGCCGCCGAACCGTGGTTCCGAGCAACGACAACGGCCGAATTCGGCCGACTGTGCTCCGCGGAGCGGATTTTGGGAAAGAATCCCCCGGGTGGCTGGCCGTCGCACTCGAACGGATCGTCGAGGACGTCGAGATCCACTGGCTCAAGGTCATCGACACCCCGGTCGTCCTGGCCGGCGACGACGAATCGGACTTCGCCCCGCCGGACTTCACCCAGGACCCGCCCTCCCGGATCGGCGTCGCCGTCCCGGTCGGTTTCGGGGGCCAGGTGGAGGGCCACGACCCGGCGGTGGCCTGGGGCCTGCTGTTGTGGGTGATGGTGCCCGGCGACCGGGAGGGGGAGACCCTGCAGAACGTCTGGCTCCGCTACGAGATCGGGGCGGACCACGCGGCCGAGAGCCTGCGCATCGTCCTCCAGGCCCCGGACATCCAGTTCTGAGACCCGCCCGGTGAGGCACCGGAGTCGGCACCCGCACCGGCACCGGTTCCGACACCCGATCCGGCACCGGTTCCGGAACCGACCACCCACACCGGCCGTGGCCATGGCGCTGATCGGACACGACCGACCCGGACCGGAACAGGCCCGACCCGGACCGAACCGGGCGAAGCGGACGGGACCGACGGAACGCTTTCGGTCCCGGACCGCAATCCTGTCGGTCCCGCTCGTCATGCCCTCCGGCACACTCCGTTCCTATCGTGGGGCCACCGGAGTTCGCCGGACGCACCCGGTGCCCGAGGCACCGCCCGACCCGTGCCCGACCTGCCGTGCCGCGCAGGTCGGGGTGCGGGCGCCGGCCCGCCCGCCACCTCCGGCTTCCCATCGCCGTCGAAACCCGAGGTGCCGCATGACCGTCCTGACCACGCTCTCCGCCGGGAGCGCCGTGCGCCGGCTGACCATCGTGGGCCCGCACGGCCTCGTCGAACTGGCCCTGCCCGTCGCGGTGCCGATCACCAGGCTGCTCCCGGTGGTGCTGCGGTACGTCGCCGGGCCCGAGGCCGGCGAACGCACGTGGGTGCTGCGGAACCCCGGCGGTCCGGAGCTCGACCCCGAGGGCACGCCCCTGTCCCTCGGCCTGGCCGACGGCGACGTGCTGCACCTGCTGCCCGCCTCCGTGGACTGAGCGGCGGGCTCCACCGCCCGCGGCCCGGCGCCGTCAGCCCGTCAACCCCTCGGCGGTCCACCGGGACCGGGGGTCGTCACAGCCGCCGACGCCGAGCCGTTCGCCGTAGCCCTGCTCGACGAGGCAGCCGCCCCGGTGGGCGTGGAGCCGCAGCCGGGTGGTGGCCCGCCCGTCCGACGGGTCGCCCCCCGGGGGCCCCAGGGGGGTGAAGGCGTCCACGACGCTCCACCGCTGGCCCCCGTCCTGCTGTGCCTCGTCGGGCAGCTCGTACGCGAGGTAGACCGAACCGTCCTGGTCGGCGGTGAGCACCAGCGCCGCGGGCGCGTCCTCGTCCGTGCCCACCAGTAGGGACCGGACGACCACCTCGTCCTCCGACACCGGCCGGACGGACCATTCCTGGCTCTCCTCCGCGCTCTCCGGCATGGCGACCACGGCGGCGCCCTCGGCCGCGCGGGAACCACCGACTCCGGCCGCCGTCATCCTCAGCGCCGCCGGCCGGGACGTCAGGGTGCCGACCCCGCCCGGCTGCCCGACCCCGCCGGACTGTCCGGCCTCGACCGGCTGCCCGGGCCGCCAAGGTCCGACCCCGGGCAGGGCCACCTGCCGGTCGGTCCGGCCGACCGGCTCACGCAGGAGAGATCCGCCGCGGTCACCCGGCCGCTCCGGGCCGATGACGGCGGTGGATGGCGGCGCTTCCGTGCTCGGCGCCACCGGGCTCCCCTGACGCGCCACCAGGAAGCAGGTGAGCAGGGCGAGCGCTGTGGTGGTCTGCGCGGCGGCGCGCGCGGGACTGTGAAACAACTGGACTTTCCTCCCCGGCGGTTCGAGCGGTGCGGTACGGCTCCCGGGCCGCCGGCCGGTCCGGCCGACCGAGGTCCGCTCCGCCCGTAACCGACGCAGACCGGAGTCGGTTACGGGCGGCGACGATTACGGTGTCGACGGTTACGGTGTCGGCGGTACGACCGGTGACGCCCGGAGTCGGCCGACGACCGGGCCGGGCGCGGGCGGCGGCCCGGAAGCCAGGTCCGATCAGACGGCGGTCGGTGCGGCGGTCGGTGCGGCGGCCAGCGTGGCCCGGATCGACGTCATCACGGTGGCATCGGTCAAGGTGGTGGTGTCGCCGACTTCGCGGCCTTCGGCGATGTCGCGCAGGAGGCGGCGCATGATCTTGCCGGAGCGGGTCTTGGGGAGTTCGCCGACGA
>NZ_JBEZIQ010000078.1:0-39686 GCF_040651155.1 Kitasatospora sp. NPDC048545
GTGCGCCGACACCGACCGCGACCAGGGCGATTCCCAGGTAGTCGATCACCGGCCGGGTCGCCGAGCGCACCGAGGGGATGGTCCGGGCGGCGGCCCCGGGTCCTTGTCGTGGACCCGGGGCCCGGCGAGACGGCGCTGGCGGAGCTGACCCGGTTCGCGGTCCTCGGCCTCAGGCCGACGGTCAACGTCCGTCGCGTCACGGACGTCGACCTCAGGGAACGCATCGAGGCCGACTGGGAGACCGTAGACTTCGACGGGTTCTCGGAGGAGGAACTGGCCTCGCACCTCGAGGATGCGGGCCGAGGTTACGACGCCGTCAAGTGTCGAGCGGGAATCCCCCTCACGAAGGCGGTGCTCGAGCGGGCGACGGCCGACACTCTGCGGCGACGCCTGGTATTGGTCGGTCGGGCCGCATCCGGGTCGGACACGTTCGACCACGTGGCGGCAAGTCGCCTGGGAGTCGCCATCCGAACCACACCGGGAGCGAATGCGACCGCGGTGGCGGAGCTGACCGTCGCGCTCATGCTCGACGCGCTGCGCGGCGTCTCCATGCGCGCGAACGCCTTGCGTGACGGGTCATGGAGTGAAGCGGTCAAGGCGCTGCCCACGGGCAGCCTTGCCGATTCCAGGGTCGGTCTGGTGGGCTCCGGGGCGATCTCCCGGCGGGTCGCCGAGCTCGTCCGCGCGTTCGGCGCCGACGTCTGGGTATTCGGGTCACCGCGATTCACCGCAGAGCGAGCGGTGGCGTGGCCGGGACACCGGGTTGAGTCCCTGGACGAATTGCTGGCCGGCTGCGACGTGGTGTCGGTCCACGTACCGGCCACCACGGAGACCGACGGACTCATCAACACGCGGGAGCTGCGGCTGATGCGACCGGGATCAGTTCTGGTCAACACCGCCCGATCGAGCGTCGTGTGCGAGCACGCCCTAGACCTTGCTCTGCGAGATCCCGAGTCCGGACCCTGGCGGGCCGCGGTGGACACCTTCGACATAGAGGGTCCCGGATTCTCCTCCGTGCTTGCAAGTAACCCGTACTGCACCGTGTCACCACACGCGGCCGGCATGACCCGTTCCGCCATGGAGGAGGCGTCCCGTCGGATCCTGACCGAGTTCGAGCTGTTCCTGAAGGAGACGAGCCTGCCGAGCGGTGGTTCCAACCGATGAGGGGGTGGCTGACTCCGCGCCGCGCCCTCGCGAGCGCAACGCTGATCAACATGACGGGCAGTGGAGCCTACATCACGGGCCTCACGGTCTTCCTCGTGTACGCCAGAGGCATCTCGGCTTCGGCTGCGGCCGTTTGCATCCTCATTGGCACACTGGGCGGCAAGTTTGGCGCCCTGCTATTCGGATCCGTGATCGACCGAGTCGGCGGCCGGATGACATACGTCTCCACCAAGATGGTGACCGGGCTTGCCATAGCGGTACTCATGGCGATGTCGTCACCGGTAGGCCTCACCGGGTGTCTGCTCGTCTACGGCCTGTTCTCGGCAGTCGGCGGGGCAGCTAGAAACCTCATCATCCGGGACATCGCTGAGACCGACACCAAAATCTACCGTGCCAAGCTGAGGAGCCTGGCGAACATCGGGATTGTCGTCGGCAGCGGCATGGGCGCGGCCGCGCTGGCATGGAATGTCTCAAGCGGTGCAGTCGTCTGCATGGCGCTCAACGCGATGTCGTGTCTGGCATGTGCCGCTCTCGTGGTCGTCGGTGTTCCCGTCGCCGCAGACCGATCCCGGCCAGCCAAGCCTGTTGCGGAACAGGTGGTCCCGCAGGGGGAGCCGATCTGGCAACTGTTGGCACATCCCGGGCTTCTGCGGTTCCTGATCGTCAGCGCAGTCTTCTCGCTGATGACTCCAGTGCTCACCTATGCGGTTCCGCTGTGGGTCTCCCACTACAGCTATCCGCACGACGCATGGCCTGTGGGCGCACTGGTGGCGACGAACGCCGTCATCGTCATCGTCCTACAAGTACCGATCGGCCGCCTTGCCGACCGCCAGGCGCGGCCTGAGGCGGTGATGGTCTTGGCCGGCTTGACGCTGGGACTCGGCCTGGCTGCAGCCGGGGGGAGCGCCCTAGTCTCCGGGGTCAAGTCACTCACTGTCGTATGGCTTGCCGTCGTGCTGGTCTCCATCGCCGAGGTGTTGTTCGCCGCTGCCACAACCGAACTGATCTTCGCTCCAGAGTTGAAGGCGTACCTGAGCCGCACGTCAGCGCTCTTCAACTTCGCGTCCGCCCTGGGAGAAGCAGTCGGGCCGACCTTGCTGCTTGTTGTCGTGCTCCACCCGGCCCCGGGTGGTTGGTTCGCAGTGGCGGCAGTCGTGTGGGCCTGCGCCCTTCTCTATCTACGCAGCGCCACAGCGACGGTTGCGGAAACCGCTGAAGTGCAATCTGAGAACTGATCTGGGTCTGCGTCTTACCCAATGGGTCTCGGCCGGAGTCGACCACGGTGACCACCCGGCCAAGGCGCCAGGCGCGCAGATCGGCGCGGACCTGCTCGATCACGGTCGCTCGTTGGTCGAACCGGGCCAGACCCAGCAGCTGACCGGGATACCCCTTGCGGGTGGCCGCCAGGCCGATCACGATCTGCGGCAGGTTCGGGCGGTGGTCTTTGGAGTGCCCGAACCGGCGAAGCGCCCCGTCTGCTTGGTCGACGGTGTCGCGCTTGAAGTAGGTGCTGGTGGTGCCGAAGACCGCGGCCTGTGTGCTTGTCGACGAGCAGGTCCATCGCCCGGTAGGCGTACTGCTCGGCCATCTCGCCGGCCGCAGGGATCACCACGTCGCAGCCGACCCATTCGACGGCGGCCCGTTTGGAGTCGGGGGCGATGGCACGGTCGGCGACCAATGCCAACAGGGCGCGTTCCACGTCGGTGCGGAACCGGCGTGCGTCCAGCACTTTGCCCAGGGCCGTGTCGATGCCCAGCAGTTTCCACAGGCGTCCAGCAGCCAGGTCGCGCCGATCGTCCGGGAGGCGGCCACCTGCAGCAGGTCGTCCCCGCCCATGGCGAGTGGAGCTGCGGCGTCCTGGCCGCTGTCGCCGAGGTAGCGGTTAAGAGAGGCGGCAAGGCACCGCAGGGAGTCCAGGTCGAGCCGATCCTCGCGGCCCACGTTCAGCAGCACGTCGGCCTTCGTGGTGTCATCTGCCTGATAGTTGGTGGCCAACTCCACATACCGGACCACGCTCCCGTCCTTGGTCCGACGCTGAATCCCTGCATGTACATGCCTGCCGGATGCCGCATCTACCGATGCCACCGCGGCCGAAGACTGGGATTGCGTATCTCCGCTCAACCAGGCGCTCTAGACCACTCGTAGGCCGCTCGCCATTGAAACACTTGGTCATACCCGGATGTATGCTCGCTAACTGTCGAAGCCGGACGCGGCCTGTCGGCGAACTCACCGGTACATCCGCAAAATTGGGCGGAATGACCCTTGGGTTCCTCCATGATGCGGCGTGAGATTTCGCGAACCTGTCGGGTTCCCTCGCCGGCGACATCAACTACCCGCCCGCCGCCGGACCCGACCCGGCCTGGGACCGCATGCGCCCCTACAACCGCGGGGCCCGCACCCTCCTCACCGACCCGGCACTCCACCAGCGGACCACCCCGGTACCGGACCGCCGAGTGGCCTGGAAGCTGTCAGCCAACGGCCTCATTGACACCGCCTGGCACCTGTACCAGCAGACCGGCGACGACACCCTGCTGCGCCGCACCGGCAACGACGACCGGATCGACCAGCTCTGGGTCTCCGCCCCGCTCGCTCCGGCCGTTGTCTCCTACACCCTGCTCGACACCCCGGCCGACGCGAGCGACCACCACGGCCTGGCCGTCGTCCTCGACACCGACCGGATCGATATCAGCCGGCCCTGGGCCTACCGCTGACCAGCCCCACACCGACCGCAGACCCGGACCAACCTCAAACCATCAGCCCGGCCGCTCGCACGGTCGGGTCGGACCATGCCAACGGGAGGATTCCGCCCCGATGACCACCACCCAACCGGTCAGCCTCGACGGCGACCGCACCGAGCAGAACACCACCGAAGCGCTGACCCACGTGATCGGAGAGGTAGTCAGGACCGACAGCAAGGCCGGCTTACTCCTCGGCCTGGACGGCGTCCTCGCGGCGGCCGTCGCCATCCTCGCCCAGGCGCAAGGCGCCAGCCTGCCCGTCATCACCCCGGCCGCCGGCATCCTGCTCGTCGCCACCCTGCTCGCCGTGCTCGTCGTCCGCCCCCGCATCACCCCACGCGACCGCAGCTCCTACGCCCACTGGGCCGCCTGCTCCCCCACCGAGCTGCGCGCCGAACTCGTCCCCGACCGCCGCCTGGACCGACTGCGCGTCCTGTCCGCCCTCTGCCACCGCAAGATGCTCCTGCTCCGCTGGGCGGCGGACCTCACGATCGCCGCCCTGGCGGCCCTCGCTGCGGCCGCCCTCCTCACCGCCGCCTGACAGTCGGCCCAGCAATGACGAAGGCCCACACCTCTGGAACAGGGGTGTGGGCCTTCGTCATTACCCGGTAATAGGCAGTGGCCGTCAGGTCGCGTGGTTCGGTCATCATCCCTGCGACGGAACCGGCGACCATCTATTACCCGGTAATAGCGCTTCGGGGCTCAGGCGTTCAGTCACGCAGGTTCTCAATGAGGGCTTCCGCTAGGGCGTAGGCCTGCCGCTTGTCGAGGACCTGCGTGATCGCGGCTGCGAACGCGGTGACATCACGCCAGTCGACGTCAAGCGGAATGGAACCAGCAAGCGGTTCCCGAGGCTCCGGCACAGGAGTGGCGACTGCGGTGGGCGCTGCCGGGCGGCCCTGTGCCGCGTTGGTGGCCGCAGGACTCTCCTCATCCATTACCGGGTAATAGGTTCCGGTCGCCGACAGCGGCCTCTCGCCAGAGCTCTGTGAACCGGTTGCCGTAGCTGATCCCGTGATCCGTGGCTGCGGCATCGGAGGCTTGGACTCGGACGCTTCCTTCTGCTGGGCCCCGCCCACCGCATTGGTGGTCGTGCTCAAGCTGGCCGCGTACGCGACCATTTGCTCGTTCTGTGGCAGCCCCACGAAGGCGCGCGCGGCCTTCAACCCCAGCTCGCCTGACGCGACCTTCAGCTGCAGCTCAGGGGCCAGGTTCAGCAAAGCGATCCGCTGTGACACGAATCCCTGGGTCTTCCCGATGCCCTTGGCAACCTTGGTCTGGGCCATGCCGCGGCCCTTCGGTGGCGGGTCAGTGAGGACGCGCAGCGCCTCGGCCTCCTGAATGGGATCCAGGCCGACTCGGAGAAGGTTCTCGGCGACAGCCCACACCAGGGGGTCAGGCGCGGCCTCGTCGTTAACGTAGGCCGGGACCTCGCTCAACCCGGCGTGTACGGCCGCAGCAAGGCGGCGATGCCCGGCGACGACAACGTAGAGCCGATCCCCGACCTGCGGCGCGTGGGCAGGATTGTGCTGGAGGAACGCTGACGCCGTGCACAGTGTGAGGGGCGTAATGACGCCTACGGTTTCGATGCTGCCCGCGAGGTCGAGGAACTCCTGGTCCGCTTCGTCGATCTGCCCACGAGGGTTGCCCGGGTTAGGAGCGATCTGACTGATGCCGACGATCGGCGGGCGCGGCGCGGCGTGGGTGGGCTCGTCGAGCGGCTCGCCGTTGAGCATGTCGGCGAGGTTGACGCGGCGGCTCATCGTGCGGATCCGTTCAGGTTGAGCTCCAGTGCCAGCTTGAAGAAGTCCTCACGAGCTTCGAAAGAAGCTCGGTTGGGCTTGTACTGGGTGACGACCAGGCCCTCCGCGGCCGCGCGAGCGTGGACCTTGTAATGCCGGACGACGGTCTTCGCCAGGGGGAAGCCGTTCTTCTCTACGAACTCCTGGGTCTGCTTCAAATCGACGTCTCCGTCGCGCGGGTCCCAGTTGTTGATGACGACGGTGTAGGGCAGACCGCGGGGCTCGACGATCTGGCGGACCGTGCGGACGGTCGGCTTGAACCCAAGCGGCTCCGGTTCGATCGGCAGGATCACACTGTCGGCGTTGTCCAGCACGGCTCGGAGGATGTCCGCTGCCTTGCCGTCTCCGAGCGGGTCTGCGGTGGTGTCGTCATCGGACAGGTCGAGCCACCCCGGCGTGTCGACGAAGATGTGCCGCACAGACTTGACAGCGCGCAGCTTGCGAAGCGACCCGAGGTCGTTGTGTGCCTGGGCGAAAAGGAAAGGCAGTTCATCGCCGACCCGGTTAGACCACCACGCGGTCGACCCCTGCGGGTCAACAGAGACAGCGAGGACCGGGGGCTGCTCACCGACCTTACGGCCGATCACATCGGCGGTGACTGCGGCGAGGTTGACGGTCAGCGTCGACTTACCGACGCCGCCCTTCTGGTTCAGCAGAACATGCACGTGTGCCATGGAAGCTCCGTGTGATTCCCATTGCTGGTACTTCGGACTGCCACAGGATGTCAGAAGATCCAGATCAGAGCACATATGGGGGGCTTCCAGGCGTGCCGCCGTCTCCTGTGTACGGCCTAGATGCGGCGATCCCCTCGAGTTCGTCTTGGACCGAATGGGTCCAGCTGACCGGATTGCCGGGATAACTTGGCAGGAGAACGAATCCACGGGGAGCCGAAGGAGCAGCGCGGTGTCGTGGCGACATGCGGTCCGGCCGGCGCTGAGAATGCTGCTTCAGCGGGACGACCATGCAGATCCGCACCTGGAGCTGCTGCGTCTCGGCGCGGAGGATCCGGACGTCGCTGCAGAGGACATCACCGTCACCCTGCTCCTGGCCGGCGCGCTCGTGACGGGGACCGTGGTTTCCACCGAGACCTGGGAGCGTCTCCACCTCGGCCAGCTCAGGGATCAGGACTACGACCTGCGCCGAGTCGTTCGGGAGGCACTCGCCCACCTGGACGACGCCGCCGAGAAGGGCCGGCGCCGTCGCGAGCCGGACCGCCGCTTCCTTCACCTGCGCGATGTCACCTACCGCTCCGGCCGGACTACCCACACCCTGCCGATGTGGCGCGGGCCGGTCGCGGCGGTCAGCGGGTGGACGCTCGGCGAGCCCCACAAGGACTGACCGGCACAACCGGCGTCACGGGCGTAGCCCGAGGAAGTCCCGCAGCCGCTCCCGTAGGTCCCTGCGCGACGGGCCGCTCTGTCGTTGCGATGTGATGCTCGGCAGGGACGCCGGCACAGTCAGGTCCGGTCGTATGCCTTGCGGGCCAGCACGAGGGCCTGGCGAAGCGGGTCCTTGTCCGTTATATCGATGCTCACCCGGTACTCCCGGTGGCCGGTGTGCACTGCGAAGGCGTCCGGTGCGAGGTTCCTCAACGTCGGCTCCATGTCGTAGTTCAGCCGCAGGTTGATTCGTCCGGTCTCCGCCCACACGTACGCAAAGCCCCCGAAGGGGCTGCCGACCTTGCGCAGCCGCAGGTAGGCCGAGTAGTCCAGCGGGTCGTTCGGGTTCGCGTGACGGCGCTTGACCCCGAAGACCTCTACGTTTTCCCACGAGCACGCCTCGTGCAGGAAGGCGACGAAGTGCTCCGCAGCGGGGTTCCTGGCGAGCAGGGCGGTCACCTGCGTCTGTCCCTCATCGGCAACACCCGGTACGGCCTGACCGAGGCGCCACGTTGCAGGCATCACCTGCCCGGCCTGGTCTTCCACCAACGCCCGAGTATTGGAGGGGGATCCCCCAACGGCGGCGATGAGACTGCGGGCCAGCTCGGAGGCGTCAAGCTCCTCCGGAGTGCCCTCGAGTTCGATGTACCGGACCTTCATCTCGAATCCCCTCCCGCGTACTGGATAAGTTGGACCCTAGAATCCAGGCCAACTACCTGTCAAATCCGCAAGTATCAGAGGAAGTTATATAACTTCCGCAGAAGCTAGGCGTCCTACTTCTGTCTGGTGAGCATGCCGAAGAGTCGGAAGTGGGAGCTGTCCTCGCTGGTCGCGCTGCCGCCGAACTGTCACTGGCCGTTCCCGCGGCGCAGGCGCGCTGGCTGCTGGAGTCACTGGCCGCTTCCGGTTGATCCGGCCCCGGCGCTGCCCAGGTGTCGGAGTCGCGGCATGTCCACGGCAGGGGTGTTCGAACGAGGCGCGTCCCCGCCTGGCCTGCTTCCAGGAGTTGAACGGGCAGCGCGGCAGGCAGGCGGAACGAGGGCGGCTCTGACTGCCGGCGTGCCGTGCAGGGTTCGGATCGCGGCACCTAAACTTCGGAACATGACGTTCCGTAAGTCTTTACCTTCGGGGCGTGAACCTTTCGCCTGTTCGAAGGATTTGATGCCGTCATCAGCACGCCGCGCTCACGGCTCCGAGCAGAGCGTGATCATGCTCCCCGCATCGATGATGAAGGACAACCGAACGCATGCACGCATATCCCCCCGTTCCGCCGCGGTCTGCCGTGGCCGCCGCCCCCGTCCAGCCCTGCCCCGGCCGCACCCGCCGGCCGCGCGGCAGCGTCCCGGACCCGGCCGGGGAGGCGTCGTCGTGACCGAGCCGTCCTTCACCGACGCCGCGGGCACCACGCCCCGGGTGGAGCTGCCCATAAGTGCCTGTTTGCAAGCTTCCAGGCAGCGTTTGGCCAGGTCAGAAATCGAACAGGGCTGGGTTCACTGGGCTGCGGTCGGTTTGCTCAGGTGGTCACGCCTGGCCGCTGCCGGGGCAGTTCGGCGTGGCGCACCGCGTCGGAGGCCAGGGCGATGACCACGCCCAGGCTGGCGAAGACGCCGCAGCCGACGAACACCGGGGCGGAGCCCCAGGTCCCGATGGCGGCACCGACCAGCGGGTAGCTGAGGGGGGCGATACCGACCATGGTGAGCATGACGACGGAGGTGACCCGGCCGAGATAGGCCGGGTCCGCCGCAGTCTGTATGAGGGCGCCGTTCAGACTGCCAAAGACACCCGCACACAGCCCGATGACCGCGGCCAGCAACGCGGCGAGCCAAAGGGTGGGCACCAGCGCGATGGTGGCCGCGCCCGCGCAGCCCACGAGCAGTGTCCCGGTCATCATCAGGCCGGCACGGGGCAGCCATCCTGCGATGGCAAGCAGTGAGGCGCTGGCCGCAGCTCCTGCACTGAAGCTGCTGACGATCCAGCCGTAGCCGGAAGGGCCCCAGCCGCGTTCGGCGTTGAGGAGCACCATGCCGACGTTGAGGGTGCCGGTGAGCCCGAGTTCGCAGACGGCGCCGGCGACGACGAGCGGGCCGATGAGGTGGTGGTGGCGGATGTAGCGCAGGCCGTCGAACAGGTCCTGCCGCGCGGTGCCGGGCTCCGGCCGCTCGGCGTCGCTCGCCCCGAGGGGCCGTATCCGTATCGTCAGCAGGAGCGGCAGGGACAGCGCGGTGAGCAGTCCGGCGACGGTGAAGGCGGCCGCGGGTCCGCCGACTCCCATGGCCAGGCCGCCGATCGGCGGGCCCGCGATCTGGCCGAGGCGGGTCGACAGCGAGCGCATGCCGATGACCCGGGCCAGCTGGTCAGGGGTGGTGATCCGGGACGGGAGGGCGCCGACAGCGGGTACGAACAGCGCGTCCACGGCACCGAAGACGAGCGCCACCGTGACCAGGATCCACAAGGCCGGCGCCGTCAGTGCGATACCGGCGGCCACCGCCAGGATGAGGATGCAGCGCAGCGTGTCACTGCCGAGGATCACCCGGCGGGGGTCGAACCGGTCGGCCACCACGCCCCCGCCGAGCATGAGTAACGCTCGCGGTAGCGCTCCGGCGGCCATGACGAGGCCGACTTCGGTGGGACCGGCGGCCTTCTGGGCGGACCAGCCCAGGGCGACGAAGTACACGCTGTCGCCGACGAGGGAGACCGTGTAGGCGGTGAGCCAGCGCAGCACGTTGGCGTCGCGGTGAGCCGGTGTGGTGGCGCGTTCGGGCAGGACTGTTTGCGGGGCGGCCATGGTGGGCTCCAGGAAGTCGGGAATTCGGTTGAGTCAGGGCCGGAAGGGAAAGCCGTAGACGTGCACGGACACGTGCTCCCGGTCCTGGGTGTCGTCGGCCGCCTTGGCGGCCTTGCCCCGCTCTCGCCAGCGTCGGGCGAGCGCCTGAAGCTCGTCGCTCATCTCGGCGAGTTCGGCCGGGGTGAGGTCGAGCAGCCATTCGGAGCTGAAGGACGCGTCGGTCCACGCCTTCCCCCAGGCGGACTTCTGGTCGAGATACGTGCGGTACTGGGCGACGCGGGTGTCGAACATCCCCCGGGTCACTGCGCCGACCGCGGCGGCGCCCTCGGGCGTGTCCGCGAAGTCCGAGTCGCGGAAGCCCCAGCCCCCCTCGGATTGGACCTTCCACCACCGCTCGCGGCCGTCGGTGCTCTGGTCGCTCGCCTGGGTCACGAAGCCGTGCTCGGCCAGCTTGCGCAAGTGGTAGCTGACCAGCGAGGGCGTTTCGTCGACATGCTCGGCGAGCTGAGAGGCGGTCGCGGTGCCCGCGGCGTACAGCAGCCGGTACAGCTGCATCCGCAGCGGGTTCATGAACGCCCTCAACCGTGACAGGTCGGTGATCTGCTCAGGCTCGTGCTTTGGTCGCATGCACTCACCGTAGGTGTGAAGCGAAAACTTCGCAATAGTCGCTTCAGAGTTGGATGGCCCAGCAGCCCGGCTTCGTGCGCAGGAGGCTGGAGACAGCCAGTCCAGCTCGACTTGACTGCCGCTGACGAGGTCAGCGCCGACTGTCTCAAGGGGCAAGCAGGCTGGTGGCCTCGGCGATCGCCTCCGCCGAGGAGTGGAAGTAGCGCCGTACGTTCTCCGGTTTCCTGTGCCGTGACTTGGCCATCAGTATCGGCAGGCTGGCTCCGGCCTCGCTCAGCCACGTCCGGTCGCCGATACCCGTCAGCACGGATGCCCCTCAGCCCCCAATCCGCTGACCGGCCGGTGGCGGACGTGGGAAAGTGGGGTCCGGGACGGCGGTTCGGGCCGGTCTCGATGGAGGTCCCCGCGGTGACCTCCGGTTCAGTCAGTCCCGCTGGGCTTCGCGGGATGCCGGCTGTCCCGACCGGCGGGAGGTCCGGCGGGTGATGCGCCTGGTCATGATGGTGATCGCGGCCCAGGTGATCAGCGACTCGGAGTGCTGGACGAGGCGTTCGTAGTCGCGGGCATGTCGGCGGGCGTTCATGATCCACGCTATGGACCTCTCGACCACCCAGCGGCGGGGCAGGATGACGAAGCCCTTCGCGTCCTTGGGGCGGCTGACCGTCTTGACCGTGAGGTTCAGGTACTTCTTCGCCCAGGTCACGAGCTTTCCGGCATAGCCGGAGTCGGCCCAGACGATGGTGATCTCCGGGTGCATCAGCCGCAGCCGGAACAGCACTTCCTTCGCCGCGTCACGGTCCGTCATGTCGGCCGGGGTGACCATGACGAACAACGGCAGGCCCTTGGTGTCCACGACCAGGTGCCTCTTCCTGCCATTGATCTTCTTCGCGCCGTCGTAACCGCGGCTGGCCTTCCCGACCGTCTCGGCGGCCTTCACGGACTGGGAGTCGATGACGGTGGCCACCGCCCCGGGCGAGCGTCCCATGTCGCGCCGGACGCGCTTGCGGAGCTGGTCACGGATCTGGCCGACCACGCCGGCCGCCGCCCAGCGCGCCATGAACCCCCAGACCGTGCGCCAGGGCGGGAAGTCCTTCGGCAGTGCGCGCCACTTGCATCCCGTGTCAACGACGTAGCGGATCGCGTCCACGATCTCCCGGCGCGGGTGCTTCTCCGGCCGGCCGCCGACCGTGCTCTCGCAGGCCGGGGGCGGCAGCAGCGGCTCGATCAGCGCCCATTCGTCGTCCCAGGTGTCGGACGGATAGCAGCGGCGCCGTGCCACTGGGCCCCCTTCGGACGAGACGGGGCCCGGGTTCCGGACGTCGGGGGGCGTCCGGAACCCGGGCGGCGGTCAGGAGCTGACGAACTCGGCGATCACTTCGAGCGTGGACTCGACCGAGAGCAACTGGGTGTTCAGGTGCTTGATCCACCGGCCCTTGGGCTGCAGGGCCGCGTGCGGGGCGACGACCCCGGTGACGAACCGACGGATCTCGGTGACCTTCTCCCGGACCACCGCCAGCTCGTAGGCTTCAAGCTCCGGCGGGTCCGAGCAGAACCTGTAGCCGTCCGTCCTCGTCCAGATCAGGGGCGGAAGGCCCTGCTCGGCGATGACGTCCCGCAGGCAGGCCAAGCCCGCGCGGACCTGGCTGCGGCTCAGCTCGCTGGAGCGAACCAGCTGGTCGAAGGTCAGCCCAGCCGGCCTCGCCTCGAAGAGCACGAAGCGGAGGGTGTCGGCGTGCCGCTCGGCGGCGGGCGACCTGCGCTCGGAAGCGCGGGGCATGGCCTACTCGCCCTGGAGCAGGCGGGCCAGCTCGCTGTCCACGTCGACCTCGCCGGTGTCGACCGCCGTCTCGATCCAGTCCAGCGTTGCCCGCACCCGGGCGACGTTCTCGTGAACGATCACGCGCTCGTCGTCGCCGAGCTGCCGGTCCCGCAGCCCCGGGACCACCCGGCCGGCCGCGGCGACGAACGCGTGGCAGGCGGTCACCAGGTCCAGGAACTCCGCCGTCCGGTCGAGCTTACGGATCGCGGGCGCGACCGGGCTGTTCTCCTCGAAGTGCTCGCGGGCCTGCCGGCCGCGCTCGACCTGGGCGTGGTTGACCTGATGGCGGGCCGTGTCGTCGGCCATCGCCCGGGCCGCGATGTCCGGGCGCCGCAGCAGCCCGGTGGTCACCTCGGCGGCGACGTGGTCGTCGCGGGTCAGCTCCTCGACCACTTTCACCTTCTCCGCCGGGGCGACCCGGGCAACGACCGCCGGGCGCCGCAGGAAGTCCGGGGCGACCGCCGCCGCGACCTCGTCGTCGCGGGTCAGCTCCTCCACCACCCGGACCTTGTCCTCAGGCTTGACCTGCGCGACCACCGCAGGACGCCGCAGCAGGTCACCGGTCACCGTCGCCGCGACACGCTCATCCTGGACGAGCGTGTGGACCGCACTGACCTTCTCCTGCGGGGTGACCGGCTTCTGAACCTGTCGGCCGACCCGCCGGTTCGCCTCGTCCGGGGTCCACCGCGCCTTGCCCGGCGGCGGCGTGAGGATCGCGGCGAACCGCTCCTCGTCATCGGGTATGGCCGCCAGGACCCGGTGGACGGTGTGGGACACCCCGGCCACCCGCCGCTCCTTCGGCCACTTCGACGACGTCCAGCGCGCGTTCCTCACCGACGAGTAGGTCAGGCCGATGTCCTCGGCCAGGCGGAACAGCGAGTCCTTCACCGTGAACAGCTCGTCGGCCTTCTCCTGGCCGCCGTACTCGCGCATCGGCTCGACCTCCAGCGCGTAGTCGCCGATCGTGAACTGCGCGCGGCTGGTCGTCTCGATCAGCTTCCGCAGCTCCGCGACGATCTCGGCGTACCGCTCGAAGCTGACACTGCCGACATTGTCGGCCTTCTCAATCTCCTCGGGCATGGCTCACACCACCAACTCACGGGCCGGGCGCGGCACTTGACCACGACGGGACACGGCCCGCTTTCCGCGCATCAGAGTCGACCCACCGATGAGCTGATCACAACAATCAGCCTTCAGGTGATCGGAATTGACCGATCCCGACCGGCAAAGCCGTTCGTGTTGCGGTCACTGTGACTGTTCGCCGAACGATTCGGTCCGGGCCCTCCAGGCCCTCATCACGCACCGCCGCGAGCAGTAGACCGCGTTCGAACGCCGGTCCACCCCAGCCACCCACCGCTCGCCGCACTCCGGGCACTCCACCCGGCCGGCACCGCTGAGCTCGGCCGCCACTCGCTTTCGCAGCCGGCGGTCCACCCGCCACTGCCTGGCACGACACACCGTGGAGCAGTACACGGCATCGGGCCGCGCGTCCGGCCTCAACCGGCCCCCGCAGCCCCTGCACTCCCGCTCCCCGGCCTGCCCGGTGCCCTTCGACACCAGGTCAGGTTAGGGCTCCAGGCTACTCAGAAACCGGGATACGAAACAGCCACTAAGGGGCAGCGAGGTTGTGGAGCTCCAGCACGTCGGGGAGGTCCAGGCCGCCGCGCAACCAGCGCTCCAGGCCTCTCCGGCTGGCGTCGGAGGCCGCCTGTGCCGCGATCAGCGGGCCGAGCACCGGAGCCACCTCGTCAATCACGAAGGCGGGAACCGGCATCACGACCCAAAATCCCGTGATGCTCATGCCGCGACCGTAGGCGTCGAGTGTGACAGCTCAGCAGGGCTTGGACCGGCGCAGCGCAGGCGTGTAAGCCGGGGTACCAGCGACAACGCCGCTCACGCCCCGACCGGCGACTCTGTGGCCGTATGTCCGAGGACAGCTGCCAGCGCCTTCCGGATGCTGTCACGGTCATTCGCGTGGTGCCGCCGCAGGCGCCCCCGCCCGGTTGCAGCCAGGTCGGATGGACGGATGACGACCAAACGCAGGCCGTTGGCTGGGATCAAGGAGTCCCGCCGCTGGTCGTAGATCTTCCGTTGTTCACCGCGGTGCACACCGCTGACGGTAAGCCGGTCCGGCTTGTCGAAGAACGGGACCGGTCTGTCGTGCTGCACCTCGCGGTCCTCGACGACCAGACCGTGCCCTGGCCAGTACGCGTCGACCGGCAGCTGTCGGCCCGGGCTGCCCTTGCGGTTCGGGTCACCGCGCAGCCAGTCGAAGCCACGCTGGCGGCTGCCCGTCTCCTGGAGGACCTCGTCGCACAGGTCCAGCACGTATGCCTCGTCGCTGTCCTCACGTCCCATGCGGAGATCGTGCCACGGCTCTGCACGGCCCGGCTCACGAGGATGCGACTGCACCGTCATGCTTTTCTGGGTCACGGGACAGGATGCGCACGATCCACAATCCCGGAGTATCTCTCGGCTGTGCCCTCGGGTCTTGATGTCATGGCAGTTCGCGCAGAATGCGACTATCGCCTCGGGGTGATCCCGGCCACCGGCACCGATCCCGTCGATGTGGTCGACTTCGAGGAGTGGATGGCCGACGTCCGTCACGTCGTTCGGTTGGCCTGTGCAGCCCGTCACGTCGTTCGGTTGGCCTGTGCAGCCCGGCTTCTCGCACCGGCCTCCGTATAAGACGCCTACCGGTCGCCAAGCCTTTGCGCCGTGCTACGCGGCCGGATCCTCAACCGGGTCGTTGACGTGCTTGAGCCGACTGCGGGCCTCCACACGGTCCTCGGCGGGCAGCTTCCCCCAGAATTCGTCGGCCCACACCACATGAGAGGCTTGCCTCTCGGCTTCCTCCAGACGGGCGGACTCGGCCAGCTGCTCCTCGCTCAGCCCCTGACGGGCGCGCTCCAGGTCTCCGCCCCACGACGGCAGCGACGCCAGGAACTCCCGGCGCTCGGTTTGTACGGGGGGAGGTAGCCGACGTTGGCGAGCCGGGCAGCGGGGAACGGGACGAAGGGCTTTCCCGTATTGGCCTCCGACAGCTGTCTGGTCCCCAGAGGCGCGTGGAGCGTGAAACTGACCAGTCGGCCGGCTTCACGGCGACGCCGGACGTCCCCATGGTCTTCGGTTCCGTGGCCGGACCGTGGACGCCCAATCCGTACAACCGCAGCGACACCGTGCCCTCCTGGACCCGCTACTACGCGACCGCCGGCAGGCCCGCGTTGAGCATCACCCAAGTCCTCCCCGCGGCCGGCGCCCAGGACCCGGCATCGGGCACGCACGCCGGTGCACCGATGTCCGTCAACGGCCACAGCGCGTCCCTCGTGTGCGACACGGATTCCGAACGCGCCCTCACCTGGTCCGACGCCGTCAGCACGTTCACCGTGGTGAGCTTCGACCCGCAACACGCGGCGCTGTCGCCCGACGAGCTCCTTCGGGTGGCCGACGGCCTGCGGAACCCCTGAGGAGCACGAGCAGCCCGCGTCCGTCCTCGAACGGCGGGCCGGGCTGTGGCAGGTTGGGGCATGAGCGAGCCGACCACACCGCCGCGCCGAACGCTGATTGTGCTGCGCCACGCGAAGTCCGCGTGGCCGCCGGACGTCCCGGACCGGGAACGGCCGCTGGGCCCGCGAGGACGACGCGACGCGCCCGAGGCCGGACGGTGGCTGCGCAGACGGGGCCTGGTGCCGGACACCGTGGTGTGCTCGCCGGCGCGGCGGGCGCGCGAGACGTGGGAACTGGCGGGCCCCGAGCTGCGCGAACAGGGCCGCCGCGCGACGACCGTCCTCCTGGTCGGCCACAAACCGGCCCTGGAGGAGCTGATCCTCGCCCTGACTGCGGTGGCGCAGCTGGTTGAGGACCATCGTCCGGGCGTTGTGCGGGATGCCGCCGTGCCGGGTGAGGGCGGCGGTCAGCGGGGCGGGGTTGGCCTGGGTGATCCAGACGTTGGGGTGGATGTTCTGCGGCGGCCCGGAGTTGATCGTGGTTCCGGGGGCAGCGACCGGAGCGACC
Organism: Kitasatospora sp. NPDC048545; assembly: GCF_040651155.1. Taxonomy (NCBI): domain Bacteria; kingdom Bacillati; phylum Actinomycetota; class Actinomycetes; order Kitasatosporales; family Streptomycetaceae; genus Kitasatospora; species Kitasatospora sp. NPDC048545. The sequence goes on from NZ_JBEZIQ010000078.1 coordinate 16,329, forward strand.
GAAGGTCCGGAGGTGCTCGATGCGGTGGCTCCTGCCCGGTGGGTGACCGTGTGCGGGCGCGGGGGAGCGCGGTGGGTATGGATACCGGTTACCCGGCGCCGTGACGGCGGCGAGCGCGGCCGCGGATCCGGAGGTCGTGCCGTCGTCCTGCGGATACCGGAAGTCCCGAGCGGGCTGGTGCGGTTGCCCGGCCGCGCGTCCCGCCGGCCGAGCTGGGTGTCGGCGTCGGCACGCGGTCCCGGGTCACGTCTCGCCGGGGACAGAGCGGGTTGTTCTGGGGTCAAGGAAGGGTGCGCCCGCAGCCGACCCGGCGAGACCTCGGCTGGGCCCGGCCGCCGCCCGACGGGATCGTTCGGGCGCTTCGACGTCCGCTTCGCGTCTTCACCCGGGATGACGGCCGTCGGCCCGGCGAGCGCGGGCCGGGGGGTTCACCCGATGGGGTGTGCCGCTACGTCGTCCTGGACGTAGACCAGGTTCGGCTCTGCCCGGGTGGCCGCCCGTGGCGACGGGACCACGAGTGGCGTCGGCTTCGTGGGAGACATGTGGGGGCGGGCGTCCGCGTCGGTAGTCGACCGGGCGTCCAGGCCATGATCACGCGGGTTGCCGCCGCTGGCCGGTGGTCGGATCTGACAGAACGCGGGTGCGGATTGTCGGGTTGGGCAACACCGACCACTTCCGGCACCCGGATCCGGTGATTCTCGGTATCTGGCCTGGTCGGGGCGCCCCGGGGCAGCCGGAGCGCTTCTGGCTGACCTGGACGGTGGTGTTCTGGGGGCTCCGGCGGCCGCTTGGAACGCGGGCCGAACCCGGCCTCAGCGACCGGTCCGGACGGCATATGACAAATGCGGGTTGCCACTTGATCACATGGGATCGATGGGATCACGGGTACAGCTGTGGGCCTTTGTAGATATGAGGACCAGCCGCATTTCTGCCTGGATCCGCTCCCACTGTGAGCGGCCGTCAGGTTACTGTCCGACACAAACGAAGAGGGGCCCCGGGGTTAAAGGTTGGTCGCCAGTCCGCCGGGGTCCCTACTCGCTAACCATCTCTCAGCCCTGGAGGAGCCTCGTGCGGCTGCCCGCCCTGGGCCGCTTCCGGCGTGTCGGAGCGCGCCGGATCGGTCATTCCGAAACTACCATTTCCGCCCGTCGCCGGGGTCAAACCCGCAGCAGGCGGTCCTCCGGCGTTGACCTGGCGGTCAACCGGCAGTTCGTGGCCTTCGTCGCCGCGCTGGTGCTCCCGATCGTGCTCATCGCGACGGGCCCGGGACTGCACCTCGGGGACGGTTCGCTGCGCCTGATCGCCGCCCTGGTATGGGCTCTCACCAGCGCCAGCGATAGCGGTGACCGCAAGCGGCCCCGTCGCAGGATCTAGCGGTGGTGCGGCGAGGTGGCAGCAGGGACCCGTTCCCCTCGTCACCGCGCCGCACGGATTTCCCCTCCGGAGGCCGGACGAGCGGCCCGCCTCCGGGGCGACGTCCCTTCCCCGTCACCGGTCCCGGGCAGCCCCGGACCGGCATCGGCATGGAGAACTTCGTGACCCAGATCTTGCGGTGCCGGTTGTGCCGGCGGAACTTCCAGCGCCCCAGGCGGCGCGGCCGTGCGCCGTCCTACTGCAGCACGCTCTGCCAGCGACGGTCCGAGCGGGCCCGTCGGGCTGCCCCGACGGACCGCACCCTCGATGACACCGTCAGCTCCCTCGCGCGTGAACATCTCGCGCTGGCCCGGCGCCTGGCCCAGGCCGCCGCCGCGATCGCCACAGCCCAGCCCGACGAGGACGTCGCGGTCGTCCTGGGGCTCATCACTGAGCTCGGCGAGGACCTGGAGGACCTGCGGGCACATGCCGTCTTGCAGGCACGTAGCCGCAAGGTCCCGTGGGCGGCGATCGGGCAGCTGACCGGTTGGGCGGCCGACACCGCGATGCGTCGCTGGGGTGAGGCCTACGCCGCTCGGCGACGTGGTCTGCGGGAGGTGCGCAAGCAGCGCACGCGTCTTGCAGGAGCGGGATCCACCCACGTTCCGGTGCCCCATCCCGCAGCGGCGCACCGGTCGCCGCCGGCCACCGAGGTGCTGCTACCTTCGGCCACGACCGGCTACCGGGCGGATGGCGGTGTGGGGACGGACCCCGAAGGACCGGCCGTCGCACTGCCGGAGCCCTCGCTGCGCACGTCCGACGAACCGTTGGCGATGGTGGGACGGGCCAAGCTCGCGAGCGCGCTGTCGCATCTGCACCGAAGGTCGGGCCGCACCTTCCGCGAGCTGGCGGCCGCGGCCGGGGTAACCCCCTCGTTCGTGTCGCGGGTCCTCAACTCCGAGCGGTTCCCTTCGTGGTCGGTCGCCGGAGCTCTGGCCATTGCCATGGGCGGTTCCCCGGCTGAGATCCGACCGCTGTGGGACGCTGGCAGCGGCGTGCTGCCGCAGCGGCCGTTTGTTCCGTCGCCGGGGTCCGAGGCCGCGTACGTCGGAGCGTTCGTCGCGGCGATCCGCGGGCTGCATCTTGCCGCCGCCGCCCCTGATCCGCTGGCGATCAGCGACTCATCGTGCGGGCGTCTCTCTCCGACGGACGCCGCCGCGCTGATCTCGGGCAGCTCGGTGTCGGACTGGCCGGCCGTTGAGGCTCTCCTGGAAGTCCTTGGCGCCGACCCCGCGTTCGTTCTGCCCTTGTGGGAGCGCGTCCAGCTCGCGCGCGGTGGGCGGACCGAGTACCCGACCGGTGGTGGGCACCTGCCCGCCGAGGCGTTCGGCTGACCGGGAGGCACCATGACGTCACATCGGACCGCGCCGGCCGGCAGTGATCCGGCGCAGGGCATCACCGCCCTGCTGGAGGCCCGGTACCGGGACCACGCCGACTTCGCCGCCCTGATCGTGACACCGGAGGAGGCGCCGCAGGCCGTCCGTGCGGCGGTCTCTCAGGTCGCGGGCTGCTGGCAGGTAGTCCTGTCCGCGCCCGATGCCGCGGCCGCGGCCTGGCAGATCCTGCGCGCGGCGCTGGTGGCCCGGGCCGCGCCGCAGGCGCTCGCGCCGGTGGCGCACCTGACTGCCGCTCAGCAGGACCTGGTGCTGATGCGCCACGTCCTCGGCTGGTCCGACACCAGGATCACTACGGTGACGGGCCTCGACCAGGCCGCACTCGCGGCCGCGACCCGGGCGCTGACCGGCACCGCGAAGCCGCCCACCGCGCACGTGCCACGCCAGGGATGAGAAGTGCCGGGACGCCGCCGACGCGAAGCGTCCGTGCCGCGTGCGGCCACGCGCCCGTCACCCTCCCGGACGACTGGCCGTCGGGGCGGTGCGCTGACCGCGGGCACTGACGGCGCGGCCGGGTGCAGGTCGCACGCCCGGCAGGCCGAACCCCACGGGCGGCCGCCGCCCGTTCGACACGCCGCCATCGGTCGTTGCTATGACGCCCCGAGGCACCTCATCCTGGGCTCTGGCCGCCAGGCGGCCACGCCGCGCGGGAATCCGGCCTTCCTCCCGCATCCCCCGGTCGAAGCATCCGTCGACGCGCCGGTGCCACCTCTGTGCGGTACGTCTTCCCCACCTTCACCCATCACGCCGGGCCGGCGGCGCGAAATGGGATGCTCCATGACGACCTCCGCCAAGCTCCACCACCTGGCCCGCCTGCGCTCGGAACTCACCCGCGAAAGCCACCAGACTGCCGTCCGCGAGCTGAGCACGCTCGGCCCGGCCGCCCGGCCCGTCCCCAGCGCCGCAAGCCTCGCCCAGGAACAGCTGGAGTGGTGGATCTTTTTCCACGCCGCCTGGCCGGCCGAGATCGTCGGCACGCCCTTCGGCTTCGAGCGCGTCACACCACGCCCCGACGGACTGGATCTCCACCTGGCCGGCAGCGACACATACCTCCAGTGGCTCGCCTCCGCGCTCCTGCCCACCGTCCACGGCGAACAGCTTCACGGCATCCCGGGCCTCCGGCTCACACGGGACCGCACCGGAGCCCCCATCCTGCTCCTTGCGGGAACGACCGCCCAGGTCCGGCTGCGCGGCATCACCGCCGCCCTGTGGCGCCAATGCGTCGAGCTCGCCCGCCAGGACTTCACCGACGCCGGCCACCAACCCCTGTGGAACGCCCCCACCGACACCATGACCGCGCTGGAAGCCGAGCACGCACCGTGGTTCCACCACACCAGCGCCGGCCCCCGCCCCTTCCGTCTCGCCAGTGGCCTGCTGCGCCGCATCGGACTGTTCTCCGCCGCCGGCGCCACCGCCTGCCTCACCGGCTGGACTACCGCAGGCGCCATCCACGAAGGCTGGAAGTTCGACTTCGAGTTCATCCCCGGGCACCGACCGGACCATGACCACCTGCTGCGCCTGCTCACCGACCCCGACGCCGGACTGCCACTCCGCGTGGCCGGACGGGGCTGTGCGCGGTGCCCCGGCCCCGACGCTTCCTGTCGGATCCAGCTGACCCCGATCGACGGCCTGCCAGGCGGGATCACCATGCTGTTCCACTCCACGGACGAGGAGGTCGTCCAGGCCTGGGAGAGGCGCTGGCCCGGGGAGTTCGCCCGGATCCGTTCGGGCTGGAACGCCGACTGCGTGCGGAACCGCTGAATCGCCCCTGGGGTCTGGCGGGCTGCCGCGCCGGCGTCCGCGCGGGCCTGCCGAACGCGGGTGTTGTCCTACTGACCCGCGTCGGTCTACAGGATGCACGCCGGCTCCTGGTCGGCCCCTGCCGCCTCCTCGGTCAGGCTGGTGGCAGGGTGACCTCGGCGCCGCGCTCCTCACCTGGAGCCGGCGTTGCGACGTCCTGCGGGGTGCCGTGCGACGGGGCCATCCCGGGATCGCACGGTGTCCCAGTTCGGCCCCCGGAATCGGCCAGGTTCTGGTCGGTCGGAACGGGCGCGGCTGCGGCCTGGGAGCGGGCCCGCAGGGGGACGCAACGCCCGCACGTCCTACGTGTGCAGAGCTCTGCCGGCGGGTGGTACGGCCATCCCCGCCTTCGCCACCGCTCGACCGCGCAGAGGGAGTCCGGGCGGGGCTGGGGGATGAGCCCGAGGGCCTTACGCGTGGCTGCCCGTGCTCCGGCGAGCGCGCCGTCCTCCTCGGGCTCCCTCATCAGGCGGAGGGCGAGTTCGAGCTGCTGCTGGGCCGCGATGAACTCCGGGACCTCCGTAATGGGCACGACTGCACCGCGTTGCCGGTCTGCAGCGGTCTGCTCGGCGCGCCATGCGAGGAACTCCGGGTCCTTGAACGGGTCGTACCAGGTCACGCTCGCGGTATCGGCAAACCGGTCCCCCGCCTTAAGGCTGTCGTGAACCAGCCGCCCCGACGGCGACTGGAGGCGCTGGCGTCGGCGCGTCCGGCACGGTTGTGGTGCGGCTGGTGACGGACGCCGGGGCGGGAGGACTGCGGCGTCCCGGAGTTGATCACGGTTGCGGGGGCAGCGACCGAAGGCCCGTACGTGGCCGGTGCTGCGGTGCCCGGGTGGTGGGCGACGGTGTGCGGGTGCGGGGGAGTGCGGTGGGTGCTCATGCAGTGCTGCCGAGTGCCGTGACGCCGGCGAGCGCGGCTGCGTACCGGGAGACCGTGCCGCCTTCCTGCCGCTGCCGGAGGGTGCGGGTGCGCTCCCGCAGCTGCTCCACGGCTCGATGCCGCTGGTCGTAGAGGTGGTGGGCGGTACGCCAGCGGGCCTCGCGCGCAGAGGCGGCCACCGCGTCGCGGAGATCCTCGGTCGAGCGGTACCGGTGTGCGGCCCGCCGAACGGCGGCGCAGGCCTGCTTCGCCTCCTGCTCGGCCTCGGGGCTGTGCGCCAGGAAGGTCAGGGCGTCGCCGCGGTAGTCCGCGGCCCGGTTCTTCGCCGCGAGCATGTCGCTGTTGGCGACGGCGTGGGCATCGAGGCCGAGCTCCCGGGCGGGTCGGGCGGCGAGCATCGCGGCCCGCATGCCGTCGCGCACCTGGCGCACCATGGCGTTGACGGCGTCCCGGTCCCGCAGGTCCACCGTGGTCAGCGCCGCATTGACGGCTTCGGTGATCGCCGCGCGGGCCTCCCGGCGGCACCAGCAGATCCCGCACAGCCCGGCCGACCGCTCGGCACCGCAGTCCGCGCACGGCACCGCGACGCGCTGTTCCTCAGCCGCCGCAGCCGCGGCCTCCCGCGCCGGCCGGTCCGCCTCCTCGCGCATGCGCTGCTCCTCGGCGCGACGACGGGCGGTCATCTGCTGCTCGGCCTTGACGAAGGCGTGCTCCCGCAGGCGCTCCTCGATGGCGCCCTGGCGGTCGTCGTAGTCGGCACCGGGCATCCCGGCCAGGACCTGCGCCACCACGGAGGACCGGGTCGCCCGACGGTCCACCAGGCGCATCTCGCAGGTGTCGCACAGCGCCCCGGTGCCCAGACGGATGCCGTCGTCGCACGACGTCCGGGAGCAGACCCGCTCGTGCGGCAAACCGCGGTGCAGCAGCCACCCGACCGGATCGGTCACCAGCGCGGATCCCTGCTGGCGGTCCAGGCGGCGCGACAGCCGGCCCGCCAGCACCTCGGGGGCCGCCTCGCGGCCGGACCACATCGCGATCCGGCGCAGCTCGGTCCACACCCGGCCGACCACGAACTCCCGGGTGGACGTGCGGTTCAGGCGCTGCCACAGGTCCTCGACCGGCGCGAGCGCCACCCGCAGGGCATCCGGCAGGCCGAAGACGGAGCCGGCCGACCGGCGCGAGCGGGTCGTGTTCGGGAAACCGGCGCCGAAGGCGACAGGACCCGTGACCGAAGTGATCTTCGGCTGTTCCCCGCGCAGCGGGCCGACGCCCGCACCGATGGCGCCCAGACCCGGCCACAGTGGCCCGCCCTCGCGCGTGCCCGCGTCGCGCGTCACCAACGTCTCCGCTACGCGGGAACAGCCACCAACAACGGAGAGATGCCTGTTCACACGTGCTTGTTGAGGGTGGCTTGTTAGTGGAGCCGTCGCCAGGGGGGTCTCCGGAAGCCGATCCAGGGGGGTCGGGGGAGCCGGATCGAGGGGGGTCTCCTCGACCGATCCGTCACCGAACAGCGCCAGCTGACCGGCACACACCCAGTCGCCGACGATGTCCTCCAGCTCGGCCACAGCCTCCGGACGGGCCGACTGCTGGGGCTGCGGGAACAGTCCGAGCTGCACCGCCACGCCGGTCAGCTGTGCCGGGTGGACGGTGTACTTGAATGCCCCGCCGCTGCTGCCCACCCGGCTGACCCAGCCGTCGGCGACCAGGTCCCGCGCGGTCGTGCGCGCACCCTCGGCCGTCATCCCGCAGGCCTCCGCCAGCTGCGCCGCAGAGGCGGCCAGGCCGAGGTCGGAGCGCACGCTGATGGCGCAGTAGACCTTGAACCGGTGTCCGGACAGGCAGTTGCGGGCGGCCGCGGAGATGGTGACCGCGATCTCGTCCTCGGCGACCGGGCGGACCCGGCGGGCGAGCGTGCCGGTGGGGGCGTGGTGCTCGGACAGCACCAGCTCACCCTCGACTTCGCGCAGCGCGGCCGCGACCGTCTTCTCGTGGAGGGCCAGGCCCATCGCGAGGGTGCGGTTCGCCGCCCAGCACGCCCCGTGCCGCCGGCCGTAGTCCGCCACCGAGGTCACGGTCCGGATCGTGTCCCCGGTGTACTGCCGCAGCCACCTCGCGGGGAACCGCGTGCGGAACCCCAGCTGCGCAGACCGGGCTCCTGGCCCACCGGTCGCCGTGTCCCTCGGTGGTGCGCTTCCATCGGCGGTGCGGGGGGAGGGGAGAGGTTCCGCTGCCGTCGTCACCGGTCACCCCGGGGCACGGCGACAGCCCCAGCGCCCGGGACGGGCGACAGGGACACCAGGGATCGTGCGGTCGTGCGGTGCTGCCGCACGACCGAAAACAGGTGGTTTCGAGCATGCGTGGGCATGCCGAACTGGCGAAGGGCAGGAGGTTCCTGCATTATGTCCTCGTTCTCAGGACCCAGCTGAGGGCACACAGAAGCCCCGCGTGGGTGGAGTGAGCGAAATGGGACCGGCCGGACCTCCCTTGGCAGGGGAGACGGCCAGCACTACCGACAGGCCTGGGCAAAGGCGGTCGGTGCGCGGTGACGTAAGGGACGCGAGTTCGGCGGGTGGTACCGGCGAACCGACAGTCCCGGGCGGTGCAGTAGGCCCCTTTAGCAAGGGCCGCGAGGGCACCGCCCCCAAACGGCTAGGCCATGGCCATCACCACCGCGATATTCCGACGGAATACCCGAAGGCGCGGAGACTGGTGGGTCACCAGGTGCCTCTTGCGCCCTGAGGTCGTCGGACCCCGATGAGTAGCTCGCAGGCACTGTGCCACGTCGAGCCGCGGAAGGGGTGACGAGTAAGCCCCAGCGGAGCGCCCATGAAGGCGCTCGACGCGGGAAGTAAGAGAGTCGGCTGCCGCAGTGCTGCCGCAGGCCGGCATGGCGATACGCCAAAACGCCCAGCCGCTGTTGCGTGCCGGGCCGCGACTACGGGTACGCTGGTTCACAGCGAACCGTCTCCAATCTCGTAAAGAGCGGTCGCGACGAGCACCGAGGCCCCCCTTCGACAAAGGGCCTGGTCTCGACTGGGGACCGGCTAGTCCTGAGTACCAACGGTGATTTCCAGCACCGCGGACAGCCGGTCCCACTTTTTTGTTTTGGGTCCTGAGCGGCCATCAGATGTTTCCAGGCATCATCCAGCCGACTACAGGGTGCTAGTGATCCTAGACCCTCCGCGAGCCGCCGACGACACTCATTGGCGGGTGTCGGAACGTCTTCCGATCATGCGGCCTGTGCGCGGCCGTCAGCCAACCTCGCTAGCGCTGACACGTCGGCCCCGATCATGCTCGGCCGACGCTACATCTATTCGCAAAAAGCAGCAAGGTTGACCGGCGGCTGCGCCCTCAGAACTCGTAGTGAAGCTCGTACAGGTGTCCTGCCTTCAACATGATGGTCACCTCGATGACTTCACCCTTCGTGCTGCGCACCACCCGGAAGGTCCGCAGCACCGGAATGAGCTCTCCAGGCAGTTGCAGCAGTTTGAACTGTTCCTGCGTAGGGATGCACGCCGAGACCAGGTCGACCGTTCCCCCCGGCGCCGGCGGGTGTCCGAGTTCCGCGAGGAGGGTCGGCGTTCCGCCCCGGATCTTTCGGCGCTCCAGCAGGGGGGTCCCTGTGGCGATCGAGAGGGGGTAGTAGGAGTGGACCAGCTCGGCCGGCTTGTCATCGAGGAACAGGATCTGGCTCCGCAGCCCGACCAAGGCCTTGTCCGGAAGGCCGAAGGCCGCAGAGACCTGCTTCGGCGCTGCGACCTCCCCGACGGTGAGCAGTTCGCTTGAGGCTCGGTACCCCTGTTGTTCAGCCTCGGAGATCCATCGGTACGTCTCACCCGGTGCAACCGGCGTTGAGTACGCGGCAGGAGTCATTGTCCGGCGAGGCTTGGCCGTCACCGTCACGCCGGATCCGGCGCGGGCGGTCACGAGTTCCTCGGCCTTGAGTACGCCAACTGCCTTCTGAACAGAGGCGTTCGAGGCGTTGAACCGCTTGATCAGCTGCCCGGTGGAGGACAACTTTGTGCCTACAGGCAGCTCTCCCGTGAAGATGTCGTCCCGCATGTCCGCCGCCATCCGCTGGTGGATGGATCGCGGGTCCTCGCGCTCTGCCTTCCTGGGGCTGCCCTGTTCAGTGGTCATGTCATCCCGTCCGCATCTCGTAGCGCAGGCGCTGGTGAAGCGCCGAGGCAACCATCACGTCCACCCATATCGGCTCGTCAGCGTCGGTCGCATAAGTCCGGTGCACAACCAGTACCCACACGCCGTCGGCCAGGTCCAAGGCCTTCTGCTCGGACGCCGTGGGCGGCCTCGACTCGACTTCCTCGACGGCAGGGCGCGTTTCGATCCCGCGCTCGCGAAGGACTCCTGCCACCCCTCCCTTGACCTTGGCCGGTAGCGCCAACGCCGTGTCGGCGGCAACGTCAGCCAGGAGGTACGAGTCCGTCAGCTCCACTGGCACGTCGTCGAGGTGCACCGTGCGCCGGCGGACCACGACGGGAGACCCCGAAGGTACGCCCAGAAGAGACGCGACCTGCATCGGGGCCGGGGCCATCCCCGCTTCCACGATTCGGTGCGTCCCTCGCCGACCTGCGCCGGCCGCCTCCTGCTCCCATGCCGCACCAGGCGTTTGACCACCTGCGTAGTGCGAGGAGCTGCTGGTCCACATGCCTATTTGTCCCCCATTCCTGACGCTCCAACCTTGCTGCTTTCCAGATTAAGGCCAGGTGCGAAGCGGGGGCGACGCGCCGAAGTGCCATGCGAAGCTTGCTGCCTTTTGCGAAAGGCAGTATGGTTCTAAGTGTTGGACGAGCCAGCAGGGAGAAGACATGGAGGCCGACAACTCGGCGCCCGTGGACTTGCCTCGCAGGAGCGTTGTAGTCCGTCTCGGAGCTTGCTCCGGTACGGCCCGCCGCTGGAATCGGGCATGTCGACCGCGAGAGAACCCCAAGGGGGACCCCGCGGTCGAGGTGACGGCGAAGGTGGCCGCGACGCTGCTCGGAGTGCATGTCGCCACGGTCTACCGCTACTTGGAGCGCGGGGCTCTGCCGTACAGGCGCTTCGGGGCGGATCCGCCGACGACGCGGGGCACGGGGAAGCGCGGTGGAGCGATTCGCATCCCGCTTGCGGCCATCGAGGAGATGCGCCGGGTTCGGGGCGGCGTCACCCGCTGACTGACAGTCAGGAAGAACAAAAAAGAAGAGACCTCGGCTCCGCCTGGACAGCTGTCGCCGAGGTCTCAGGAACCAACTCGCGAGGAGTGATTCACATGCACATCTTGCACCATGACCAGCACGGCACGCCCCCCGGGGCCGAGAACTGGCTCGCGGGCAAGGTCGAGAGCTGGAAGCAGATCCAGACGGAGACCGGCCAGATCCACGACCAGGCGGAGCAGCTTCGCCAGGGGTTGGCGGGGGGCGGTTTCTGATGGGTCTGCGTTCCTACCTGGGCTTCTCCTCGAAGTCCTCCTCCGGCGGCACCACCACGGAGACCACCCGTACCAGCGACAGCGGATCGCGTCCTGGCTGGCACGCCTCCGACCCGGCGACCGACCTCGCCAACCACCGCATGGCCCAGGTCAACGTCCCGGCCGGGATCTACAGCGCGGGGCAGCGGGTCTTCACGCCCGACCCCTACGTCGGCGGAGGCGACCACTTCACTCCGAACTTCGGCGGACCGTTCACGCCGGGCGAGGACGGGGGTGCGCAGGGATGATCCAGCACCTCTGCCGCGCCTTCGCCAACGGCAACGGCGGCGGCTCCGGCACTCCGACCGCGCCGAAGGCGCCGCCCTCCGACCCGAACGGTGGTGACCAGTGATCACCGTGCTCTCGAACCAGCAGGCCGAAGAGGCGCTGCGGCGGGCTAAGGAAGCCCAGAAGCGCATCGAGGAGACGAAGGGCAGCTAGCAAGTACTGCCGCCCGCTCCGCAGCACGATCCCCATAGTTCGGCATCCCGCCGCCTATCCCTCGGAACCGTTCTGGCATGGCCATGCCATCCAGCGCGGCGCCGGGGGTGGTGCGGCGGGCCCCCAGGGGCCCAGCACCTACCACCTCGCCCGGAGGGCCGGCGGAAGCCGCCCGAAGGAAGCGATCGTTCCTCCCCACCCCGGGCTTCGACCCGACGGACAACTCAACAGCGAGCCAATCGAGTTAGGCCCTGCGGCTGTGAGCGTGACACTGCCGCGGGGAGCACCACGACACCTTGTGACGTCAGCACCTTCGGCGCGGGGCCCGCCTCCCCGTCACCCAGGCGCATCGACCCGGCAGCCGGCCGGGCGGTAAGCGGCCATCACGTCCCGTTGGCACCGGGACGCGGCCGTCACGCACCCCTCGATCCACCCGCACCACCCGTTCGTCCGGCCGCCGCCGGCCCTCCAGGCCGGCGGCGCCACCCCTTTGCAGCTCCGAAGCTGCCCAGGCCCACCGCACCCTGAGTCGGCGCCAGCGCCGAGGCCGGTGCGGGGGCACGGGGAGCCCCGGAGCTGTCCGGCCCACCAACCGCCCACCCAGGAGGAGTTCGCGATGAGCGAGAGCAACCCCCTGTTCTGGATCTTGCTGTCCGGCGGAGCCGCCCTGCTCCTGTGGGGCCTGGCGATCGTCCTGGACCACTACTTCTTCACCCCGTACCTGACCCGGGTCAACCGAGAGGAGGACCGCCATGGCTGACGACCCGATCACCCCGACACGCATCGACAAAGCCGGTGAATGGAGCGCGGCGGGTAACCCCCCGCCGGCCACCCCGCCGCCCGGTTCCGTCCCCCCGCCGCGGCCCGGCGGCGGGGACACCCCGCCTTCCGCACCGCCCCCGCCGAACGGCCCGCCGCCTCCGCCGCCGTCAGACCCGCCCGGAATGTTCGGCGGCGACGACGCCGAGGAGCCCTGGTGGTACCGAGGCGGAGGACGCGGTGGCGGTGGCGGCGGTGTGGCCACGGCGCCGGCCCCCATGCCCGCCGCACCGCCCGTCGCGATGCCGCAGCCGATGTGGGACCCCGCGATGATGCCGCCGATCAACGTGATCGTGAACTTCCCGGCCCCGGCGCCGCCGCCCCGCTTCTCACTGCGCAGGCTGCGGCCCGCCTGGAACGGCAGCGCGGCGATCGCCGCCCTGATCCTCGTGCCCGTCACCAGCCGGGTGCTGGGCGTGGAGGACTACGGCGTCCTTTACACCGGGGCCGTCCTCGCGGCCATCGGCGAGCTGGTCGCCGTCATGAAGCAGCGGCGCAGCGGCTGGCTGGTGCGGGCGTTGTCCTTCCACGTGGTCTTCGCGGCGTTTCTCACCCCGGTCGGGCTGCACGCCCTGAGCTACCCGCTCACGGGGGTGTGAGCATGGGCGTCACCCCTGCCCAGCTGTCCTTCGGAGGCCTGGCGCTGTCCGGCGCGGTCCTGATCACTGCCGCGATCCGCTGGTGGCGAGCGGGGTTCCCGCTGCCCGGCGTCATGACGTTCCTCGCCGGGCTGCTGATGGGCCTGCTTTCCGCCCTGTGTACGGGAGGCCTGCTCGCCCTGGTGGCGCGCAACCTCGTCAAGGCGACGAACAAGCTCGGCGAGGTGGCCGCCGGCCACGGATCCTCCCAGCTGCTCGGGCCTGCCGAACCGGCGGGTCTCCAGAGGGGCGGCGGAGTTGCCGTCGCCCTGCTGCTCGCCGCGCTGATCGTCGTCTGGAAGTGCTGCGACAACGCCCTGCGCCGCCAGATCGGCTGGGGCTCGGTCGTCGGCACCTCCTTCGGCCTGGCCGGCGGCGTGTCCGGACTCGCGGCGATCACCCTGATCCCTTGGCTCAACCACGCCGGGGACCAGGTGTTGTTCGCCTGGCAAGTCCACTGAAACCCGCTGCTCACACACGCTGCTCGCCGCCCGAATGCGGCGGGCAGCGGCATCTCGCACACCCGCCCCTCGATCCCAAGTGGAGGAGAACACCTCATGTGGAACGTTCCCGCGACCAGCCTCACCATGGGCGGTCTGCTGGTCGGACTCGCGATCCCCGTCTGGCACGTGACGCGGTTCGGCGGCGCCCACATCAAGAACCACAAGGCCATCGTGAGGGACTCCACGGAGTTCATCCCGCTGGTCGCCGGCATGGCCTACGGAGGCCTGGCCACCGCCACGACCAGCGGGCTGATCGGCGCCTTCACCGGTTTCGTCACCTTCCTGGGCAACGGGGCCGGCTCGTTCGCGATGTGGGGCCTCACCGGTGGCACCACCACCCTCAACACCCGCGCCAACCCCCTGGAGCTCGACGGCGCAGGCAACATCATCCTGCTCCTCATCACCGTCGCGGTCATCGCCGCCTGGAAGCCGATCCCGCAGGAGGCCAGGTCCCGCATGCGCGTCGGCATGTTCTCCGGCATCCTGCTCGGCCTGTCCGCGACGCTCGGCGGCGTCGTCGCCGCGACCATCATCCCCGCCGTCAACAACGCGGGCGCCGCGCTCGTCGACGCCATCAACTGACGGCCTGCGCATGCCCCGGACGCCATCGGTCGCCCATGCTCCGCACCGCCTATGCGTGCTGCGGACGTGGGCGGCCGTCACCGCTCGGCCCCGTGCCGGCACCACCCCCGAAGCTCCCCGACGTCCCCGCTGGAGGAGGACCGTGACCACCCACCTGCCCGAGCCGCTGGTCATCGACGCCGAGTTCGTCGACGACGACGAGCCGAACCCGATCCCCGACGAGGAACGCGGAACCGACCGCCGCCCCGGCCGGGTCGCCACGGCCGCCGCGTTCCTGGCCCGGGGTACCGTCCGGGTCGTCGTCCGCAACATCGCCGCCACCCGCACAGGCCTCAGCGTCATGGTGGCCGAACGCGGTGCCTGGCTCAACGGCGGCAGGCTCAGCGAAGCGCACCTGCGCACCCACCTGCTGAACCGCCGCTACGCTCAGTGGCTGGCCGCCCAGAGGACGGCGGCCGCGAGCCTGGTCGAGCAGGCCAAGGCCCTGCAGACGCAGGCCGACACCACCGCTGCCCAGGCCATGGCCCTGCAGACGCAGGCCGCCACCGCCGTCGACCGGATCGCCAAGGCCGCCAGCAGCGGGACGGACCCGTTGAAGGCCGGGCGCCAGGCCGGAGCGGACCGCCAAGCCGCCGCCAAGCTGCTGGAGGCCGCCGCCGAGGACCGGGCCGCCGCCGGCAAGCTTCTGGCGGCAGCCCGCGAGCTGGAACAACAGCTCTACCTCGGGCACTTCGAGCCGAACGAGCTCGAACTGGCCAGCCACCGTCGCCGGGTGGCCAACGGCCGCCGGTGGAAGACGGCGGCCCTGGGTCTTGTGGTGGGATTCGCCGAGATCCAGATCGGCCCGGTGCTTATGGAGATCACCGCTGGCGGGGTCCTCATGGCGGCGTGGGCCAAGGGCCGGTTCGCCGGGTGGCGCTCGGCCGATCCCGAGATCGAGGCCTTGAAGTACGTGCCGGAGACCGGGAAGAGCACGGTCACCGCCGGCCAAAGCGCCGACGCCCCCGCTGCGGGGCCGGACCCCGCACAGCCCGGCGCCACCCACAACGCCGCGAGCCCCGGACCGGCCAACGCCCCCGCCGACGAACAGCACGCCCCCGCCGACGCCGACGAGCCTGACGAGGAGACCGTGCTGATCAACGCCGCGCTCACCGCCGCAGGCCTGCTGCCGACCGCCCGCAGGGGCAAGCCCCCACTGGGCGTGCAGGTCATCGACGCCCCGGACTACTCCATCGGCAACGGGTTCGTCACCACCGTCGACCTGCCGGTCGGCGGCGGAAAGCTGGTCAGGCACGCCCTGGCCAAGGCGGACGTCATCGCCGGTGAACTCTCCGTGCCGGTCACCCAGCTGGCCATCCGGGAAGTGCCCGCCGCCGAGGGCGGCCATGGGCGCCGGATGCAGGTCTGGGTCGCCGACGAAGACCCCTACCTGGCGGTGGGTCACGACCAGAGCCCGCTGGTCCTCGCCGCGACCTGGGACTTCTGGGGCGGTGTCCCGTTCGGCAAGACCATCCTGGCCGAACGCCGTTCCCTCCTCACGCAGTTCGCCGGCGGCTTCACCAGCATGTTCTTCTCCGGCATGATGCGCTTCGGCAAGAGCTTCGCCATGCGCGTCGCGGTCGCCGCCGCCCTACTGGACCCGGGCCTGCGCCTCTACCTCGCCAACGGCAAACAGGGCGCCGACTGGAAGTCGGCCAAGAAGGTCGCCCACCGCTTCACCGAAGGCACCGGCGAGGAAGACCTGGCCCGGTTCGAAGCCATGCTCGACGAACTGGTCGAGGACATGGAGCAGCGCTACCGGGACTTCGGCGACCTGGACGTGTCCCTGGTGCCCGAAGGCCGCCTCACCCCCAAGCTGGCCCGCCATCACGGCATGCCGATCCTGCTCGCGGTCATCGACGAGCTCCAGCTCTACCTGCTGGCGATGACCCCGAAGCGGCGGGCCCGCGCGCTGGAGAAGCTGAAGAACCTGTTGCGCGGCGGGCCTGCGGCCGGGGTGTTCCTGATCTGCGGCAGCCAGCGTCCCGACGGCGAAGAGGTCCCGACGGGATTTCGCGATCTTTTCGGTGTCCGGGTCTCGGTGCGCTGCCCGGACAAGCGCTCCAGCCGGATGTGCCTGGGCGATCTGGCCTCCGACAACGGCGCGGACTCCAGCGTCCTGACCGAGGACCACGTCGGCATCACCGTCGTCGCCGTCGGACACCGGTGGGAGATCCTGTCCACCGACTTCCTCACCAGTGCCGAGTTCGACGAGATCTGCGAGCGGGCCCGCGCCATGCGCGAGCGCGAGGGCACGCTGACCGGCGACGCCGTCGGCGACGTCCGCGTCACCGAGCCCACTGGCATCCGCGCGGTACGCGCCTGCGTCGATGCCCTGCACGAGCTCGAGACCGACCGCGCCACCATCGCCCGGCTCGCCGCCCAGATCGGCGGTCAGGACGAGGAGCCGGACGAGGACAACCCCAATGCCAGCCCCGGCGAGTTCGCTGGCATCACCCCCGACGCCCTGCGCCAGCTGCTGAAGGACGCCGGCTGCGGCAACACCGTCAGCCTCGGGGCCGTCGAGGGCCAGCGCAATGCCTCCGGCTACAAGCTCTCCACCTTCGAAGGCGTCCTCAAGGTGGCCAAGGCCGCCCGGGACAGCCACTGACCTGAGCCCCCCGGGGCCGTCCTGCCGGTGATCCGGCCGGACGGCCCCGTTCCTTCACCCGGCCACCCCCCAGAACCGGAGAACACCATGGCCCGCACCAACGCGCGCCGGACCCGGCCCGCCGCCAAGTCGACCCCGCCCACCCGGTCCAAGCCCGACACCACGCAGCAGGACCCCTCCCCGCCGACCGCCGAGCAGATCCTCGCTACCGCCCAGGCTCAGGCTGGCGAGCTCCTCGCCACCGCCGAGCGCAACGCCGACGAGCTCCTGGCCCACGCCGTCGCCGACGCCGATCGCCAGATCGCCACCGCCACCCAGTGGAGCGAGGAGGCCGAGCAACTGCGCGCCGACGCCGCCGAGAGCGCAGACCACCTGACCGCCGCCGCCGACCGGCAGGCCGAGCAGATCCTCGCCGCCGCACGCCGCCAGGCCGCGCACATCACGACCGAGGCCAAGGCCGCCGCCGACATCGAACGCGACAAGGCCACCGCCGAGGGCCACGCCGCAGCGGACCGCCTGATCGAGGACGCCACCCAGCACGCGGCGCGGCTGCTGGAGGAGGCCGAGACCGCTGCCGGCACGGTGCGCACCGAAGCCGCTGAAGCCGCCGAAGCGCTGATCGGCGCGGCCGAGGAGCAGGCCCGCACCCGCGCCGCGGCCATTGCCGACCAGGCGCAGGCGACGGCCAGCCGGCTGCTGCGCAAGGCCGAGCGCGACGCCGAGGCCACCGGCGACCGGGCCGCCGACGAGCTGGCCGACGTCCAGGCCCGCATTGAGCGGGCCAAGGCCTACCTGACCCAGGTCTGCGTCCGCGCCGACGAGGCCCGCGAGGGCGCCGACCGGATCGTGGCCGACCGCCACCGGGAGGCGAGCCGGATTCACTTGGAGGCGATCACCACCGCCGAGGCCACTCTGGCCTCCGCCACCCAGGCGGCGGAGGAGATGCGTACCACGGCCTCGGCCACCGTCCGCAAGATCCTGGCCGACGCGGCCGAGGAGGCCGACCAGACCCGTTCCGACGCCGAACGGCAGGGCGAGCGGGTCATCGAAACCGCCCGCACCGACGCCGACGGCATCCGGCTGGACGCCCAGGAGGAGGCCCGTCGCCTGCGCGAGGAGGCGGAGTCCGAGGCGATGGCTATCCGGGAGGAGGCCGCCCGGGAGGCCGGGGAGATCCGCGAGCGCGGCATCGAGGCGGTCAACCGGCACCGGAAGGAGGCCGAGGAGGGCATCGCCGGCGACAAGCACATCGCAGCCACCGCCAGGGGCAAGGCGGAGGGCGAGGCCCAGAGCATCCGCAACAAGGCCCAGAAGGACGCCGACAAGCTCACCTCGGACGCCGAGGAAGCCGCCAGCAAGGCCGAGGCCCGCGTCCAGCAGGCCGAGTCCAGGCTGGAGGTGCTGCTGGCGGAGCACCAGCGCCGGGAGGCGGCGGCGGAGGCCCGCCGCAACGGCAGGTTCCGCCGCGCGATGCGACGGCTGTGGGCGCGCCGGCCGACCAGGTTGGAGATCGTGCTGTGGTGCGGGGTGGCGTACACGGCCCGGCACGAGCACGATCTCGCGCAGATGGCCGGGGCCGGCGACTACCTGGCATGGGCGCTCGCGATCTGCGTGGACGTGTGGCTGGTGGAGGCCACCCGGGCCAAGGCGAAGGTCGAGACCCGCATCGCGCTCACGGTGGTCACGCTGTGCCAGATCGCCAGCTTGCTCGCCTCCCTGCACATGCTCGGCGTCGCGCCGGACGCTAACGGAGAGTGGCAGATCCAGTGGGCATTGGCGGTCCCGCTCGCCATGGTCGTGCCCGTCGTGATCTGGCGCGTCCACGAGCTCGAAGAGCACGTCAAGGCCGCGGGCAAGCGCGCTCACGATGAGCGGAACACGCCGGAACCCGCCAGCGGCCCGCTCATCCCGGACGCAGTCGGCGCTCACGAAGGCGGCTTCCTCCGCCCGCCGGTGAGCGAGTCCGAAGCCCCCTCCGCTCACCCGGTCTCGCTTCCCGCGCAGGCCGCTCACGGCGCACGCTCACATGAGCGTGCGATCTCCGCAGGTCAGGAGGGTGGTAGCGCTCACCCTGAGCGGCCGATGCGCGCCTTGGAAAGCGGCGACGCCCACGACGCGCAGGTGCTGAGCGCCAAGGCGCTCTTGATGAAGCGCAAGGCCGCCGTCCGCCCGCTCTACGACGCCCTCCGCACGCGCCCGACCGCGAAGCAGATCTACGTGGTGCTCACCGCCCAGGGGCTGCTGAACGGCACGGAGGAGGGAACGCGCGGTACCTGCCAGCGTGTGCGCGAAGCGATCGAGGCCGACGAGCCGGGACTGCGCCCGCTGAGCGGTGCTCGCTCTTAGTAACCGGAAAGCGCTCGGCCCCGGGATGAAGGAGACACCCCGGGGCCAGACACCCGAAGGTGCGGCGCACCGGTCTCGTCCCCGGCGCGTCCCCGATTCTTCCGCACCGCTCACCCCGAGCGCACATACCCGCCCGGCCGCTCAGCCCGGGCCCCGCCCCCGCACCGCAGGCCCGGCACCGAGCCGGGCCGGGCGCCGGGGCGGAGCCGGGGCCGGCCGACCGGCCGAACCCGAGCAAGGAGACGCACCATGCAGCCCAACTCCGCCGTCCCGGAAGCCGTTACGGCGCCCTCCCGCACGGTCAGTCCCGGCACGTACGTGCTCTACCGCGAGGTCGACGCCTTCGTCACCGGCGACCCGGCCCACACCAAGATCTGCCGTGTCATCGACGACCGCGGCCACGCCCCGGCGGGCCACCTGCTCCTGGTCGACCTGGCGACGAAGGAGCTCATCCAGTACGCGCCGGTCCTCTACATCCGCCCGCTCGACCCGGCCGAGTTCATGACCGACATCGACTCCGCGCCCCTGACCCTCGTCGACGACGGCCTGCTGGTGTCCGCCGCCGCAGCCTGGCTGATCACACAGCGTGGCCGAATCGGCGGTGCCGGACAGGGCATGGAAGTGCTGTCCGCCACGGCCTGACCGCCCCCGGCGGACCTCCCTCGGGACCGGCCGCCATCCGCCGGCACCCGGCCCCACGAGGGCCTGCTGGTGTCCGCCGCTGCGGCCTGGCCGGTCACGCGGCGTGGCCGTATCGGCGGTGCCGGGCGGGTCGTGGAAACGCTGCCCGCCACGGCCTGACCGCCCCCGGCGGACCTCCCTCGGGGCGCCCTCGCCATCCGCCGGCATCCGGCCCGCTAGGACCGGGTGCCGGCCCTCCTCGCGCCGAGCAGGCGGCCCCCGAGGCCTGCCTGCTCGATCTGCTAAATCGCAGGTCAGATGCTAAATACAGCTGCTCTGGGGCTGCTCTGAGGCTGCTCTCGACCTCCCCTTCCACCCGGTAGAGGAGCAGCCGGGAAGCAGGCCCGGAGCAGCCTCGGAGCGGCCCGTCGAGCAGAGGACTGGCCCCCGGCGAACACCCTCCGCCGGATGCCGGACGGCCGCCGGGCACCCGAGCCAGCCAGACCAAGACAACTCCGAAGAGTCACCAAACGGTGGGGTGGTCGACCAGCCCGCACCTTCGACTCGCAGCCCCCGCCGTCCTCTCCTTGGGGTCCGCAGGGCGGAAGGAAGAACCCCTTTGATGAACCCGATCCGTCGCCTGCAGCAGTGTCGTGCGCAGCGCCGTGAAGACGCACTTCTCTCACGTTCCGTCACCTTCCGGGCTGACGGTCGATACCGGCCGGGAGCCGTGATCCACTGCTCCGCCGTCCGCTGGCGGGTGATCATCGAGGCCCTCCGTGGGGACTTCGCCATCCTCGGCCGGATCTACGAGCCGGACGGCACCCCCATCCCGGGATACGGGCCGTTGCCCGTCCTGCGCCGGACCATGCACCGCCTGGCCGCCGAGGACGGCGCGCGGGTGCGCGTCGACCTCGGCCCGGCGGAGATGGGCATCCTCGTGCACATCGCCCGGGCGGCCGGCGACGAAGCGCTTCTCGCGGCGCTCCGAAGAGCCGTCGCCAGTAACGCCTTCCCCCTGTGCATCAGCCTCGACTGACCGGGCCCGCCCAGCGCCCGTCCCCTCGGGCGCCCCCGCGCGGCGACGCGGTGCTCCCCGCTACCCGGGGCTGGCGAAGCGACCGTTTCCCCGCCTCGGGCCTCCACCGGTGGTGCCCTCCCGGCGCCACCGCTCCGCAGCACCCCACCCCCCTTTCACCTCTCAGAGGAGAGACCGCCATGCGCGACTGGAACACCCCCGACCACCACGTTGCCGACACCGAGCACGGCACCCTGCGCTTCGCCGACGGCACGCAGCCGGTGATCGCTGACTGGCAGGTGACCGAAGACGCGCCCGACCGTGACGGCCTCGTCCGCACCTCGATCCGCGGCTGGCTCACCAATGGCTCCGGCTCCGGCCGGCTCGACGACCCCTACACCAAGCCCATCAAGGCCGGCCCCGCCCGCCTCGTCACCACCGAGCTGCGCGGCCGCGTGCCCGTCCGCGACCGCGACGTCCACATCGGCTACCACCACCCGGGCAAGCCCTACCCGAACACCTGGGACCACGTGGGCTGGCTCGTCACCGTCTCCTGGAACGACCGCCTCCCGGACCACCCGGGCGTCTGCGTCTGAGCCGCACAACCGGCTCCGACCCTCCTGCCCGCCGCCCCTCGGGGCCGCGGGCAGAGCCTGTCTTTCGAGCTGGACACCACCGAAGATCTCGCCCGCCCCTGGTGACAGGAGCACCGTGCGCCCGCCACACCCGCAGAGGGTGCGGCGGGCGCACGTGCTCTGCGGCGACGGCCGCCGACCGGGCGTGCACCACGACCGAGGAGCACCCTTTGAACACCGAGACCAAGACTACCGACGACCGCGACGAGGCCGCCGCGGCCACCCTGACGGGCAGCCGCGAGAAGCACGGGGCCCGCGTCCAGGCCGCGGCCGTCGGCATCGCGCAGCAGGCCGAGGAGGACAGCCGCCCCGGCTGGGTGACCCTGCCTCCGGCCCGCAGCGGCGTTTCGCGGGTGCTGCACCTGCCCGATTTGCCGTCGACCTACGCGATGGCGGTGGACTTCGACGGGGTCCTGCACCGGATGGACCACCGTGGCTGGATGGGGGGCGAGGTCTACGGCGACCCGGTCCCGGGCTCCATGGAGGCGCTCCAGGAGCTGATCCAGGACTACTGCGTCTTCGTGCTGACAGCGAGGGGAAGGCGGTTTCACCAGGCCGTCGCGGACTTCGTCACCCTGCACTCCGGCATCCGCACGGTGGTCGACGACTATCGGCCCGACCAGGAGTACTGGCTGGTACCCGGAACCATCCTGGTGACCAACCGCAAGTTCGGCTCGGCCGGACTCATCGACGACAAAGCCGTGGAGTTCAGGGGGAACTGGCCGAAGACCCATGCCCGGGTCCGACACCCGGAAGGGGTCGGTGCGTCCCGCCTGGCCGTGCTGCGGCAGCACTCCCCGAAGACGCCCCGGTGAGGATCCCCTGCCACCTGATCGCGGACGCCATTCAGGCCGGGCCCGCCGTGACCAGGTTCTGGTCGGCGGCCCCGGCGGCGGTGCAGCTGGCCCACTCCTGTGGGTGCCCGCAGGCCGGCATCGCGGGGGTCCTCGCCGTACTGCTGGTCGCCGCTGGTGTGGTGATGCGCCGTCCGCAGACCGGCACGGTGTCCTACGTCGGCTTCGACCAGCCCGGCCCGCCCTCGTAACAGGGCCCGCTCGTGTCCCGGCCGCTCGCCTCGGCCGGGACACGGGCGTGTCGGCGCTTCCGGGAGGCGTTCGCCTGGGCTTCGCGCGGTGGACCGGCGCGGGGCACTCTCGAACGCATAGTTAGAGTATGCATAGCCTAGACATGCATACTCCAACTATGCATAATTGGCGAGGCGGGAACACCTCCCGCTCCACCGGAAGGGACGATCATGGGCATCCACTGGGGCGAATACACCGGACACCGCAGCTGCCGCACCACCCAGCAGCTCGCCACGCGGCTGCGCCTGGCTGGCATCGGTGACAGCGCCACCATCCGGACGTTCCTCACCGCCCTTGACGGTGACTACCGCGACACCCTCACCTTCACGCCGAGCCAGGCCGAGCAGATCAAGCACGCGCTGTACCCGGCCGTGCGCCGGATGCGCTGGTTCACCCTCCCGGGCTGGAGGCGCCTGGCCGTCCTGCTGGCGAACGACGCCGAGCACGCCGCCCACAACGGCGGCTGGACCATCGAGTGACCACCACGACGCCCGCGTCGGTCGGCGGCAAGGCAGACTGCGGGTATGCATCCAATCGGAATGCACACCCGCAGCCACCCGACCGCCAGGAGCACCCCGTGGCCCAACCCGACAAGGAAACCCGAGCCGATGGCCGCAAGCTCATCGCCGAGCTCAAGAAGCAGCGCGACCAGATCCACAAGGACGCCGACGACGCCAAGGCCGAGGCCGACGTTGCGATGTGGCGCGGCATCGACGAGGTGATCCGAAGCGGCAAGGCCATGCAGGTCGACGCCGTCAAGGAGACCGGCTACACCCGCGACCACGTCCTCAAGAAGACCAAGCAGCACCGCGACACCGGCGAGGCCTGACCTCGCCCGCGCGTCCACCGGCACCGGCCGGCACGGGCTCAAGACCCAGGACGCGCGCCATCCGGGACACCAAACCCGGAGAAGCCTCGGGAGGAATCCGCGAGCCCCGCTCCGGCCCCCGTTCTCGGCTCCACTCTCTCTGAGTGACTCTGTCGGGGATCTTGAGATTCTCCGACGGAGAGGCAGGTTGATCGGGCAGGCTCGGCTTGTTTCGCAGGTCGTTCGTCTTCTCCGA
>NZ_JBEZIQ010000079.1:0-39083 GCF_040651155.1 Kitasatospora sp. NPDC048545
AGGCGGTCCCAGACCAGCACGATCGGCGCCTTCACCAGGTGGTGGATGCCGTCGATCAGGCCGATGTGGTCGCGCTCGGACAGGCTCCGTCGCTCACCCTTGCGACCGGTGTGCCGCCGGATGCGATGGGACAGCCTGGTCCGGGAGCCGGGCCGCACGGCGATCAGCCCCGCGACCGAGACCCGACCGGAGCGGCTGGCGGAGACCTTCACGACCGGGGTGACGCCCCGCCGCCCCCAGGTGCGTCCACGGGGCGGCCTGCGCGTGAAGCCGGCCTCGTCCTCGAAGCAGACCCGTCCGCCGCAGGCCGCCCGGGCGCTTTACCTCCGCCCAAGTCGCCTCCTTCCACGCTGTAACGGCCTGCTCGTCACGCTCCGCGGACCGCCTCGCGGGTATCTGCGGCGTGAAACCGAGCCGGCGCATCAGCCGGGTGGCGCCCGAGACGCTGTAGGACACGTGGAACTTGCGGCCGATCAGTGTGGCCACCCGCGCACCGGTCCACACCTGGTCCTCGTCCCAGCCGTGGGCGGCCGGTCCCTGTTCGAGGTAGGCGGCCAGTTTCTCCTGGCACCGCACGGACAGCTTGCACCGCTGCCCGTGGGGGCCGCGCGAACCCAGCGCCGCCGCCCCGCCCCGCTTCCAGGCCTGGTGCCACTGGTAGACCGACTTGCAGCTCACCCGCAACTGCCGGGCGACCTCCGGAGGCTTGACTCCTTCGCCGAACAGCGCGGCAGCCTCCAAGCGCACGGCCTCACGGCGCTGTCGTGCCTTCGCCGTCAGCCCGCCCCCATCCGCATATCGCATGCGAGACGGTCTACGCCGACAGGTGACCGTCCGTCAGTAAAACGGCAGATCCATCACCCCAAAGAGCAGATGTCAGTAAGCGAGAGCCTGCTCCCGCAATGTCCGGGTGAGAGCGCGGCTTCCAGGATGGCGGCCGGGGTACAGACGCGGCGCGGCGTGGCGTTGACGTCCGTCGCCGACTTGGTGGCTACGGGTCGCCGTGGTGCTGCTGCCGCGCTCGCGCAGGCCCGCAGCGGGTGTTCTAGCCAGCGTCGCGCCACTGGAGGTAGGCGGAGACGACATCAACCAGGCCGGGGTCGGTGTTGGCGTCGCCGGTACCGATGAGGGTGAACTCTGCCGCTGCCCACTCCGCCTTCGGGTCACGCTCGCGCAAGAACTCCACTAGGGCGCGTATCTGGTTGTGATCAATCTGTGGATTCGCCCCCGCGGCGAGGCCTGGTCCGGTAGATCAGGCTGTGTGACACGACAGCAACTGACGGATGCGGAGTGAAAGTTCATCGGGCCGTACCTGCCGATCGGCGAGTACGGCCCGTACCCCGAACGACTGCGGCAGCAGTTCGAGGGGGTCATCTGGCGGTTCAAGACGGGCGGGCAGTGGCGGGAGATGCCGAAGGAGTTCGGCGCCTGGCCGACCGTCTCCAACCGCTTCCGGCAGTGGCGGGACGCCGGTGTCTTCGAGGCCCTTCTGGAGGGCCTGATCGCGGAAGCTGCGAAGCGCGGTGAGGTGGACTTGTCCCTGGTCAGCGTGGACTCCACCACCGCCCGCGCTCATCACGACGCCGCCGGGATGCACCTTGACGAGGACGTCGTCACCGCCCTGGAGAAGGCCGCTGCCGAGGAGGAGAAGGCCAGGTCAAAGGGGGCGGTCTCGAAGGACGAAACGGGCAGGACGTCGAAGCCGATCCCGAGCGGGAAGAACGACGACGCATCCGGCGTCGGCACAAGCTCCGGCTGAAAGCGGCCCTGCTCGGACGCTCGAGGGGTGGGCAGACCAGCAAGATTCACGTCGCTGGCGACCGGAAGTGCCGCCCGCTGGCCTTCGTCCTGACCGCGGGGCAAGCCGCCGACAGCCCGCAGTTCATCCCCGTGCTCAAGAAAGTCCGGGTCTGCGGGCCTGTCGGCCGCCCCCGAACTCGTCCCGGCGCGGTCGCCGGGGACAAGACACCCCATGCAGCTATGGGGTCAAGCAGCTGCGGCGAGTGGTGAGGGTTTCGGTGGGGTGAACGCGATCGTCTCATCGAACTTCTGGCGGCTGGTCAGGCAGTGGCGGAGCTGGCCGAGCATGCGGTTGAACAGGTTTCGGAGGGCCGCGTAGTAGCGGTCGCCGGTCTCCCGTCGGCGGTGGTAGTGGTCGTGGGCTCCGGGTGAGGCGGTGAGTGCGGCGAAGGCCCAGTGCCTGCCGGTCGCGGCCAGGCGGCTGTTCTTGATCCGTCGGTGGCTGACGCGGCGGCTCTTGCCGGACTCCCGTGTCACGGGGGCGCTTCCGGCGTAGGCCTTCAGGTCCCGGGCCGTGTTGAACCGGGTGCGGTCGTCGCCGATCTCGGCGAGTAGCCGGGCGCCGGTGAGCACGGCGAGGCCGGGGAAGCTGGTGATGATCTCCGCGTCGGGATGCTGCAGGAAGAGCTCCTCGGTGGCGCTTGCCAGCTCGTCGCAGGCCTTGCAGGCCGCTTCGAGCTGCGCGAGCAGGGCGAGTGTCTGGTGCCCCATCGCTGTTTCCACCAGTGCCGGCTGACGGAGCCAGGTCCGGCGGAACACCTCGAGCAGACGCTCGGTCTCGGCCTCGATCCGGCGCTGGCGGCCGGCCCGCATGACGGCGGCCTTGAGCTTGCTGCGGGTGAGCTTGGCGGCCTCGGCCTGTGTGGGTGCGATCGCCAGGATTGCGCGGGCTTCACGCGCCAGCAGCCGCTCCCTCTTGTCGGCGAACGCTTCGAGGATCGCCGGGTAGTACTCGCGAAGGTGCGAGCGCAGGCGGTTGTGGGCGCGGGTGCGGTCCCAGACCGCGTCCTGCTGGGCTCTGGCGAGGACGGCGATCGCCCTGACCAGGTCGGAGTCGCCCGGCAGAGGCCGGTGGAGCTCGGCGTCGGTCCGCAGGATGTTCGCCAGGACGACGGCGTCATGGTGGTCGGACTTCTTGCGGGAGACGGTGTGCCGGTCCCGGTAGCGGGCCACGGCCATCGGGTTGATCGCGAAGACCCGGCGACCGGAGGCCCGCAGGCAAGCCACCAAGAGCCCGCGCGAGGTCTCGATCGCGATCGGGATCGGTTCGTCGGGAGTGTCTCCGTGCTCGGCGAGCAGACGCAGCAGGTCCTGGAAGCCCACCGCGTCGTCACTGATCCTGAGCTTGCCGAGCAGGCGGGCGTCGGAGTCGACCACCGCCACGTCATGATGGTCTTCGGCCCAGTCGATTCCGCAGGTCACGTGCATGCGCGCCTCTTTTCGATCCTTCGCTGTCCGCTGGCGTCGAGCCGCGGCAGGACCACTCGGCGACCTAATAGAAGCGCTCGCCGGCGCACCACCCCATCAGCCGTCCGTGGCCCCAGCTGTTCTCAGGCTCCTCGCTCTCGTGAAGAGCTCCACGGCTCCGGCTGATCAAGAGGTGGCCCTGGGAACGGCTCGAACCACGGCACGCTACGGCGGCCGAGTCCCAAGCGGCAGGGGCCGCGCACGCATCGCTCTTGTCGAAGCGCTCGAAGCGCGGCATACAGCAAGACGTCTACTCGTCCCGCGGCAACCGGGCCTACCTGCACAGACGCGGCATCAAGGCAGTGATACCGGAAAAGAAGGACCAGGCCGCCAACCGGAAGAAGAAGGGCCGCCGGGGCGGTCGGCCAGTCAGCCACGACGTCGACCTCTACAAGGAACGGAACACCGTCGAGCGCCTGATCAACAAGCTGAAGGCCTGGCGAGGCATCGCCACCCGGTATGACAAGACCCCGGAAAGCTACCTCGCAGGCCTCCACCTCCGCGGCGCGATGATCTGGATCAAAGACCTCACCAAGACCACTCCTTGATCACAACCAGATACGCGCCCTAGTCCCCAGAACTCCTCCTCGGCCCGTGCCGCGGCCCAAGAGTCGTCGTCTCGTATTGCACGGTGGCGTTGCTCCGCGGCCGTGCGTACGGCCGAGAGGGCTTGATTCCAGCCGTTGGGGTCCGCGTAGTCATGGATCTCCGCGGCGGTCATCTGCTCGTGCTGGGGTTGGTCGTATCGAGGCATGGTCGTGTTCTACACCCGGCCGATGGACAGCGTGGAAGGAAAGGCAAACGATCATCCTCTTCCTTCCAGCCGCGGCTCCTGGATTGCTGCATGATGGAGATGGTGACGGCCCCGCCCCTGGCGGGACGGGGCCGTGGGATGGACTTCACTACGTGATCTTTTGACCAGGTTCCTAGGCCGTGGGTCAGCCGATCAGGTAGTGGAGTCCGTCGAACATCAGGCCAGTGATCACTCCGCCGATGACGGCGGCGACGACTGCGCCGCGCATGGTGGCGACGTTCAGCCAGTGCGAGCGGTTCTTCGGGCTCACTTCTCCTCACCCCCTTCCGTCTGGGTGGTCGGTTCGGCTTCGGGCCCCGACCGGGCGGGCAGCCTCGGCGGAACGAGCCAGGGGGACGGTCCGAGGCCTGCGAGGGTGGCCCCGGGCGTTTCGTCCGCGGCCGCCTCCATGGCGGCCTTGTCCTTGTTGTTCACGTTCAGGTCGTAGGGCGGGTTGAAGGCGTACAGGGTCCGCTTGCCCCAGCCGGTGACCGTCTCGTTGGTCGGGTAGCGCTCGGTGCCGGTCTTGGTGAGCACCTCCTCCTTGATCAGCGTGGCGATGCCCCGGCGGAGCGTCGCCTCGGAGATCCCGTAGTAGCCGGCGAAGGTCGCGGTCTGCGGCAGCGAGAACTGCCGTTGACGCAGGCTCATGCCAATCAGCAGCACGACCTTGCCCGCCATGTCGAGGCGCTTGTGCAGCTCGTCGCGCCAGTAGTCGAAGGGGAGGCGGAAGTACACGTCCTTGCGCGGCCCTTTCTCGCCGCCGGACGGAATCGTGTACGGCATGCCGCTGCCGTCCTCCCGCAGCTTGGTCACCTTGGCGAGTCGGCCGCGCGTACCGCGGGCCACCAGGTTGAGCGCGGCCAGCCGGTTCCACAGGCGGGAGACCGCCGAGCCGGCGGAGCCGTTGGTCTCGAAGGTCAGGGCGGTGGCTCTCCCCCAGGTTTCGGCGCGCTCGACGGCGCCGAAGTCGCCGCCGCTGGTCACCATGTAGAGGAGCAGGAGGAGGTCCAGTGCCTTCTCGTGGCGGACCAGCTGGTGGAGCGGTCCGGGCTTCTGGATCAGGGCCGCCACGTCCTCGGTGTCCTGTACGAACGCGCGTCGTATCGGCACCGTCTCGGTTCGGCGCTTGGACTGCTGGAGCAGCAGCTCGATGGTGTCCGGCTGCGGCAGCACGGCGTCGTGGACCGGCATCGGGGCGGAGACGGTGGTGGGTGTTCGTTGCATGCGCCTCAGTTTGGGCCAACACGGCACCCGTTCGGGTGTCCATAAGCCGGGGCGTCGACCCGCCGGGGCCGCCCTCGGCTGGGTCCTATGAACACCTATTAGAGCTAGGACACCCTGTATGAGGGCATCTCGCTCTTCCTCTGTCAGATCTGCCTACGGCCAGCTGGCACAACGTGAAACACACTCAAATGATCATTGACACTTCAGAAACTGACCACGGATGACTCGACACCTCGACCACGGGTTTTCCGAGGTTGTGATCACGCGCTTGTCAGCAGGACGGGACCGAGCAGGTTGAGCGGCGACAGGTGGTGCAGGTAGGTACTGGGGGATGACGGCGGCGAGGCTCTCGGCGGCCTCCAGGAGGAGTGGGTCGGCGTGGAGTTGTTCAAGGAGGGCCTGGGCGAGGTGGAGCGCGCTCCCCAGGACGGCGGCCGGGATGCGGACGTGGCGCAGCGCGGCGATGGCGTCGGCGGCCTGTTCGGCGGGCCGCTGTGCGGGCCCGGGCGGGCCGGTGGGGCCGGGACGGCGGCGGGGCGGCTCCAGGGCGGTTGCTGGCGGCCCTGGGGGCGCTGCTGGGGGCCGAAGGCGCGGGCCGCGCCGGGGCCGAGGGTCACCGGGCGGACAACAGGTTGCTCACAGCCGTTCGACGATCAGGGCGGCGTCGTCGTTGGGTCCCTGGCGATAGGGGCGGCGGCAGTGCCGCGCCGGGCCGCTGGCGGTGCGGGTCAGGTCAGCTGCTGGTTGCGGGCGGCGCGGAGCAGGGCGACGGCGTGGGGCGCGTCCGTGGAGAGCCAGGGGTCGCCGTCGGTGGCGTCGATGATCAGGCGGCCCTGGATGTAGGCGCCCCAGCCGTCGCCGAGCGCCTCGATCCAGCCCAGCAGCCGGCGGTTCGGGTCGCGGACGGCGAACAGGTCGGGAGCGCTGCTCCAGCCCTCCACCACCAGGTCGCTCCCGTCGATGCTCCAGGTGTCGGTCGGGGCGCCCAGGCCGCGGGCGAGCGGCGAGTGGGCGGTGGGCTCGGCGGCGAGCGCCCGGCGCAGTTGCCCGGGAACGGCGGCCGGGTTCTGCGCGGTGGCGGTGTCCGTGGTGGTGTCGGTGCTCGGGGTTGTGGCGGTCCGCGGCGGGTGTGACTTCAACGGATAGTTTGCGAGTCCGTCGTCTGCGACCAGGGGTTTCAACTTGTAGTTTGCGAGCCTTTCCGAGCGTTAACTTGCGAGGTGGCGTCCGGCGATGGTGACCGTCGGTAACGAATGACCCGTCTCGGCGAAGTTTGGTCGGCGTTGGCTCGTCGACCAGATTCCTGAGAGACGCTTGCCGTGGACTGTTCCGCTCCCCATAGTCTCGTGCTGTGGCCGACGAACACAGGGCAAGCAAGGCATTCAAGAACCGGTGCACCAACGCGGCGCTGACGCTGGAGTCCTGCACCAACTACTCCATCGAGCGCATCTCGTTGGTCGAGTCCAACGAGAACCGCAAGGGCAACGTGCTGGACGTGTGGCTGCCGCATCTGGAACGCGGCGAACTCGTGGTCTCGATCGTTCTTCTCGTCCTGCCCTACCGTCTACGCGGCACGAGTCCGGTTTCGAAGGCGATGATTGCGAGGTGGACGCGGTCCCGAGCTTCGAGCTTGGCGAACAGACGCGCGACATGGGTCTTCGCGGTCGCCGCGCTGATCACCAGCCGCTCGGCTATCTCAGCGTTCGACAGTCCCTGTCCGACCAGTGCCAGCACCTCGCGCTCCCGGTCGGTGATCCCCGCGATGGGACTCGAGTCCGCGGCGGGCTCGGGGTCCGGTTCGGGGGCCGCGGGGCCGGACGTTCCGGCGAAGTCCGCGATCAGCCGTCGGGTCACGCTCGGCGCGATCAACGCGTCGCCGGCCGCCACCACGCGGATCGCTTCCAGGATCGCGTCCAGGGCCATGCTCTTGAGCAGGAATCCGCTGGCCCCGGCGCGCAGTGCGCCGTAGACGTACTCGTCGTGGTCGAAGGTCGTCAGCACCAGGACCTTGGGCGGGTCCGGCTCGGCGGTCGCCTGTCGGGTCGCCTCGATCCCGTCCATGTCCGGCATCCGGATGTCCATCACCACGACGTCCGGCCGCAGTTCACGCACCAGGCGCACCGCCTCGCGGCCGTCGCCGGCCTGGCCGACCACCTCCAGGTCGTCGGTGTCGCCGATCAGGATCGCGAGCCCGAGCAGCATCAGCGGCTGGTCGTCGACCAGCAGTACCCGCACGCTCATGCCGGGAGCCTCGCAGCCACCCGGAATCCGCCCTCCGGACGCTGGCCGGCGCTGAACTGGCCGGACAGCAACGTCACCCGCTCGCGCATGCCGAGCAGGCCGAAGCCGCTCCCGCCGGCCGCCGCCGAGAGCCTCGGACGGCCGGGCCCGCCGGGACCGTCGTCCCCGTCGTCCACCACCTCGATCGTCACTCCTGTCGGCTCGTAACCGACTTCGACCCGGCACGTCCGCGCCCTGGAATGCCGCACCACGTTCGTCACCGACTCCTGGATGATCCGGAACGCCGACAGTTCGATCTCCGGCGGCAGCGGACGCCGCTCGCCCTGCCAGGTCACCTGGACCCGTACCCCGGCGTCGGCCGTGCGTTCGGCGAGCTGCGGGACGTCGGCCAGGCTGCCGGCCGGCGCCAGCGGAGCGGCCCCCGGCGTGGCGTCGTCGGGCTCGGCGCGGCGTAGCGCTCCGAGCATGCGCTGCAGCCCGAGCAGCGTCTCCCGGCTGGTGGTCTCGATGCCGGTCAGCGCCTGCCGCGTCTGCTCGGGCCTGGTCTCCACGACCCGCGCCGCCGCTCCCGACAGCACCGTGATGATCCCGATGCTGTGCGCGACGCTGTCGTGCAGCTCGCGGGCGATCCGCAGCCGCTCGGCCATGACGACGCGGGCCGCGGTCTGCTCGTCCAGGGCTTCGAGGTATTCCCGGCGTTTGCGGTACACCCCGCCGAAGACCCACGCGACCGCGAACACGAACGCGAACTGCCCGGCCCCCCGGGCCGCGTAGCCGACGGATTCCCTGGGGAAGACGAGGGTGCTCTCGACGAACACGGTCGCGACGACCGCGACGGAGCCGACGGCGGCAGCCGTCGGCTGCCGGGCGGCGAGGTACCCACCCAGGACCGGGAGCAGGAGGAGCACGATCCAGGGCCGCGCGCCGAAGAGGTTGCCGAGGGCTGCTTCGCCCAGGACCGCCGCGAAGACCGCCGCGGGCAGACGGCGCACCAGCAGGATCGGAAGGGCGAGCACGACGCAGAGACCGATCATCTGGTCGGGCCCGAGGTCGGGGAACCGGAACGGGCCGCCGCCGTGCCGGACCTGACTGGGCGGCATCGTCCAGAAGAGCATCAGCGCGTAGAAGCAGGCGGCGGCCAGCACCACGGCCCGCGACGTCAGCCAGGCCACGGGTGCCGATGTCGAGAAACGCCGGAGCAGCTCTTCCATACGGAGATCGTATTGATCGGCGTCGGCGCTGCGCGTCACCCCGTGGGTGTACGCGGGATACGCCGCCGGGCCGATGACCTGGCGAGAGGTGCCATCCGCCGGCCGACGCGCTGGATCATGGTCCGTTCCTAGGTTCATGGCCATGACGAATGAACCGATGATCGATCTCCAGGACGCGACGAAGAAATACGATGACGGCCCGCCTGCGCTGGCCGGGGTGAGCTTGTCCGTGGCGGCTGGTGAGTGTGTGGCGATCCTCGGCCATTCCGGCAGTGGCAAGTCCACGCTGCTGAACCTGATCGCGGGTCTGGACAAGCCTTCCAGTGGCACCGTGACCGTCGACGGCACCCGCGTCGACCAGCTCGGCGAGGCCGGTTCGGCGAAGTACCGCAGGGCCTCCATCGGCATGATCTTCCAGTTCTTCAACCTGCTCGACGACCTGACGGTGCTGGACAACGTGATGGTTCCGGCGCAGTTGGCCGGGATGGGCAAGGGCGAGGTGAGGCGGCGGGCGACCGAGTTGCTCACCTCGCTGGGTATCGACCGGCACGCCAAGGCCTACCCGCAGCGGCTGTCCGGGGGGCAGCGGCAACGGGTGGCGGTGGCCAGGGCCCTGATGAACCGTCCGGCGCTGCTGCTGGCCGACGAGCCGACCGGCGCGCTGGACTCGCGCTCGGCCGAGGACGTGCGCCGGCTGCTGCTGGATCTGAACGCCGACGGCCAGACCATCCTGCTGGTGACCCACGACATCCAACTGGCCGCGGACACCGCGCAACGCACGATCGAGCTGGTGGACGGTGCCGTGGCCCGGGACATGGTCAACCCGGCCGGCGACGCGACCTCCAACAGCTCGGCGGGAGCGGTCCGATGAGCGCCCTGGGCAAGGTCGTGCGCTCCGGCGTCGGCCGGCGTCGTGTGCAGTCCCTCGTCATGGCCCTGACGACGTTCGCGGCCGTCACCTCCTCGGTGCTCTCGCTCGGTCTGCTGGCCGTCGTGCAGGCTCCGTTCGAGCACGCCTTCAAGGCCCGGAACGGCGCGCATCTGTCGGTCCAGTTCGACGGCTCGAAGGCCACTGCCGCGCAGGCCGCCGCCACCGCGCACGCCGCCGGCGTCACCGAGGCGTCCGGGCCGTACCCGGTGACCGCCGCCCTGAACACGAGCTTCGGCACGGACTGCACCGCGAACATCGTCCAGGGCATGCCGCTGGCCGGTCGCGTCAACGAGCCGGTCGTCGCCGCCACCCGACCCGACCTGGCCGGCACCTCCGGTCTGGACCACCTGGCCCTGGAGCAGGGCAGGTGGCCGACCACCGCGAACGAGATCGTCCTGGCCTCATGGGTCCGTAACTGCCCAGACGGTTCCGTGGTGTTCGACTCACTGCCGGGCAAGCCCTCGTTCAAGGTCGTCGGCAAAGCGAACTCGCTGACCAACACCGCGACCGGCTTCCTCACCACCGACGGCTTCGCGCGGCTGACCACCGCCGGCGCCAAGACCGACGAGGAGATGCTCTACCGGTTCGCCAAGTCCGGGACCGACGCCGACCTCACCACGGACAGGCAGGCGATCGCCGCCGCCGCGCCGGCCGGCTCGGTCGAGAGCGGACAGTCCTACCTGGCCGTGGAGAAGCAGGCCGTCGGCACCGCGAAGTCCTACGTGCCGTTCCTGGTCGTCTTCGGCATCCTCGGCCTGTTCCTGTCGGCGCTGATCATCGCGATCGTGGTCAGCGGCGCGGTGGTCTCGGGAATCCGGCGCATCGGGATCCTGAAGTCGCTCGGCTTCACCCCCTGGCAGGTGGCCCGCGCCTACGCCGCACAAGCCCTGATCCCGGCGGTGATCGGCGTGCTGGGCGGCACGCTGTTCGGCAACCTGCTGGCTGTTCCGGTCCTGAACGATGCCAGCAAGGATCTCGGTGCCGCCGGCACCAGCCTGCCGGTGTGGGTCAGCCTCGTCGTGCCGATCGGCACCCTGGTCATCGTCGGTGTCACCGCGCTCATCCCGGCACTTAGGGCCGGCCGAATGCCGGCGGTGCAAACCCTGGTCGTCGGCCGCGCCCCCAAGGCCAAGCGCGGCCAAGGCGCGCAGCGCCTGGCAAGTCGGCTGCCGCTGCCCCGGCCGATGTCGCTGGGACTGGCCCAACCGTTCGCCAAACCGGCCC
Source organism: Kitasatospora sp. NPDC048545 (assembly GCF_040651155.1). Classification (NCBI taxonomy): domain Bacteria; kingdom Bacillati; phylum Actinomycetota; class Actinomycetes; order Kitasatosporales; family Streptomycetaceae; genus Kitasatospora; species Kitasatospora sp. NPDC048545. The sequence goes on from NZ_JBEZIQ010000079.1 coordinate 10,895, forward strand.
GGGCCGCGCTGGTCGGCGCCGCGGTGCTGTTCGGCGCGGTGAGCGTCACCTTCGCCATGGGGCTGGAGACCACGTTCACCAAGTACATGGACGCGGGTACCTCCGGTTTCAAGGCCGGGTCGATGCTCGTGGTGCCCGCCGGCACGCCCTCCGGCTTCCACCCCTCCGGCGGCGGCCCCGCCAACCCCCACTTGGACTACACCGGGGTGGCCGCCGCGCTCGCCTCGATCCCGGGCACGAAGGCCGCGTTCGGCTGGGGCACCAGCGGCGCGACCGTGATCGGCGCGCCGACGGGGGACTACACGGAGGTGGACACCACCACCGGCGACCTGTCCTGGACCAACCTGGCTCTGCTGCACGGCCGCTGGTACCAGAACACCGGTGAAGCCGTGATCAACGACCACCTGGCCTCGACGGCCGGGATGCAGGTCGGCGACACCGTCACCGTGGCGCAGGACAACAAGCGACTGCCGTTGCGGATCGTCGGCATCGACTTCGATGGCAGCAGCAGCGGGGGCGTGCTGACCGATTCGGCCACGTTCACCACCGCCGGTCTGACGCCGTACATCACCCAGTTCAACGTCAAGCTGGCCGACAACGTCAGCGGCCCGAACTGGTCCGCCTCCGCCGCCCCAGTGCTGACCCCGCTGCACGCCGAAGCCAGCCCGAACAACACGTTTCCGAACGTCACGGTGCTCACCATGAGCGCCCTGGTAGCCACCCTCACACTGATGATGATCGCGGTCGCCGCGCTCGGCGTGCTGAACACCGTGGTGCAGGACACCCGGGAGCGGATCCACGACCTGGGGATCTTCAAGGCCCTCGGGATGACGCCCAAGCAGACCATCGCGATGGTGCTGACCTCGGTGAGCCTCACCGGCCTGGTCGCCGGGCTGATCGGGGTCCCGATCGGGATGGCGGTGGAGAAGGCGACGCTGTCCCAGATGGTCAGCGCGCTCGGCAGGAACATGCCGTCGAGCGTGACCGACGTCTACACCCCCGGGGTACTGCTCCCGCTGCTGGCCGGCGGGATCGCGATCGCCCTGCTCGGGGCACTGCTGCCGGCTGGCTGGGCGGCGCGCTCCCGGACCGCCACCGCGCTGCGGACCGAGTAGAACCGGTCGCTCGTAGCACTACGTTCGACTTTGTTGAGACGGGTCACGGATTCGGCTGTGCGAGTAGGTCGGCGGCGTGGTCGGCCAGCAGCGGCAGGAGAACCGAGTAGGGCGAGCGGGGCTTGTCTCGTCTGAGCCGGTTGGCGAGGTGGATGGCCGGATCGGCTCTGGTGGTGCTTCGGCCCGGTGCTGCGATGGGCGGGCGGAAGCAGGGGGCGAGGCAGGGCTCGCTGCCTGTGACCTGTGACCAGATGAGTGCCGAGAGAGCCTCGTGCAGTTGGTCTGCCGGGGCTGCTGGCTTCCGCTTGTTGACCGCGACGAAGCGGTTGACGAGCCCGGCGAACGCGTTGTCACCGAGGTGCCAGGACTCGTGTTGCCGACGGCGACGCCGGTAGTCGACGTGGTCGGCCGCAGGGATGGCGGCGAGGTGGTCGGCGAGCCGGTAGAGGCTTTCGCGAAGTTCGTCCGTGCGTTCGCCAGAGTCGGCGGGCGCCGGCTGCTGAGCCGGGGCGGTCAGCAAGTCGGTGCCGGGTGGGAAGCCGAGATACTCGGCTGCCTGTTGAGCGTTCATGTCTTCGGCGGCCTGGACGAGAAGGATCGCGGCCGTGCGCCGGAACCTGCGCGAATGGGGTGGGAAGGGGCAGTCCGCATCCGTCCAGAAGATCCGGAACCACTGGTCGGGTAGTTCCTGGGGGATGTTCTCGGGGGCGAAACCGTGGCGGCGTTCGATCTTGAGTGCGAGGAGCGAGGGGATGATCTGGCGACGGGACCAGGCTGTGGAGGGGGTGCGCGGGCGGGGGCGCTTGCGCAGGGATTGCTGGACGACTGCGCGGCGGGCGAGTGTGGTGTCCTTGTCCAGGAGCTTCCAGGTGGCTCCCCACCGCTTGTTGTCGCGTTCGGGACATCGGGGGGCGAGCCGTCCGAGTTCTTGCCCGAGTTCCCCATCGGGAAGGCTCAGAAATCGGTCGGCGACGGACAGGACTGCGGCGGCGCCGATGGATGAGCGCGGCAGGTAGGTCCAGAAGACACCGTCGTCGCGCGGCGCGCTCTGGGCGGTGAAGCCGGGCAGCCGCTTCTCCTGGGCGGCCAGGTGCTCGTCGACGGCGGCTTTCTGGTCCGTGGTGACCATGTCCGCCATCGCGGGCCAGGTCGCGAGGACGAGTGCGGTGATCGTCTGGAGGTCGGCGAAGGCCGCGAAGGCGTCCTCCGGTGCGGTTTCCTCGTCGAAGAGGTGGTCGATGCGGGACTGCAGATCCGCGAGGTTCTGGGGCAGGGGCCGCATGGGCGCGTTGGCGGGCTGGTCGAGTCGGTGGCCGCAGATCACACCGGGCCGTCCGACCTTGGCGTCGCTGCGGCAGGCGGCCGGGTGGAGGCCTTCCAGCCCGGGGTTGCCGATCAGGAGGAGGGAACCGGGCCAGCCCCCGCTGAGCGTGAGGCCGGACGGCCGGTGGCAGCCGGGGCACTCGTGTCCCAAAAACACGCGGTGTCGGACGCAGGCGAAGCTGGTGGCCAGCCGCCAGCGGCGGCGCCAGGGGCCGCCGTGCCGTTGCTGGACGGCCGAGCCGTCCCCGGCCAGGCAATGGGGGCAGTAGCGGCTGAACGAGGACAGGATCCAAGGCGGGGCGATCTGGCGGGGCTTGGGCAACTCGCCCGCAGGACGGGGCAGGCCCAGCGCGTGGGCCACCGGCGGGAACCGGCTGGCCAGTGGATGCAGGGTCAGCTGGTCGACGGTCTGCGGGGCGGTCCCGATGATCCGGGCGAGCCGCTCGCGCTTGACCGGGTCGATGAAGAACAGGCGGCCGCTCGGGGCGAGCGTCGAGGTGGTCTGGCTGCCGAGGAGGCCGAGCCGCCAGAGGATGTGTCCCGGGGGCAGGTGGAGACGGTGACCGAGGCGGAGCGCGAAGCCGGGCAGCGACTCGTCCGGCAGCGGAACCAAGCACCTGGCCATGCGGTGCTCAGGAACGGGCATGTCAACCTGCCGAACCGGCCGCCGAGGCGGGGCCGTGGTCGTCGAAGACGGTGTTGCGACCGCGGCGCCGGCGAGCAGGTGTCCGCCCAGCGGTGGCCGGCGGTGTGGGGGCGACCTCTTCCGGGGCCAGCTGCGGGTCGTCGCGGCGGATCACGATCTCGTCCAACGTGGCTTCGTCGAGCACTTCGCGGCCGCTGTCCATGGCTTCCTGGCAGCCGTCCTCGATGAGACGGCCAAGGAGCCCGACGACGCAGTTCGTGCGGCGCATCAGATACTCCGGCATCGTGCCCTCGGTCAGCATGCCCGGCTTGGCGTTCAGCAGCCGCAGGTGGACCTCGATGCCGCGCAGGTGCTGCAGGAACGCGCTGATCTGCTCGCTGGTGGTGTAGCGGAAACGGTCCATCTCGACCAGCTCGAAGCGGTGCTCGGTCTGGGTGGGCTCCAGGCCGTTGACGCGGGTGGACTCCAGCGAGGGCAGCACCCACTGCTGCTGCCTCGCGCTCCACTTCGCCTCGCGCAGCAACCCGGTGCCGGGGATGTTCACCCCGGTCAGGATCAAGGTGACGCCCAGGCTCATGAACGCGCGGATCAGGTCGAGCACGTCCTGGTCGTCGGCGCGGTGCATCCGTAGCCGGCTGATGTCGTCCAGCACCAGCGCGCGGACCCCGTGGTCCCGCAGCGTGTCGGCGACCAGCTGGACCAGGCGGGGCAGCGTCGCCGAGGCGCGCATGTCGGCCCGGAAGAACTGCAGGATCGCCTGGCAGGTGCTCTTCGGGGTGGCGGTGACCGGGGTGGAGACATAGACGACCGGCGCGTGAAGGTCGGCGGTGCCGAGAACGGCGGCCGGGTTGAGGAAGTCGTGCAGCTGCAGCCAGGAGTCCTCGAACGCCGCGCAGACCGCGCTGACCGTGGCGGTCTTGCCGTAGTGGCCGTCACCTTCGCCGCCATCGGGGTCTGCTGCAGCGGCATGTTCACGTTCGTCAGCCGGCGGAACATGTCGTAGTCGAACCGGCGGTCGGCGGGCAGCACCGCCCACTGCTTCGGGGTCACTCGCGGCGGTGGCAGCAACTGGCCGCGGGTGCGCCGGTAGTGCTGCCAGACCTCGAAGGTGTCGCGGTGCAGCGTGGGCCGCAGCACGAGCTCGGCGAGCCGTTCCCGCGGCGGCCACTGGTCCTGCGGACCGCCTGATCCGGATGCCGTCACGTGTTCTCCAGGGGTTCGTCGTCGTCCCGATCGACCAGGGCGTGGGCGGGAAGGAGGAACAGGTTGCCGCGCAAGGACTCCTCCAGCAGCGGCGGCGCCGTCAGCGCGGCCGGTTCCGCGCTCTCGCGCCGGCGGCGGCGATCGGCGTCGACCGCGGCCAGGACGGTCCTGGCGTGCCGCTCCCACGGCTGCGGCATCGCCGCAGGCCCCGGGACGGCGTCGGGCTTCGGCCGGTCGGCGGCCGCCACCTGGGCGCGCGTGTGCTCGCGCGAGCGGACGGCCCGGTCCTTCTTCCCGGCCTGGCTCGGCCAGGCCGCGACCGGAGTGACCGAGCCCAGCAGCCCCAGCAGGACCGGCAGCAGCTCGGCGTCCGGGCGCGGCGCCAGCCCGGCCCGCCGGACCTCCTCGAGCAGGTCGGCCGCGGTCTTGTCGGAGAACGCGGGGACCTCACCCTCGGGCGGCAGCCCGTTCCACCGCAGCGTGTGCCAGACCTGGTGGTCGTCGGGGTCCTGGAAGAACACCGTGCGTCGGTCGCGCCGGTCGCTGGAGACGACCCACTTGCCCGCGTGCAGACCGCCGCGCTGCGACGGCAGCAGGTAACGCGGCTCGTCGAGGACCGGAGCGTGATACCAAAGCCCGAGGATCTTCACCCCCCGACGCGGGTGGATCTTGACGTAGTGCCGGCGAAGCAGCCGGTAGTAGAGCTCCGGCTCGGGAATCCGAAGCGAGAAGTCGCCCTGCTGCATCGCCGCCGCGAACAGCGAGTTCGGGCTGTGCCGCTCACCCGGCCCCCAGGCCGGGGCGTACTCGCCCAATTCCCTGGCTTGCCACACCTTTTTACCGACCGTGGGAGCTCGTAGCTCTGCTCTGACCTGCGGCGACTCATAGCGTACATGTCCGTGACGACACGGTGTGCAGCGCGTCGCTGGTGACGACCATCCCGGCGAGGTCGGCGACGCTGTCCAGCAGCGGCTGGAAGCGGCTGGTCTCTCCGTTCTTCTCACCGACGTCGAGCTGGGCCAGGACCAATCCAGTGGTGTGCTCCACCGCGGCGAGCAGATGGATCTTCCGCCCGCGGGCCTTCGCCGCGCCGCGCAGGCTCTTGCCGTCCACGGACAGTCCGCGCAGTCCGGAGCCCTCGGGCCGGCGGTCGGCCAGCCACCCACCCACCGCCTGGTCCAGGGCGTCGCCGTCGATACGCGCGAGCAGCCGACGGACCGTCGCCTCGGCCGGCACCAGCCGCCTGGGCAGTACCGATCGGGGCGCACTCCGAGCCGCTCCAGCACCTGCGGCGGGACGTCCGCGATCCACTCACCGACCGCCAGCAGCGAGGTCGCCCCGGCCAGCACCGCGCACGCTGTCAGGGCGAGGACCACGGCCAGCGCGTGCCGCACTCCACGCGGATCACGGGGGTCCGGCACCTGGGCCAGCCGCTCCAGCAGACCAGGCACCTCCCCAGCAGCCGCCTCGGGCTGCTCGCGGAGCTGGTCAAGGGCAGTCGGAATCGGGGATGATGCGTCGGCAGGCACGGTCTTCCACTCGGGTCACGGGGCGTAGAGAACTCCATGATCTTGGAAGCCGTGCCTGCCTTCCTTACGCACGCCGCTTCGCGCCCGCGTACGATCACCAGCCGTCGCCGATGAAGTGAGGCTGGATCGATGCCCCGTACCCCAACGCCGATACACCTGACCGCTGTCACCCTGGCCTTGACCGCTCTGCTGGCTTGCGCAGCCTGCGCTGGACAGACCAATGTCGTGCCGTCCGCTCCCGTGCCGACGAGTGCCGCCGCGTCCGCCGTCGCCGCAAGCCCTCCGCCGAGCTCGGGCCGACCGGACCAGCAGCAGCTGGACACGGCCGCGGACGCGGTCTCACGCCTCGGCGGCTCCTACCAGGATGTCTTCACGGGCCTGATGGTGGACGTTCCGGACGGTCGCGTCATCGTCTACCGGAAGCCGGGCGGTGGCGGCTTCGACGCCGCCCTCGCCCACCTGGGTCTGGGCGTGCGCGTGGACCTGCGCGACGCGCCGCGCTCGATCAACGAGCTGGCCGCCACCCGCAACCGGGTCGCGGCACTGATAGGGCACACGAGCGACTACAGCATCGTCATGGTGGGCGACGGATCGGAGGTGAGCTTCACCCGCGGCGTGGTGGAGGTCGGCGTCAGCGGAAATCTGGCCAGCGCCCAGGCAGACCTGCGCGGCCGCTTCGGCGACCGGGTCACTGTCTCAGTCGCCCAACCGCTCTACGGCTGACCGGACTCTCCGCCCCGCGTTCGGCTGTCAGAGCTGCACTCCTCGGCCCTCTGGTGATCACAAACCGGACGCCATCCGACTACGCCGAAGCCCTGGGGTCCCGGTTCGTGGTTTTTGAATTCGGGCGGAATTCACGCTGTGGAGTTTCTCCCGGGGCGCGTTGAGGGGATTTCTCCGGATGGTTCTTTGTTCATCAATGGAGCCATGAGGTCAGGGCCGGCGGTGAGCAGCGCTGGGCGTGGCTGTTCATCGGGTTGTCGGCCTAGTACTCCAGCCGTGGATCGTGATCTTCATGGCTGGAGGTCGCTTGCTGTCGGTAATGACACTGGCGGGCGCGGGCTTGGTGCCGGCGTCGCCAGTGTGACCAGCGCAGTCGGTGCGCGAGGTCGTGGACTGGGCTGATCAGGGCCGCGAACAGGTGCTGGATTTCGTTACCGGTCAGGGGGATCAGGCCGTCGGGGGCGGGCCGGTCGCGGCGTTCGGTGGCTGCGGTGACGGCGAGGAAGGCGTGGGCGAGCATGGCGAGGGTGACCCAGCGGTGCCACGAGGTCCAGCGGCGAACCTGGTGCTCGTCCAGGCCGGTCAGGCCCTTGCCAGCCTGGAACGTCTCCTCCACCGTCCAGCGCCGCCCGGCCACCCGCACCAGCTCGGACACCGGCACCGGGCGGGGTGAGAAGCAGCGGTAGAAGGCGAGTTCACCGGTGCGGCGGTTGCGGCGCACAAGAAGGCACCACTGGCCGAGCTGATCGCTGGGGCCGTGGATGTCGATCTGTGCCCAGTCGTAGTACCGCTCGCCCTTCGCACCTGCTCCGGCCGACAGCCGCTGCCAGGCCCGCTTCGGGATCCGCGCGGCCAGGGCCCGTGCCTGGAACTTCCCCGCATGCGTGACTACGGGGTGGGTGCTGGAGACGGCCAGGACGTAGCCGGTGCGGCGGTGTTCGAGAGCGGTCCGCAGGTGGGGGTTGTCGCCGTAGACCTCGTCTCCCGCGACCCAGCGGGCGGGTGTTCCCGCCTCCAGGGCCCGGACGACCATCCGGGCGGCGAGTTGAGGCTTGGTGGCGAAGACCAGGCCGTCGGGGATGCCCGCGCTGCGGCAGCGGTCCGGGTTGTCGGTCCATGAGCGTGACACGTACAGGGCGCGGTCGATCGCGGCGTGTCCGCGGGCGGCGGAGTAGACGAGGTAGACGGCGACCTGGGCGTTCTCGATGCGGCCGGCCGTGCCGGTGTACTGGCGCTGGACGCCGACGGTCGCCGTGCCCTTCTTCAGGTCGCCGGTCTCGTCGACCACGAGCACCGCCTCGGTGTCGTGCAGGTGCTCGACCACGGAGGCGCGTATGTCGTCGCGGACCGCGTCGGCGTCCCATTTCGCGCGGTGGAGTAGGTGTTGCATGCCGTCCGGGGTTGCGTTGCCCGCGTGCTCGGCCAGAGTCCAGCAGTTCTTCCGGGGCAGGTCCGACAGCAATCCGAGCACCAACGCCGTTGCGCGGCGACGCGGTTCGACCCGCGTGAACCGGCCGCCGATACGGTCCATCAGCTGGTCGAACATCGACCGCCACCGGGCAGGTACTACGCTGTCGCACGCGGCCATCGCCTGATCTTCGTTTGTCCACACAACTCACGATGATCAGCGGTGGCCGCACCCGTTCGATGTCTCCGGTCAGTCCCGGACCAGGCAGAACGGGTGTCCTGCGGGGTCAGCGAATATGCGCCAACTCCGCTTTCCGTCGCCATCGTCGAGCAGCGTGGCGCCCCGCTTGAGCACGCCTTCCTGGGCCTGGTCCAGGTCCTCGACCCCGAGGTCGAGGTGGAATTGCTGGGGGCGGGCGGAGTCCAGCCATTGCGGCGGCTGATGGTTCTCCACGCGCTGGAAGGCCAGCACGAACCCAGCATCAGTATGGAGAGTCGCCCAGCCTTCGCCGAGCGACCACCGAGGATCCGGCTGGTTCACCACGCCGCCGAGAAGCGACTGGTAGAACCGGGACAGCTCAGCAACATCGGCACAGTCCAACACGACACACTGCAGCTTCGCGATCATGCCGGGCAGCATCTCACAAGGCCTGATCACGATCTACGGCTGGAGTACTAGTGTCCTACGCCAAAAGTAGCGAGCTTAGATCTGTAGACTGTTTTCATGTCGCACAGAGGCCCCCGCGCGGTCGAGATCGCCCTCTCGGATGAGGAGCGCATCGAGTTGTCACGTTGGGCGGGTGGTGCGGTGCGGTCCCGCCTGGCCGAGCGCGCACGGATCATCCTGGCCTGTGCGGACGGATCATCAAACACCCAGATCGCGGCCGACTTGGGCATCACCACAGCCACGGCGGGTAAGTGGCGCTCCCGGTTCGCCGCTCAGCGGATGGCCGGTCTGGCCGACGAGCCGCGGCCGGGCCGGAGCAAGCCGGATCTGGTGCTCACTGAGGCCGAGCGCGCTCAGTTGACGCGCTGGGCCAGGCGGGCGAAGACCGCGCAGTTCCTGGCGCTGCGCGCGAAGATCGTGCTGCGGTGCGCGGAGGGCGGGGCGAACAAGCAGGTCGCCGCCGAACTCGGCATCGCCCAGGCGACGGTGAACCGTTGGCGCTCCCGGTTCATCGCCGACGGGCTGGACGGGCTGGCCGATGAGCCCCGCCCGGGCCGGCCACCGTCGATTCTGCTCGATCAGGTCGAGGAGGTCGTCGTGGCGACCCTGGAGTCGACGCCGGGCGAGGACACGCACTGGTCGCGGGCCTCCATGGCCAAGCGCACCGGGCTCAGCAAGTCCACCATCGGGCGGATCTGGAAGAAGTTCGACCTCAAGCCACACCTGCAGGACTCCTTCAAGCTGTCCACCGATCCGCTGTTCGTGGAGAAGGTCGTCGACGTCGTCGGGCTGTACCACAACCCGCCCGAGAAGGCGGTGGTTCTCTGCGTCGACGAGAAGAGCCAGATCCAGGCGCTGGACCGGTCGCAGCCGGTGCTTCCGATGATGCCGGGCATGCCTGAGCGGCGCACCCACGACTACCTGCGGCACGGGATTACGAGTCTGTTCGCCGCGTTCAACATCGCCGACGGCACCGTCATCGGCGAACTCCACCGCCGCCACCGGGCCATCGAGTTCAAGAAGTTCCTGGCCACGACAGACAAGGCCGTGCCGCGCGAGCTCGACGTCCACGTGGTGTGCGACAACTACGCCACCCACAACACCCCCGAGATCAAAACGTGGTTGGCCAGGCACCCGCGCTTCCATGTCCACTTCACCCCGACCGGCTCGTCCTGGCACAACCAAGTCGAGCGCTGGTTCGGCCTGTTGACCGACAAGCTCATCCGGCGCGGCGTCCACACCTCCGTGAAAGCCCTGGAGGACGACATCAAGGCGTGGATCGCCGTCTGGAACGAGAACCCACGGCCCTTCACTTGGACGAAGACCGCCGACGAGATCCTCAAGTCACTCGCCGACTATCTCGCCAAGATCAACCCACCCAGCACCGAAACGAGTTAGGCACTTACAAGCGCCATTTCTGGCGCAGGACACTAGCGACACATGTCGAGCGGGCAGAGCGGTCCAGGACGGCGGGCGTGACCGCCAGGGACCGCGGACATGACGGACGGATAGGCGCCGAGCGTGCAGCGGGAACGGTCCGGGCCCGGCCGCTCGGGGGTTCGCGGCCGGGCCCGGAGTCTTGGAGACAGGAGAGACTCAGTCGACCTCGACATAGGCGACCAGGACGATCGTGCCGAGCACGGTGGAGACGTAGGCGATCCGAACGCCGTCCTTGGCGTAGTCCCGGACAGGGCTGTCGGGCCGCATCTGGATGCCGGCGGTCTTCGGGTTCAGCGCGATGGTGTTCAGGTGTGGGTCGAGGCAGGCGAGAGCGGCGTCGTCCATCTCGGCGATCTGCCGCTCGGCAACCTCGTGGAAGAGGATGGTGGCGCGGCGCGGCGGGCGGTCAGGCAACGCGCTGCCCGTCGGTGACCGGGGTGTCCTCGGCAAGGCCGCGTTCGGCCTTGATGTCGTCCCAGGTTCGGCACCTGTTGAGGTCGACACCGCGGTCGGCCACATCGAGCAGGACGTAGGCCAGGGTCGGGTCCTCCAGCGCCGCGTCGCGGGCGGTGGCGCGCAGCCCTTCGGCCTCGTCGGGGTCGAACACCATCCGCATCGCGTCCTCCTGATTTGTTCTCTGGTTCCCAGAGTAGGCCGTTCTTGCCGTTTCCCGTGGGGGTGTTAAGGGTCTGGATGGTGCCGGGGATGTGCGGCCGGACGTCCGGGTGCGGAGAGATTTCGGTGCGACGGTGGCGCTCGCGGCGCAGCGTGTTCCGGAGGTGTCCTGGCGGTGGCGCTCGGCGCGTACTGATAGGGGCGCCGCGTCCGGGCCTTCCCGTTCGGGGCGCGGTGCGGATGGCTTGGTCCCGGGAGGTTGGTGGAATCGGTGTCGTCGTGGTGCGGGGCCGAGGATGATGGATGCCGGTCAAGGTGCGGTCTGGGGGCGGTGGATGACGCAGGAGGAGCAGGACGGGCGGGCAGGCACATCCGGGCGGCGGCACTTTCTGCCGGTGGCCGGTCCCGGCGGCCTGGTGGCTGGCTCTGACGCTCCGTCCGGGGAGCCTGGTGGGTTTCACACCCGCAGCCGGGTCGAGGGCGGCACCGTGAACGGGAACCTGATCCAGGCCGCGGTCGTGCACCTGCATTCCCGGCCCGTGCCGGAGGGGGACGTCGAGGCCACCGGGGCGCGCGGCCGCCCTGGGAAGGCGATCGGGCAGTGGGACCCGCTCGATCTGGAGGTGCATCCGGCCGGGACCGGCCGCGCCGGCGCGGAGAATGGTGGCCGCGCGGGTGCTGCCGGGCTATGTCGCCCGCGGACATGACCGGGAGCTGGGCACGGCGGTGGCCGAGGCTGCCGGGGGCCGCAGCGGGATGCTCGTGCTGGTGGGTTCGTCGTCGACCGGAAAGACAAGGGCGTGCTGGGAGGCCGTCCAGCCTCTCGCCGGGCACGGCTGGACGCAGTGGCACCCCTTCGACCCCACGCGGGCCGAAGCCGCACTCGCTGACCTCGAACGCGTCGTCCTGCGCAGGCCGTGGCAGAGGGAGACGGTCTCCGTGGCCGCGTGACCGCGTGACCGTTCTGACCGCGTGACCGTGTGACCGTGTGACCGTGTGACCGTGTGACCGTGTGAGGGACGCCAGCGGGTCGGAGGCCGGGCGCGGACCGATCCGCACCGGCCTCCGCGCCGTCCGGGCACAGGCCTCACAGACCGAATGCCCCCTGCACCGTTCAGGCCGTCGGCAGTGGTTGCGGGGCCGTGGGGCCGGTGTAGCGGGCGGCCGGGCGGATGATCTTGGGGTCGGCGGCCTGCTCCAGGATGTTGGCGCTCCAGCCGATCGCCCGGGCCGCGGCGAACGTGGGGGTGAACATCTCCCTCGGCAGGCCGCAGAGGTGCATCACCACGCCAGCGTAGAACTCGACGTTGGTGTGCAGTTCGCGGCCCGGCTTCAGCTCGGCCAGGATCGCCTCGACCCGGGCCTCCACCTGGACGGCGAGGTCGACCAGCTCGCCGCCGAAGGACTCCGCGACGCCGCGCAGCATGCGGGAGCGGGGGTCCTCGGTGCGGTAGACGGCGTGGCCGAAGCCCATGATTCGGTCGCCGGCCAGGACGTGCTCGCGGATCCAGCCGTCGATCCGCTCCGGGGTGCCGATCGCGTCCAGGGTGTCCAGCGCCCGGCTGGGCGCGCCGCCGTGCAGTGGCCCGGAGAGCGCGCCGAGACCGCCGACCAGGCAGGCGACGAGGTCGGCGCCGGTGGAGGCGATCACCCGGGCGGTGAAGGTGGAGGCGTTGAAGCCGTGGTCCACCGTGGAGATCAGGTACTGCTCGATCGCCCGGGCCTTGGCAGGCTCGGGCTCCTCGCCGGTCAGCATGTAGAGGTAGTTGGCCGCGTAGCCGAGGTCGTCGCGCGGTTCTATCGGCTGCTGGCCCTGCTGCAGCCGGTGGAGCGCGGTCAGGACGGTGGGCACCAGCGCGGTGGCGAACAGCGCGTCCTCGATCCTCAGCTCGGGTGGGGTGTCGTAGAGCGGACGGACGCCGCGGTCGGCGGCGGCGACCGAGAGCGCGGCGCCCAGGGCGGCGAGCGGGCCGCCGTGCGCGGGGCCCGCGGCCAGCGCGGGCAGGAGCGGGCGCAGCGCGTCGGGCAGGCGGCGCAGCGGGGTGGTGCGGGCGAGGAAGGCGGCGCGGCCGGGCGCGGCCGGCAGCTCGCCGAGAAGCATCAGGTGCCAGACGTCCTCCAGGGTGCGCTGCTCGGCGAGGTCGATCGCCGAGTACTGGCGGTAGCGGTAGAAGCCCTCCAGTCCGCGGACGTCGCCGAGTTCGGTCTCGGTGACCACGACGCCCTTGAGGCCGCGGGGGACCTCGATCTCGGTGGTGCTCGGCATGGCAGTGGCCTTTCTCGTGGATCTCTCCGGCTGCGGCTGCGTGCTTCCGGCGACGTTCTTCACTCTCCGATCATTGATCCATGTTGTCAATGTTGATTAAAATCAATGTGTAATACTGAGGGTCATCAAGACGCGGAGGCGTCACAGGAGGATGAGGGCGGACGATGGCCGAACGCTTGACCACCCAGCAGGTCGCCGAGCAGCTCGGTGTGAAGGTGGAGACGGTGTACGCCTACGCCAGCCGCGGGCAGCTCAGCAGCGAGCGGGCTCCGGGGGGCAAGGGCAGCACCTTCGACGCCCGGGAGGTCGCCGAGCTGGCCGCCCGCGGTCGTCGCACCCCGGTACGACCGGCGGCGGGCGAGCCGTCGGGCGGTGGACCGGGGTGGGCGAGCGAACCGGTCAGGGTTCGGACCGGGCTGACCCTGATCGAGGACGGTCGGCTCTACTACCGCGGCCGCGACGCCGTCGAACTGTCCGCCCGGTACGGCTTCGAGGCCGCGATCGGCTGGCTCTGGGGGCTGGGCACCGAAGCCCCGGTGGAGCTGCGGGTACCGCCGGCCACCGCCAAGGCGCTGGCCCGTGCCGCCGCCACGCTGCCCGACGGGACCAGGCTGCCCGACCGGCTCCGGATCTCGGCCGCCGTCGCCGCCGCGCTCGACCCGCTGCGCTTCGACCTGCGCGAGCAGACCGTCCGGGCCGCCGGCGCGGCCCTGATCGCCGGGATGGTGGAGGCGCTGCCGCGCACCGCGCCCGACCCCGGGCCCGACGCCCCGCTGGCCGGGCGGTTGTGGAGCCGGCTGGCCACCGTCGCTCCCGCGCCGGAGGCGCTGGCCTGCCTGGACCGGGCCCTGGTGCTGCTGATCGACCACGAGCTGGCGGTCTCCACCGTGGCAGCGCGGTTGGCGGCCTCGGCGCGGGCGCATCCGTACGCGGTGGTCTCCGCCGGGCTCGGCGCCACCGACGGCCCGCTGCACGGCGCGGCCAGTCCGCTGGCGCACCGGATGCTCGCCGAGGTGCTGGCCGACGGCGCCGTGCCGGTGGTCTCCGACTACTTGCGCACCGGCCGACCGATCCCGGGGCTCGGCCACCGGCTCTATCCGGACGGCGACCCCCGAGCGGTCGCGCTGCTCGACGCGGTCCGTCAACTCGACGGTGGCGCAGCCGTGGTGGCGGCGGTCGCCGAGGTGGAGGCAGCCGCGGGCCCGGCCGGGCGGCCGGCGCAGCGGGCCAACATCGACCTGGCACTGGCCGCCATGGCGCTGACCGCCGGGATGCCGGCGGAGGCCGGCGAGGTGGTCTTCGCCGTGGCCCGCACCCCGGGCTGGCTGGCCCACGCGATGGAGGAGTACCGCGAGGAGCCCCTACGGATGCGGGCCCGGGCCACCTACACCGGGCCGCGCCCACAAGGCAACGAGGCGGATCCGTCCTCCGGCGCGGACCGCCCCGGGCCTTGACCGGCTGCCGCCCGCCTGCACCGCCGGCTGTCGGCGCCCGGAGACGCAGGTGGCGGCCACCGGGACAGGCCGAACACGAACCCTCGTGGTCGGTGCGGTGCAGCTCGGGCTTCACACCGAGCGGCGGACCCGCGTCGGTGGGCAGGTAGAGCGCCCGGCCGCCGGGGGTGGCCACCAGCGGCGGCAGGTGACCGGCACTGGCCCAGCGCAGCAGCCGCCCGCCGGGGTGAGGTTCGAGGCGGGCGACGGTGACGGTGGCCATCGGAGCGCCGTGCAGCTCGTGCAGGACCTCGTCCAGGCGGCGCAGGATGCGGCTGGGCGGCTCCTGCTCGTCGTAGGCGATCACGCGCAGCATGTTGCTGATCTGGCTCATCAGCGCGGCTGCTTCGATGCTGTGGCCCATCACGTCGCCGATCATCAGGCACGGGACGCGGTCGGGCAGGTGGATGAGGTCGTACCAGTCGCCGCCGATCCTGGGCGCCTGCGTGGACGGCTGGTAGCGGGCGTGCAGCTCCAGGCCCTCGATGGCGGGCATCGGCGGAAGCAGGCGGCGCTGGAAGTCCTCCGTCGCGCGGCGCAGCTGGCCGTAGAGCCGGGCGTTCTCGATGGCGACGCCGGCCGCGCCGGCCAGGGCGGTGACGATGTCCTGGTCGACGTCGGTGAAGGAGGTGCCGTCGGTCTTGTCGGCGAGGTAGAGGTTGCCGTAGTGGCGGCGAGTTCAGCTCGGTCTGAACCTAACACGCCCCCCGCAAGCGGTCCGGGCCTGCGGGTGTCTCCGCGTCCCTGCCAGTCGGCGGTGCCGTCGCGAACGTGACTGACGTCACGCATCACAACTGAAACCCCGCCAGTTCGTTGCTCAGTCTGACCACCAGAATGGCCGACGGACAGTGCGGGGGCACCATGACGGATGACGGGGCGAAAGCGGGCGGGCCGGAGTTCAAGATCCGGCCGGGGGAGCTGAAGGACGCCGCGCCGACCTTCGAGAACCAGAGCAAGGCCCTGAAGACAGCGCTGGACACGCTCAGGCGCAGCCTTGCCGAGGCCGGAAGTCCGTGGGGCGGTGACAAGCAGGGCAACGAGTTCGCGGCGGCCTACAACGGTCCGCACGACAAGGTGCTCTCCGCGCTGGACGTCCTGGTCCAGGGGCTCGGCAGCATCGGCGAGGGGTTGCACACCCATGCCGACAACCATGCCGGAGCCGACAACCACGCGAAGAGCAACCTGTCGTGATCCGCTCCGTCCCCGGCGGAGGGCCGGTCTGTGGGTGAGTCCACGGTCGCGAAGGCCGTCCAGAAGGTCACCGGCATGTGGTGGCCCGATGCTGATCCCGACAAGCTGCGCAAGGTTGCCGACGCGTGGGAGGCGATGGCGACCGCCATCGACAACGTCACCGCCCCGACCAACCAGGCCTCGGCCTCCATCGTGGCCAACAACCACGGCCCCGCGATCGACGCCTTCGGCGCGTTCTGGGGCCGGTACTACGGCGGCAAGGACAGTGCGGGCAAGGGCAAGGGTTGGCTGCCCGACACCGCGGAGGCGTGCCGCAGCCTGGCCAAGGCGCTGCGCGACTTCGCTCACGAGGTCGACAAGGCGATCAAGAAGCTGGAGGAGGAGGCCGCAATCGTCGGCGGCACGCTGGCCGTCGGTACCGCCCTGGCCTTCGTCACTTTCAGCATCTCGGCGGACGTCGCCGCCGTCACCGCCGCGGGCATCGTCGCCACGGCCGCATCAGTCGGCGTCGCGGTCTCCGAGGTCGTCGCCACCATCGCCGCCACCGTTTTGGTGGGAGCGGTCTTCGGTGCGGTCGAGGCCATCACCGTGGACCTCGCCGTCGCCCAGCCGATCCGGGTCGAGTTCTTCGACGACGGCGGCTACAGCCTCACCGAGGCCGTCGACTCCGCCGAGACCGGCGAGATCATGGGTGCGGCCGGCGGCGGCCTCGGCGCCGGCGGACGCGTCGTCGTCAACGCCGCCGAACGTGCGGAGAGCGCCTCGGTCGTGCTCGCCGGCCTCGCCAAGGTTGCCAACGCCGCCGACACCCTTCCCGGCCGCATGGTCACCGGCGCTGGCCTCAGCGTCGGCTACGACGCCGAGTTCAAGACCGGCCCGGTCATGCCCCTCGACGTCGTCGTCGGCGCGGCCGGCGGTGCGGCAGGACCACGCGGACGTCCCGGCGACAACGCTCCACGCGGCCCGAGGCATGCCAAACCTGCCGAGCTGCCGATGCCCGGGAAGTTGCCGCTTGAGTACGTTGAAGACCACCCGAGTGTCGCGAAGGTCAAAACTGAGCTGGCACGCGTGCCGCCCGAGATCTTCAGAAAGGTCTGGGACCATCTGAAAGAGGTGCCGGGTGGGGGGGTCAGCATCGGCCCCAGGCCCATCACGCAGCTCCCGGGTGGCTACCATCTCGCCGGCGTGAACCCGGTAGGAGGCACTTCGCCGGCAGAATTCATACCTGGTATGTACGTGCCCGGCCAGCGTAGACTCCTGGTCAATTCCATTGCCGAGACGCCCAGTAGTGTTGCGGTCCATGAGTTCGGGCACGCGGTCGATGACGTCTACGGCAATCTGAGTCGCCAGCCGGAGTGGCTGCATGTGCGACAGCAGGTCCTGGAGCGGATCGGCGACAATCCGCGTTTGGATGCGTACACCCGCCAGCCGCACGAGTACTTCGCCGAGGCGTTCAACCACTGGACTGCCGGGACACTTGACAAGTTCACGTATGGCGACCGCGAGGCGGCGCAGATTCTGGAGGAGTACTTTGAGCGAGCATTCTGATTCTGAGAGCTACCACGTCACCGGTAATCCGATGCTCGACGCCAATGGCGTCACGATCTGGCAGCGGTACGGCGGGAAGGCCCCGGAGGGATTCTTCTACGACGGGTGGCACAAGTTCGAGCCGGGGGACCCTCGCTACGACGAACTGCTTCCTGCAGCACGGCAGAATCCGCAGGATGTCGAGGAGGGGGAGAGCAAGGCCCCGATCCACCCCGAGACCATGGCCATGCTGGACGAGATGCAGCGCAAGACACGGGAGCGGAACGCGGGTCAGTAGCAGGACCGCCGGCGCGCGGAGCCCTGGTGACGGACCCGGGCTCTTCGCGGGAGCCATGCCGCGGGCCCGAACCGTCCCCACAAACGGTCCGGGCCCGCAGACGTCTTTCCGTCCGTCCCCTTACGAGCCCGCGGTGGCGGCCTCCAGCGTCGTCGCCATCACCGGGCTGGTGAAGGTGTTCGTCGCGTCGCCCGTGGACTCGTGGTACGAGCCCCACTTCAAGGGATGCGTCGACGGCAGCCACTGCCGCGGCGAATTCGAGGAGGACCGACTCCAGGAAGTGCTGCGCCGCGAGCGGGTCGACGCCGCCCTTGCCACCGGGCCAGCCGGTGCCGTGCCTGCCGTTCACCCTTGTACGCAGTGCATCGACTGCTCGGCCTGCTCCTGCTACGACGGGGCGCCCGGTCTGTGCCAGACCTGCCGGTTAGTGGTTGTTGTCTTTCCGGGCTTGATGGCTGTGTTTCAGCTGGTCAGACATAGGGTCGGCGGTCCCGTGGCAGTGGTGACGTGTCGTGCCGTCGCTGTGGTGGAGGTCGGGGATGCCGTCGGTCGTGGGGCTGCTGGAACAGCGGGAGCTCACCGCTCGCCGCCGTGTGGACGAACTGCGTGAGGAAGCCGACCGCATCCAGGCGGAGCTGGCCGTAGCCGAGCAGGAGTGGAACGAGTGGGTCATCGCCCGCTCTCGCGTCGGCGAGGTGCTGGCCCCGGACGGCGCCGTCGTCGACCCCGATACCTCCGAGGGTCTGCCGGCCCCCGGTGGACAACCGCTGCGACCTGAACCGACGGCCGCGGCGAAGCCAAAGTCCGTGGTGCCCGTGTGGCATGCGGGACTGGCCTGGTCGGCGCTGTCGGTGGACTACCAGCGCGTCCTGCAGGCCCTTGCGGACCGGAACCGGCTTGGGCAGGGTCCGCTGACGTGCCAGGAGATGGCCGTCCGCTTCGGCCTGGACCCCGTGCCGGGGAAGGTGGAAGCACTGCGCTCGAAGGCGAAGCGGCTGACAGCGCGCGGCTGGCTGGTCGAGTCGTCGCCCGGCCGGTTCACGCTCGCGAAGGGCGTGACCGGGCAAGGCGGCGGGTCATGAGGAGCGTCATCGACCAGTGGACCATCGTCTCGGCACTGCTGGTGGATCGCTCGAAGTCGCGCACCAGGCGGCGGCTTTGCATCAAGTGGGCGAAGAACCGCTCGACGATCCAACGCTTGGGCAGGACGACGAAGCCGCGCATGTCGTCGCTGCGTTTGACGATCGCGAGGACCAGGGCAAGGCCGGTGAGGCAGTACTCGACGAGGCTGCCGGTGTAGCCGCCGTCGGCCCAGACCAGGGCCAGCAGGTGGTGTACGGCGGCGACCCGGGTGACCAGGACCTGGGCGGCGGCACGGTCGCGGGCATCCGCGGCGGTGACCATCACCGCGAGCAGCAGGCCGAGGGTGTCGACCACGACGTGCCGCTTGCGGCCGTTGATCAGCTTGCCGCCGTCGAAGCCGCGGCTGTCGGATCCGGCGACCGCGTCCGCCTTGACCGACTGGGAGTCGATCACGCCCGCGCTCGGCTCAGGATCCCGCCCGGCCTTCTCGCGAACCCGGCGGCGGAGCCGGTCGTGGAACTCGCGGACCAGCCCGTGGTCGCACCAGCGGCGGAAGAACGCGTAGACCCGGTCCCACGGCGGGAAGTCGGCCGGCATGGCCCGCCACTTCGTGCCGTTGTCGACGAGGTAGCGGATCGCGTCCGGCATCGCCCGGTGGCAATAGGCCTCCGGCTGGCCTCCCCGACCCCGCAGCCAGCCCGGCACCGGCAGCAGCGACCGGACCACCGCCCACTCGGCGTCCGACAGGTCCGTCGGATAGCGGCGCTCGCGCACCCCGCGATCGCTGGCGTTCCCGAACCTGTGAGCCAAGCAGTCACACGCAAGAGTGACCGAAGTGGACCCCGCCTCTGCGATGCCGTAGAAATGCGACAACAGGGCCTCCTGGAAAGCTTGTTGGCGTAGACACCCTTCGAGCTACCAAGAGGCCCTGCTTTCATGCGCGGAAGCCGCCGCAGTCACCCGATCGAGACTCCCGTTCGACCGACAGCCCTCAAGATCGGAACGACAACAACCACTAAGCTTGTCGTTTTACCTTCGGTGATCGACTCGAGGTTGTTCGAGCTGGTCACCCACATGGGGATCTGCCGGACAAGGCGACGACCTCCGTCTCACGCTGTGTGATGTCGAGTCGCACAACAGAGCCGGAGGCCGTCGGTGTCGATTGTGGTCCCTGAAGCCGTTCACCAGCAGGCAATCTCTGAACTGTCCTCCTTTCGAATGGACTTGTATGCCGCGATGCCCCGCCGCGCGGACGCACTGTTCGAGCTGTCGGATGCCCTGCTATGCGCTGACGGTCCGGTCCGCGCCCTGGTCGAGCTGGCCCTGGCGCCCGAGCACCGGCGCTCGCACGCCTCCCTCTACGCCGCTTTGAACCGGGGAGACCTCGACGCCGACCGCCTGCGATGTGCGATCGCGGCCCGAAGCATGCCTCGCGGCCCGGGTGGACGGATCGTGCTCGCCGTCGACGTGTCTGCCTGGCTGCGGCCGGACGCCAACACCAGCGACGGCCGTTCCTTCTGCCACACCTACGGCCGGCGCGAGAATACCCACGAGATGGTGCCCGGATGGCCCTACTCCTTCGTCGCCGCCCTGGAGTCGGGCTCGACCTCGTGGACGGCCCTGCTGGACGCCACACGTCTGGAACCCGGCGCGGACACAGCGGCCGTCACCGCCGCCCAACTGCGTGAGGTCATGCGCGGCATCCTCAACGCCGGGCACTGGAAGACCGGCGACCCGCCGGTGCCGGTCGTGGCGGACGCGGGCTACGACGGCCCGCGCCTGGCCTACCTGCTGCGGGACCTGCCCGTCCAGATCGTGGTGCGGATGCGCTCCGACCGGGTCTTCTTCAACCCCGTGCCCGACGACTACCGAGTGGGCCCCAAAGGCGGCAAACCTCGCAGTCACGGAGCCCGGTTCGCACTGGCCGACCCCGCGACCTGGCGCGACCCCGACAGCGACAGCGAGCACACCACTCGCCGCTACGGCACCGCCCGCGTCCGCGTCTGGCACCGTCTGCACCCGCGCGTGTGGCGACGCTCCGCCTGGAGCGACCATCAGGTCCAACTCCCCACCATCGAGGGGACTTTGATCCGCCTTGACGTCGACCACCTGCCCTCCGGTGGCACCCCGAAGCCGGTCTGGCTGTGGTTCTCCGATCCCACACCCTCCGTCACGGACGCCGACACCGCCTGGCACGCGTTCCTGCGGCGCTTCGACCTGGAGCACACCTTCCACTTCCTCAAGCAGGCCCTGGGCTGGACCCGTCCCCGCCTACGCGAACCCGCCGCGGCCGACCGCTGGACCCACCTGGTCCTGGCCGCCCACACCCGGCTCCGCCTCGCCAGAGCCCTGTCCGCCGATCTTCGCCGACCCTGGGAGCGACCCCAGCCCGCTGAACGCCTCACCCCCGCCCGGGTCCGCCGAGGGTTCCGCAACATCCGCACGACCCTGCCATGCCCAGCCGCTGTTGCGAGACCCTCCCGACCCGGACCCGGGCGCCCACCTGGCCGGCCCAACCGCCACCGAGCCCCCACCTACGACGTCGGACTCGCCCTGGTCACCAACCAGTAGCGAACAGGTAGGCGAGAGTCCGAACGCGACAGAAGATGATCACTGGAGGTAAAACAACAAGCTAAGGAAACCGCACCAACCTGACCAGGAAAGACATCATCCCGATGACGCCGAAAACCGCACGAAACTGACGCACGACCAGCCACCACCGCTACCGAGCAACAGAAACACCTCCACACCCCAAGACAGAAAACCGCCACATCCGACGACAAATAAGCCAACCTTCACAAGTGCCAAGGCGGTCAGGCTGGTTGCGGGGGCGCTTTGGCATTGCGCTTGGCGAGCAGGCCCGCGAGCAGCATGACGAGCAGGCCGACTCCCACGCCGCACACGGTCCACAGCATCCGGTAGCCCTCGGCGGCGTAGTCGGAGGGTTGCGGGAGGTCCACCAGGATGAGTACTCCGGCGGCGATGGCCGCGCAGTAGAGCGCGTAGTTCCAGAAGCGGATGGCCGCGCCGTGCGTCAGCAGGATGAGCGCGACGACTTCGAGTCCGCGAGTGACTGCGAAGAGCCTGAGTCCGTGTTCGCCGGCGGGCAGGAGTAGCAGCAGTGCGGCTGCGGCAGCGCCGATCAGTGCGCCGGCGAGGCGCTGTGCGGCCACGAGCGTGGCCTGTTCCAGGCTGGGCTTCATCGCGACCATGGCCGCGATCGGCAGCCAGTAGCCGTGGGAGAGGTTCAGTCCGAAGGCGAGTGCGACGGTGCCGGCGATGGTCAGGGCGCGGATCAGCGCGAACATGATCAGCGGCCGGGTCATCTTCTTGCGTGTGGTGTCGCCGGGGAGTTCGGCGACCGGCTGGGGCCGGTCCTGGCGTCCGTGGATCAGCCATCCAATGAACGTCACCGCGATCCACAGGGCCGCCCCGCCGGTCCAGGCGAGGGTCTGGGCCCAGGTGTAGCTGGTGATGCGGGTGTAGTGGTGGAGGCTGGACGCGACGCCGAGGGTGACGATGAACCAGAGGTTGAGCAGCAGGGCGGTGACGAACCTGCGCACCCCGAACGTGGCCGCCAGGCCGGCCACCAGGGTGATCGCGAAGGCCGCGAGTATCAGCCAGCCCCAGGCGTCCGCGCCGATGCCGAACCCCAGCGCGGTCACCCCGGCGCCGATGAGCGCGAAGAGGGCGATGTGGGAGGCGCGGTTGGTGTAGCCGCCTCCCGGGTCGTCCAGCATCGCGAACAGCAGGCCGAAGAGTGCGCTGAGGAGGTACTGCTCGTGCCCGATCGCCCAGAAGACGATCAGCGGCACCAGTGCGACGTCCAGGAACATCACCGCTCGTGGCCAGTTCAGTCCCGCGGGGTTGAGCTCGAACACCTTCGACAGCCAGGCCGTGGCCTTCCCGCTGTGAACGGGCTGTCCTCCTGGTCTGCTCGCATGGGCCATGGGCCGTCCTCGCTTGCCGCCGGTTGTCGGGTGCGCCGTTCCCGGTCCGCATTCTCCGGTTCGACCGGGATGGTCGCGAAGCGACCCGCAGGGCCCCGGCTGATTGGCACCCGCCTGGTCGACTTCGTCACCAGGCCCCGTTCCAGACTCGCCGATCCCGTGTTTCGAGGCTGGTCCTGCAACTGAGTGGAGCAGGCCCTGGTCCAGGTCGACCTGTGCCAACCCGGTACGCGACAGCCGGGAAGGTTCACCGGGGTCCGGGCACGGCTTCGAGCTGCGGCCGTGGCGAGGCCATGCGGGGGCGCCTTCCTGCCGCGGAGTGTGTCATGGCCCTCCCGCTCCGGGGCGGGTGTTACGGCGACGCGCACAGTTACTCAGAGTAATCATGCCATCACCTGCAGTGGGGAATGGGCGACTTCTGACCGTGATACAGCCAGGGCGCCGCCGCGTGACAGCTGCGTCGCGACGCCGTGCACGTGTGCCGCGGGCCGCGGGCCGCGGGCACGGTCCCAGCTGATCACCGGTCCAGGTGATCAGCTGGGAGGACACACTATGGGGGAGACGGACAACACCCCGGGCGAGCCAGGAGACGAGCACGCGGCGCAGCCGCCGGGCGCGGCGGGGAGCGGGCGGCCGGGCGGGAA
This sequence comes from Kitasatospora sp. NPDC048545, assembly GCF_040651155.1. Lineage (NCBI taxonomy): Bacteria > Bacillati > Actinomycetota > Actinomycetes > Kitasatosporales > Streptomycetaceae > Kitasatospora > Kitasatospora sp. NPDC048545. The sequence goes on from NZ_JBEZIQ010000079.1 coordinate 34,015, forward strand.
GGCCGCTGAGCGGGCGAGCGTGGGGCGGGCCCGGCGGGTGGCCGAGTGGGGCAAGGCGAAGTACTCCGGGTCCTGGGCCGAGTACCTGTGGCGTCAACTGAATGCGCTGGATTTCCTCAGCCAGGCGATTCAGCTGGCCGCCACGCTCCTGCTGTGCGCCGTCCCCTTCCTGCTCATCGCGTCCGCCCTGGCCGGGCGGTCTGCGGTGTCGGCCCTGGCGTTGCGACTGGGCCTGAACCAGCAGGCAGCCGACGATGTCGCACCACCTGCTCGCCCCCTCCTCAACCACCTCCGCGACCATCACCGGCCTGTCGTGGGTCTTCTTCATCATGGGCGGCCTCGCGACCGCCGGCTCGATCCAGCAGCTGTACCAACGGGTGTTCCAGCTGCCCAAGCACGCCTGGGACAGGCTGCGCGCGCTGGTGTGGCTGGCCCTGCTCGTGGGCTGGATCGCCCTGGGCACCGCGGCGGGGCGCGGGTTCCACGCCAGCCTGACGGTGCTGTGGTGGATCGTCAACGTTCCGGCGATCATGGCCTTCTGGTGGTTCACGATGTGGTTCCTGCTGGCCAGGAGGGTCGCCTGGCGCAGGCTGGTGCCGTGCGCGGTCGCCACCGGCGCATTCTGGATGGGCATGCTACTGGTCTTCCACTTCACCTTCTCCGGCATCGTCGTCGGCGATGACCAGAAGTACGGGCCGATCGGGGTGGTGTTCGCCCCCCACCGGTTTGGACCCCGAGCAGTCCGGACGCGGGCCCGGACATTCTCAGCGCTGGGACCTCAGAGGGGATCGGTGTGTGGGTCGCGCTCTCCCCGCAGCCGGACGGGATGATCACTCTCACGATGTCCGTCAGCGGCGTCGACGTTGCATACGCTCCGGAATACGCCCGCCCGCTGTCACCCCTGAGACCGGACACCGAGGACACCTACTGGTCACACTGAGCCGAACCGTCCCCACCGATGTGCGGGCGAGTTCGCGAGATCTGCCCCTCCGTCCACCTCCAGGCCCGTCGCGCCCTCCGGCGCCTCAAGGATTCGAGGAGTATTTCAAGAAGCGCGGAGTCGAACTCGGCAACTGCACTCGCCCATAAGAAACGTCATGCCAGCCGAGCGCGCCCGTTCTCCGGACTACATGGTCGCGCGGATCTTCACTTCCTAACCCAGGGCATCTCCGTCGACCCGGGCGCTGTAAGAAATCCATCGATACCCCACTCGGCGCCCCAGTTTTTGCCCGCCCAGTCATCCCCGGGCGACCAAAGAGGTCGGGCCGGCTGAGGCCCCCACACGTCAGGGTCCGCGCGTACCAGCAACTCGTCCTCGCTGGCGTAACCGCCGGTCAGCACGGTTGCCAGGAATTCCGCAAACCCACCGTTGAAGTGGTCGAGTCGGTCGTCGTAGAACACGACCACCGTCCACTGCTCAGGATCCGGGTCGGTTGTCAGCCAGCAGCATTGCTGGTGGTTACTGTTCCAGCCCCAGGGCAGCAAGCCACCCGGGTCTGGGAACACCGGGGTGGGTTCCTGCTGCTCCCACCACTGCTCCTCCCCTTCGACCTGATCACGGAAATCGATGTCGGCCTTGGAGCGCCATCCTGCCAGGCCGCCCGGCTCGCCCTTAAAAAACGACTTTTCCCTCGGCGTGTATACGCCCCACTCGCCGTTCAGGTTCACCCCGCCATACAGGTCGATGAATGCTCGGTAATCCGAGGGCAGTTGAACCCCCAAATCGGCGGGCGCCAGCTCCCATGGAACTTGTGCCGGGACATATGCCGGCTCTCCCATGATCGCCCGCAGTCGGCTCCACGCCTCGGTCATCGCCCACCCTCTTACCAGTCGTCGACCCACTGGATGCTGCACTCTAGATGACGGCTCTGACAGTCTGCCGCCCCAGTCGTACCCACAGTTCCGTTCGCCCCGTGCAGCGCCAGTACACCGGCACCGCCGGGCGGATCGAGAATGCACAGGTCGCCGTCTACCTCACCTACACCTCCCGGCACGGCCACGCCGCCATCGACCGGGCGCTCTACCTGCCCGCGTCCTGGATCAGCGATCCGCAACGCTGCCGGCAGGCCGCCGTCCCCGACGAGATCGGCCTCGCCACCAAGCCGCAGCTCGCCCGACAGATGATCGAGCGAGCCCTGGACGCGGGAGCACCGGCCGCGTGGGCGGCCGGAGACGAGGTCTACGGCGACAACCCCCACCTGCGTGCCGCCCTGGAGCGGCGGCAGCTCGGCTACGTGCCGGCGGTCTCCCGCACGCACCGCGTCCCGACCCCGGCAGGCCTCCAGCGCGCCGACCACCTGGCGAAGCGAATCCCACGCCCGGCCTGGCAGAAGCTGTCCGCAGGACGCGGCGCGAAGGGTCACCGCTGGTACGACTGGGCCCAACTCGCGACCACCTCCCCCGGCCTGGCCAGCCATCAGCACCCGCTGATCCGCCGCAATCGCCGCACCGGCCAACTCGCCTACTACCGCTGCTACTCGCCCCGCCCTGTGCCCGCGATCAGCGTGCCCTGGAGGCCGCGCAGGAAGGCCGCCGCGCCTTCCTGGCCGGCCTCCCGCCCTTCGGCGGGGACCTGGAGGCCGCGAAGGCGGGCCTGGACGAAGAACAGATCGCGGAGTCCAAGCGACTGGAGGAGGAAGAGCGTCAGGCCACCTGCACCGTGTGGACTGACGAGTACTGGGCCAAGCTCCCGGCCGAGGTCCCCGCGTCGAAGCCCGCTCCAAGCTCAAGCACCTGCCGCCAGCCGAAGGCGCGTAGGCGTCCGGCTCAGACTTCGGACTGCGGGACGAGCGGAGTGTTCTGCTCGCAGCCCTCGTGCACCCAGGCCGCCTCTCGGGGCTCGACATCATCCGGCTCGTCCAGCCTCCGCACGAAGCAGGCCTCCTCACCCACCGCGAGGACGCGCAAACGGCGGCCGGAACAACCTGCAATTCCTCACATCCCCGGCGAGTACTGTTCCCGCCCTGGGCGGAGGCTCTTTCAGAGCCGGGCGCCTCCGGCACTTCTCGGGGATACCTCTCGAACGCTACTCCCCTGGGCGTCAGCAGTGTCCGCTCATTTGTATATGGGTGTCTTCCTCGACCGCCTCGATCCCGACAATATCCCCATCCAGGTCTTCCTTTTCCTTTGCAAGTTTCGCAATTTTGGTCGGGTCGTCTGTGCTTCTGAGTTCGACTTCTACGACCGCGAGCCGCTGCCTATCAGCCTTAAGGTCCTTCTTACACTGCTCCAACGTGGCTCTCAGTGCTGCGCAGTCTATGGGGCTGGACATGGCCATAGCTGTTCCTTCTGCGTATGCTCTCCGTTGCGCGGCGCCCTTGCGCGTAACCCTGGGCGGCATCCGCGCCAAACTTGCACGTACCGGGAATCTGGGCCACGGGCTCCTCGCCCAGTGACGGTCCACCCATTCGATCGTGGCACTTCCTGGCTGCTGATGCATCCTGACGGCGACGGCGCTCCCTGGGTCGCCGGTCAGGGGCGTTCCAAAGTCCCGGTGATCATGTGAGTCTGCAGGCCACAGCGGCGCGAGGGGTGGTGGTGCCAGGCCCGCCACACAAGGCCCCCCGTGGCTCCCGGCACGGCCCGACGCCTGCCGCCCAACTCTTAACCTTCGACGGCGCCCTGGATGCTATTCGGGGCAGGGGCAGATCAGCGTGTGCGTGGATGTGGCGAACCCTAGTTTGACATGCACGTTGATCAAGGGGCAACGACAAGGGAAAGGGTCAACGCCTCCATCCCCATCTCCACCATCCCCGTCCCGGATGAGATAGGGGTCAATGACCAGACGGTTAACTTTGTAACCTTCACTCTCCAGAAGGTTCTTCATGAACTTCTCAGGGGATGCGCGAAACGCGTGCTTTTCCTCTTCGGTAAGGTCTATATGGGATACCTCGATGCTCTGGATCGACTCTGGCTGATCCCAGCGGGTGATCTTAGCCACGCCAACCACCTCCTATTACCCCCACGTGTTCATTGTGAGTCAACGCCCGCTGGCCGCAACCGCAATTCTGGGACCTCGGTCGCCTGTGGCCGCGCATTTGAGCCCTCGGGCCGTCGAGCTGCCAACACTGGCCCGTCATTTGACGATTCAATGGCGCCGAGCGCAGGAATAACAGCAAGAAGCTGCACCTGCCCGCGCCTTGGCGGACGTCGCCGAGGCCGCCCGTTCCTTCCGGGGGCCGCGCTCGACTGCGAACTCCTGGCTGTGCTGCCTGACGGCAGCCTGTCCTTCGGCCGCTTCCAGTCCCGCGCCGGCAAGGGCCCGAGGGGCGGAGAGGGCGCCCGGCGCCCGCCTTCGACAGCGTGCTCGCCGCCAGGTGGGCGCAGACGGGGCAACAGCGCACCCGGATGACCCTGTCGTGCTGATGGCGGGCCCGGACCGCGCGCGGGTACGGCCCTCGGTTGGCCCGCGTGGAGGGGCGTAGCGTCACAGCCCACCGCCTGCACAGCGGCGCCCCGCCGAAGAGGGGGGATCCCGGCGGGGCACTATCGGCCGAGAGGGGGTTCCCGCCCGTGTAGCAGAGTCTCCACCCCGAGCGTGATCGAAGTGGGCGGTTCGCTCATGTCCGTCCAGCGCGGCCCTCACCCGTGCCTGGCGGGCATCCTCGCGCGCGTTCGCAGTCGCGGTGAGCGCCGACCCGAGGTCCGCATCAGTGAAGTCGGCCGGGAGCCGGATCGGCCCGACCAACTCCAGCCCCGGCCACTCGTCGCGGTGCCAGCCGCAGCGCACCAGGCACGCCTAGCGGACCGTCCCGGCTTTGACGTGCCCGAGCGGGTACGGGAACTCCGGCTGTGGGATTAGTACTCCAGCCGGACTTCTCCATTTGTCCTGGTCACAGGGCCCTTTTGGAGTCTAGTGGGCTGACGCGCCGTCAGGGTAGAGATGGTTCGTGACTCACCCGATCGGGGTGCGTGCGGCGCTGGTAGTGGCAGTGGCGAGCGATGGCCTGGTGGCTTCGGCGCCAGCGGGACCAGTGAGTGACTCTGTCGGGGATCTTGAGATTCTCCGACGGAGAGGCAGGTTGATCGGGCAGGCTCGGCTTGTTTCGCAGGTCGTTCGTCTTCTCCGA
>NZ_JBEZIQ010000080.1:0-38128 GCF_040651155.1 Kitasatospora sp. NPDC048545
ACTTCGGATCGCGGCGGGAACGCATCACCCAGCCCTACACCGCGATGTTCAAACTCTGACCCAGGACGCACGCGGTTCTCCGCCGCGTGCGCCGCGCACGGCGCGGACCCTGCGGTACGCCCGTGGCCCGTGGCGTCGGCGCGCCGTCCTGAGAGTACGCACCACCCCGACCGGGGGCGGACGGGAACCCGACGCTCCGGCCCCGTGGCCTCACCGGTGCCTGACCGTGGTGATCCCCGGCGCGGTGATCACCGGCAGGCTCGCGCCGGTGTCCCTGTGGTGGGAGCGGGTGGTGGAGGTACTCCAGGCCGGCCTCGGAGCACCTGAAGCCGTCCGCCGCCGTTCTCTTCGCTCCGTCCGCCGACGGGCCGGCCCGCACAGCCCACCCACCTGCATCTCCACCGGGCGAAGATCCTTCAGGGGATTTCGGGTTTCCCCGCACCGGCGGCACGTACCGCATCGCCGTCGATGACGTCGGCAGCGGGACGGTCGGGGACCTCAGCCACTCCGATTCCTGACAACCACGGCAGGCTGAGTGGCCGCCGCGCTTGGCGCCCTACGTCCCCGCAACAAGGGGTCGCTGAGCCTTGAGTGGGGTGTCGTGACCGTTTGGCCCGGGTGTCGGGGTGGAGCCGCTGACGGCCCTGGCCGCAGAGGCGAAGGGCACAGCGGGCGGGCGGAAGGCACCGGCGCCCCGTGCAGTGTCGCTCTCCCCGAGCGGACCGTCCCGAGCACCCGGCCGGCGGTGTCCAGCCCGGCCGCGTCCTCCGGCCGCCACGTCTTGTGCCGCGCCGCGGTGCTGCCGTACGGGGCGACGGCCGGAGTGTGCAGCGCGAGGCCGTCCCCCGGTCCGGCCCCTGCGGCGCAGCCGTGCGGCTGGAAGGAGCTGTGGCCGGGTTGCCGGACGCCGGTCAGGTGTCCGTGGTGGGTTCCTGGCGGTGTTGGGCGCGGCGGAGTTGTTCGTTGAGGCGGAGGGCTTCTTCGAGTTGGTCTTCGAGGATGACGATGCGGCAGGCGGCTTCGATGGGGGTGCCCTGGTCGACGAGGTCGCGGGCGCGCATGGCGATGCGTAGTTGGTAGCGGGAGTAGCGGCGGTGGCCGCCTTCGGAGCGTAGGGGGGTGATGAGGCGGTGTTCGCCGAGGGCCCGGAGGAAGCCGGGGGTGGTGCCGGTCATCTCGTCGGCGCGGCCCATGGTGTAGGCGGGGTAGTCGTCGTCGAGTTTGTCGGGTGTGTCGGGCCGGTCGCCGTAGTCACTGCACCTCTCTGGTTCTCGGGGAGAACGCGTCGAGGGGCCCCGGGGCCGTGTCGGCTCCGGGGCCCCGAAGGGGAACAACACCATCTACCGGCCTGGGCCGGTCCTTCTGGTTCCGCACTGCCCCGGGAGAGGGGTGTGCGGGGATCGCGTATGCGTGACCGGAAACCACCGTCCTTGCGTTGGGGTCTGCGGTGTCCGCCCGGGCGAGTGTTCACGGGCCGGGCGATCCTGATGGCGCTTGTGCCCTCCGTTCATCCTCTGTACTGAACTGTCACTTTCGTATTGCTGTACTGCACCTGCGGAACTGCGTACTGCTGGTCGGTGGCCGCGGTGGCCCACCCGGTCCGGCGGCCGGCCGCGCCGGCTGTCCTGCACCTGCGTCGGCCTGGAACACCAATGCCTGGACCCCTCGGCACGCGCGCCCGCAGTCTGGGCGCCTTTGCCGAGGCCCTGCCTGTGTTGCGACTGCCGGTACTGCACTCACTGAACTGCCTACTACTGGTACCGCTGGTGGCGGCCCCTGATGCCTGCGGGCCGCCCGGTCCGGCAGCCAGCCCCGTCGCCGTCCTGCACCTGCCTGGCTTCGGAACTCCACTGCCGGACCGAACCGCGAACTTCTGTCCAACAACCCCGGCCAGTTCGTGCCTGGCCGGTATCGCCGACTGCTGTCTACGAGAGAAACGTTAGACCCGCCCACGAGCAATGTCTACTACGGCACGCATAGATTTTGCGGGGGCGAGAAGGGAGGTAGTCTCCCGCTGCGCGGCGGCGGCAACCCCCCGAGCCGCCGCCGCGCGCCAAGGGAGACGAGCGGCACCGAGCAGGGAGGCGACAGTGGGACACCCGGCGCCCGTGGCACCGGAGACGGTCCGGGACGGACAGGCGGCCCTGATCGAGGCGATCACCGAGGCCGTGCACGACGGTGACGACCGCACCGTCCGACGGCTGCTGGCCCGCTTCGCCGAACTGGCCACCATCACCGACCTGTACGCCCTGCGCGACGCCCTCGACACCGCCCGCCCATCCGGCACCCACGGGCAGGACTGACCGTCGGCGGAACGCGCTCGCCGCGTCCCGGAGGCAGGCGGCCGACCTGCTGGACGCGACCCCGCACCACCCGACCGCGCTGACCGGGCCGTACCGGTACGTCCGGGGCTGGGACGAAGCGGTCCACCACCTGCGGGACCTGGCCGGCGGCATGGACTGAGACGCCCAGTCATCTCAGGTCCTGATCACTCGGAAGGCCGCCCCATGACGTCCGACACCACTGCTCTCCACCCGCCCGGCCGGCACCGGGCCGGGCGCGTAGCGCTCTCCGGCCGCCGACGGTGCCGGATCCGTGCACTCGACGGCCGGAGGGTTCGCCGATCCGCCGGTAAGGAACTCGTCGACAACCCCGAAGAGACCGACGACCTGCTACGCCTCGGCCTGCACCGCCTGCCGATCGGCGAGTTCCCCCTCCTGCGCGGGCTCGCCACGGCCCTGGCCTCCTACGACGGCGCCGCCGAGCTCGAACGCGGTCTCGACATCCTCCTCGGCGGCCTCGCCGCCACCCTCGTACCGTCCGCCACCACGCCCGACGGATCCGGCAAGGGAGACCGACGTCCTCCGGGCGAGACCCGAGTGGCCGCGCGCAGCGCACCGAATTGACCGGTCCGGACGAAAGGCATGAACACCGTCTCCGCCCGCCGGAGAAAAGAACTCAAGGGGGGCACCACGGAGGTCGTTGTGATCATCCTCGGAGTAATCCTCCTCGTCATCGGATTCATCGCCGGCATTTCCATTCTGTGGACCATCGGCATCGTCCTGGTCGTCATCGGCCTGATCCTGTGGATCCTGGGCGTGGTCGGCCACGAGGTCGGCGGCCGCCGCCACTACTTCTAGAAGCAGTCACGTGACGCGCGACCTTCTCCTCGTCCATGGTCGCGGGGATCAGCGGAGTCCACACCGGCCCAGGGGCCACCGCGTTGACCCTGAGCCCCTCGGGCGCCAGCTGGAGGGCGAGGCCCTGGGTGAACGCGACGATCGCCGCTTTCGTCATCGCGTAGTCCGGCAGGCGCGGGCCGGGCTTGTACGCCTGCACCGAGGCGCTGTTGATCACCGAAGCGCCCGGGCGAAGATGTGGCAGGGCGGACTTGGTGAGCCAGAACATGCCGTACAGGTTGGTGCGCATGACCCGGTCGAACCGGCCGGTGCTGATCGCGGTGAGCCCGTCGGGCTGGGACATCTGGTAGGCGGCGGTGTTGACGAGGACGTCCAGGCCGCCGAGCCGGGAGATGCACTGCCAGGGCACGCCAGCCGGCGTCTTCGATCAGACCGCGGGTGACGTCGGCGTCGTGCTGCTCCTCGGGAAGGTGGCAGAACGCCACGTCGGCGCCCTCGCGGGCGAAGGCGAGCGCGACGGCTCGCCCGATCCCGGAGTCCGCCGCCGTGACGAGGCGACCTTGCCCGTCAGGCGACCGGAGCCGCGGTAGGTGGTCTCGCCATGGTCCGGCTGGGGTTGCATCTGCTCCCCGCTGCCCGGATGCGGCTGGCGGGGCTTGTGTCAGAACACGACCGTAACGGGTCCCACAGGCCGCCGGCGACCGGGGGACTTCCACCGGCATGACAGGGCTTCGGCCGGCGGCGGACCTGCAGTCTCCGGTAGACGCGTGCGCGTGGTTCTTCGACGGCTTCCACGTGCCGAGGCCCTGAATTCGGATACCCGCGGGCCGCCGATGTGATCATCCAGCAGATCAGGTCGGTCCATGGCGCCCCAGGCCTGCCGGTCGGCTGATGCCCATGGACGTCCCGGCTGACGGTCGGACCCCCGCGACCCTTTGTCACCCGCACGAGTGAAGGTGGGCGTGGGGCCGGATCGCTGGCGGAAGCAGGTCGGGCTTCGGCGCCTACCGTGGTTCAGAAAGTCACCGTCGGTGAGCCGCTCGACCGGCGTCGCCGCGTCCCCAGGGCAAGAGGTATGTCATGAATCGTTTCATCGCCCTTACCGTCGGCGTGGTTGCCATGGTGGCCACCGCCTCCGGATGCAGCAGTTCCGGCACCACAGCTTCCTCGACCCCGACCGCGAGCACCAGCACGCCCACGACCGCCGCCGGCTCCGCTGCTCCCAGCGGAAGCGTCGCCACGGTGAAAACGGCGAGTTCGCCGTTCGGCCAGATCCTGGTCGACGGTTCCGGTAGGACGTTGTACCTGTTCAAGGCCGACACGGGGACGACCTCGACCTGCAACGGCACCTGTACGCAGAATTGGCCGCCGCAGACCACGACCGGAGCACCCGACAGCAATGGAGTGACCGCGTCCCTGGTCGGAACGACCACCCGTTCGGACAACTCGACCCAGGTGACGTACAACGGCCACCCGCTGTACCACTTCTTCAAGGACACGAAGCCCGGGGAAGCCAACGGCCAGGGCGTCAACGCCTTCGGCGCTTCGTGGTACGTGGTCAGCCCCAGCGGCGACGCGATCACCAGCGCGGCCTCCGCTTCGGCTTCACCGTCGGCCAGCTCCACCGGCGGCGGCAGCTACTGAGACCCGCTCCTGAACCTGTGCAGTTCGAGAGCTCGGCTCACGTGGCTGACCCCTTGCGGGCCCCGCACGAACATGCCTGACCGGCGCTCGGAATTCGAACGGACCGCAGGCTCGTGGTCGGCTCCCGGGGGTCGGGGCGTGGGGGGCGCCTCACCCCTCACCCTCGGGTCGACCAGTACCGTGGTCGTCCGCCCGGCCTGCCTTCCCGCGGCCGTCGCACCGGCGGAGCACGAACGCCTCGCCCTCCTGACCGTCGAGTTCAAGCCTCGTGCGCCGGGTCAGGTGAGACCGGAGCCGCGGACCAGGAGCAGGCCGACGTCGAGGGCGGCCAGGGCGAGGGTGGCCAGGAAAGGCAGTCGGCTGCGCGGGTCGGACCGCGGCGGTCGCGCGACGGCCAGTGCCAGCGCGCCGGTGAGGGCGAGTGAGGTCAAGCCCGCGGCGCCGAACCGCCCTGACGGCCCGAGGACGAGGACGAACGCCCCGGCGAGCAGCAGCACGGCGGCCAGGACCCTCGCCGCTCGCGGGCCGAGTCGCTGGGGCAGGCCGCGGACGTCGGTCGCCAGATCGTCGTCGATGTCGGGCAGGACGTTGGTGACGTGGGCGCCCGTGCCCAGCAGTGCGCCGGCGACCATCACCCATCCGGCCGGCCAGGGATGTCCGGGCAGCGCGAGGGTGACGAAGGCGGGCAGCAGCCCGAAGGCCGCGGCGTAGGGCAGCCACGAGAGCACCGTGCGCTTGACGCCGAGGTTGTACGACCAGGCCGCAGCGACCCCGGCCAGGTGAGCCGTGCCGGCCGCGAGCCCGTTGGCCAGCGACAGCGGAACGCACAGCGCGAGCGCGCACCCGGAGGCGACGGCCGCGGTCCGCGGGCGCACCGTGCCGGCCACCAGTGGCTTGTCACCCCGACCGGTGGCAAGGTCCCGGCGCAGATCGACGCGGTCGTTGCACCAGCCCACCGACAGTTGCCCGGCGAGCACCGCCGAGGCCGCCAGCGCGGTGCCCGCCGGGCTCCGCCCGGAAGCGGCCGCCAGGGCGGTGATCACGGCGGTGACGGCGATCGAGGGGAGGGCGTGGGAGGCGGCCAGCAACCCACGGACCGGGCCGCCCGCGCCGGGGCGGGACTGCCCGGCCGCGGGCGTGTGCTGGGCTCCGGCGGTGTGCACGGTCCCATGCTAGATCGGGCAAACCGCCGAATGCATTCCATTTCATGATGAACAGTCAGATAGCCGTAGTCTGGCCGGATGAGCAGAGTCGCCGCCGTCTACGGGGTACTCCCGCCGCACCGGTACGAGCAGGGCGAGATCACCGAGGCCCTCGCGGCGATGTGCCTGCCGCCCGATGGGGAAAGCGCAGTGTTGGAACGGCTGCACGCCACCTCCACCGTGGGCACCCGCTACCTGGTCCTGCCGCTGGAGCGCTACCTGGAGCTGGACGGCTTCGGGCAGGCCAACGACCTGTTCGTCGAAGCCGGGGTGGAGCTCGCCGAGCAGGCGCTGACCGGTGCCCTGGCGGCGGCCGGCCTGGCACCCGATGAGGTCGACCTGGTGATCTCCACCTCCGTGACGGGCATCGCCACACCCTCGCTGGAGGCCCGGCTGGCCGGGCGCGTGGGCCTGCGGCCGGACGTGAAGCGCGTGCCGATCTTCGGACTCGGTTGTGTCGCGGGCGCGGCGGGCCTCGCCCGGCTGCACGACTACCTCGAGGGACATCCCGGGCAGGTCGCGGTCCTGCTCTCGGTCGAGCTGTGCTCGCTTACCCTGCAGCGCACCGACACCTCGGTGCAGAACCTGGTGGCCGGCGCGCTGTTCGGCGACGGTGCCGGCGTGCTGGTGGCCGTCGGCCGGCAGCACCCGCGCCACCAGGAGTGGGCGGGTCCGGAGGTGGTGGCCACCCGCAGCCTGCTGTACCCCGGCACCGAACGCGTGCTCGGCTGGGACATCGGCGACACCGGATTCAAGATCGTGCTCGGCGCCGAACTGCCCGAGCTGGTCCGCCTGCACGTCGCCGAGGACGTCAGGGCCTTCCTCGCCGAGCACGACCTGAAGCCGCCGGACGTCACCGGCTGGGTCGCCCATCCGGGCGGGCCCAAGGTGCTTGACGCCCTGGGCGAAGCACTCGGGCTGGACTCACGGGCGCTGGAGCTGACGCGGCGTTCGCTGTCCCGGGTCGGCAACCTCTCCTCCGCCTCGGTACTGCACATCCTGCGGGACACCCTCGAACTGTGCCCGCCGCCGCCCGGCACGCCCGGTCTGCTCCTCGCCATGGGGCCGGGCTTCTGCTCCGAACTCGTCCTGCTCCGCTGGTAGGTCCATGTGCTCCCTTACACCCTGCTGATCCTCCTGGTAGCCGCCGAACGCCTCGCCGAACTCGCCGTCGCGCGACGCAATGCCGCTTGGAGCCGTGCGCTTGGCGGCGTCGAGTTCGGCCGCAGCCACTACCCCGTGATGGTCCTGCTCCACACCGGGCTGCTGGCCGGCTGCGTGGCCGAGGCCCAGCTCGCCGACCGCCCGTTCCTGCCCGCCCTCGGCTGGCCGATGCTCACCCTGGCAGTCGGCGCCCAGGCACTGCGCTGGTGGTGCATCGGCACGCTGGGGCCGCGCTGGAACACCCGGGTCATCGTGGTACCCGGACTGCCCCTGGTGACCACCGGCCCCTACCGACTGCTCAGCCACCCCAACTACCTCGCCGTCGTCGCCGAAGGGGCCGCTCTGCCCCTCGTCCACAGCGCCTGGCTCACCGCGACCGCCTTCACCCTGCTCAACCTGCCCCTGCTCGTCACCCGGCTGCGCTGCGAGAACGCCGCCCTGGCCGACTGCACCGAGGTGCCGGCGTGATCGACCTGTTGGTTGCCGGCGGCGGGCCCGCCGGCCTCGCCACCGCGATCCACGCCGCCCTGGCCGGGCTCGACGTGGTGGTCGTCGAACCACGGCCGGCCCCGATCGACAAGGCGTGCGGCGAGGGACTGATGCCCGGGGCCGTCCGCGCCCTGGCCGCGCTGGACGTGGCCTTGACCGGCCACCCGATCTACGGCATCCGCTACCTCGACGACCGCTACCGAGCCGAGGGCAGGTTCCGACACGGAGCAGGGATGGGCGTACGGCGGACCGTCCTGCACGCGGCGCTGTCCCGCCGGGCGGCCGAGCTCGGCGTGCCGACGCTGCAGAGGAAGGTCACCGCCGTCCACCAGGACGGCGACAGCGTCACCGCCGCCGGTCTCACCGCCCGCTACCTGGTCGCCGCAGACGGCCTGCACTCGCCCATCAGGCGGCAGCTGGGCCTGGAACGCACCGACCCGCGACCACCGCGCCACGGGTTGCGGCGGCACTTCGCGGTGGCGCCCTGGACCGACTGCGTGGAAGTCCACTGGTCCGCACTTGGCGAGGCCTACGTCACCCCGCTGGGCCCAGACCTGATCGGCGTCGCCATCCTGACCGGCGAGCGGATGCCGTTCGACGCGCTGCTGCCCGCGTTCCCCGCACTCCTTCACCACCTCGCCTCCCAGGCCGCCTCGGCCGTCCGGGGCGCCGGACCGATGCGCCGGCGGGTCCGGGCCAGGGTGGCCGGGCGCGTCCTCCTGGTCGGCGACGCCGCCGGCTACATCGACGCACTCACCGGAGAGGGCATCTCGCTCTCCCTCACCGGTGCCGCCCACCTGGTGCGCTGCGTACGTGCCGGCCGACCGCAGGAGTACGAGCAGGCGTGGCGGCGGGCCACCCTCAACCACCACCTGCTCACCGGCGCGCTGGTACGCATCCGCGCCAGCCCGCTACTGGCCCCGCGAATCGTCCCACTGGCCAGCCGCGCTCCTGCGCTCTTCACTGCCCTGGTCAATCGCCTCGCCTGACCGCAACGACGGTGCCGCACAGGGCACTGCCGCCGCCACGCAAGCAGCCCGCGTCACCCTCGTGGACCACTCGGCAGCTGACGGACTCGCGAGAGCCGCCACCACGACGACAGGCGGGCTGACCGAGCCTCCGACGTCCGACACCGACGCCGGGCCGCCGCCCGTCGGCGCCCGGCCGGGTCTCCCGTTGTCTGCCCTGTCCACGGAGCAGTCCCACGCATTCAGTCCTCTGCAGGACGAGATGACGGTTTCCGCGACGAGCAGTGCCATCGCACATCATTTGTCGTTTCTGTACATGACGACAGGGACGCCAACTGCTTGCTGGCTCGATCCTGCATGACGGCCCGCCAGTTCAGGCAGCGGGCAGGTTTGCTTGTGCGGGTCGGGTTCTCTGCCTGCAGGAATGCCGAGGGCCCGCCTGTTGCATGAGATGGGCGCCGGGTGGTCGAACGTCTTCTCCCAAGCCCTGGCCGCCTCCTGCATCCGGAGCGCGCCAGGGCGAGCACGCCGTCGATGTCCGCGACCACCTCGCCACCCGTATCCGGGATCGCCTCGCCGGCCAACCACTCGATGCGTTCGCGGACTTCGGCCCGCGTTCGGCGAATCGCCGTGAGCGCACGGGGCCGGGCCAAGGCGAGGGCGTCGACCAGCCGAGAGACGGGGTTGGAGCGGCCCAGCTGCGGGCACTCACCGAAAGTCCCGGGTCGGAGCCATGATTCCGCGTCGGTGATCGCATGGTGGTCGCAGTCAGCCATCCGGACGCAAAGCTGTGGCCGCGCGGGGCTGATCAAGGAGCCAGAGCCCGGCCTCGCCGCCGGCCCGAACTGCGCACGTCATTCCGCCTCCCACGGGGTTCTGACCGAGCGCGAGGTGAAGAACAGTGTCGCCATCGCCTCCAACGAATCGTTCGGCAAAGCGCACATGTCCCGGCGAACCCGTGCGAGGTGCCGCCGAAACCTCACGGGCTCGACCTGCGTCCGGTCCGGAAGTCCTGGTACTCGTCGCAGACGATGCCCTGGTTGACCCAGCGCTCGGGGTCAGCGGCGAGATCGCGCTCTGCCAGCTGGAGTGCGTCCTCAGGGGTGGGCAGAGCAGCGATCTCCCGGCCCCACGTCTCGTCCTCGGGATCCAGGGGTGGGAACTCGGTGACGTCGAGAAAGGTGTCGGTGCCGACGTCCTCGACTTCGCTCAGGTAGACGGTGATGCCCGTAGAGCCGGGGCTGAGGGCGATCCAGCGAAGCCCGGGGCCGGAGTTGCTTTCGATGGCGCCCAGGAACTGCTCGATCTGCTTCCCGCGTCGGAGGGCGCCGAGGGCCAAGGCGGGGGCAAGGTGTCGCATGTCAGTTCCTTTGCTGGTGCCGGTCGGGCGAACGAGTCGGATCGATGTGATCAGCAAGGTAGATGAGGGTGACCTGCGGGTCCATGCCGAAGGCGGCGGCGACCGGCTTGGGGTCCATGGTGTTGACGAGGTCGACCAGGCGGGTGCCGCGGACCATCCGTGGTGGGCAGCCGCAGTCGTCAAGGACGTGGGACAGGCAGGCAGTTGATGCCGGGCTTCGGCCGCCCTTTGTTCCCTTGAAGGAGGAAACAGCCAGGTGGCAGCGGCAACTCGTGTGAGGGAACAAGTGCCAGCCCCAGATGGCTGGGCCGGTGCTCAGCCCGTACGAGGCAGCCGACGACCTTGACTCCTCAACTGCCCGCCAGCTGACCGGCGTGCTGTTCCAGGACGGACGTCGGGGGAGAGCGGGGGCCACTTCCCCGACGCATCCTGCCGGCCGGTCCCCCCGGAACACGAGGGTGGCCGCAACTCCGCCGGCGGTGGCGGCCACCGGGTTCCGGGGCCGGGTACGAAATCCGACGTCGGCGAACGCGCATCGGTAGGAGCGCAGCGGCGGCCGCCAGGCCTCCGGCCGCTTGTCGCTCTTCGAGCGGTTACGCTGCTCGACGGTCCACGCCGCCCGGCACCGGACCGCGGACCGATTTCCGGGTCAGCCGGTGTGGGTGAACTCGTCGACCGGGACGGCGGGAGACAGGTAGCCGTTCACCCGTACCCGGACGTCGATGGTCTTGGGCTGGAGGGGATCCGGCAAGGGCACCGTCGCCCTGATCTGGGTCGGCGAGACCCCCGTGACGGTTGCGGTGCGGCTGCCGAAGAGCACGGTGGGCGTGGTGCCGAAACCCACGCCGGTGACGGTGACGGTGTTTCCGAGCTTCCCGCTGTCCGGGACGATGCCGGTGACCACCACGGGCTCCGGGCCGCCGTAGGCGAACTGCCCGAACGGCACGGCCGGGGAGGTGCCCAGGTCGTTGGTGACCCGGACATCGACGACACCGACCCCGTCGGGCGCGATCGCGGTGATCTGGGTGTCACTGACGACGTTGGGCGGCACGCACGGGACGGTACCGAAGTCGACCATGCTCTCCGAGTCGAAGCCGCTGCCCGTGATGGTGATCAGGGTGCCCGGGGCACCGACACGGGGGCTGATGCTGTCGACCACCGGCGCGGGAGCCGGTACGGGGGAGTTCAGCAGCTTCAGGTAGGTCGAGTTGGAGTGCTGGAAGGCGACCTGGGCCAGGAAGTCCTGGGTCGTGCTCTTGAGCACCTTGGGGTCGTAGGCCTTGTAGTCCGCGTTCAGCGGAGAGAAGGCGGTGGTCGGCTGAACGTACTCGTTGGTCCCGCTGAGGCCCTTGATCACCGTGAGGAGGTCCTTGACGGCCGGGGGCGCGACCGGACCGGGGGACGGGTACCACTGCTTGGCGGTGTCGAGACCGGCCCAGGCCAGCGGCACGAGGTCGTACTTGTTGACGTAGCCCTGGTACAGGGCCCACTTCACGGAGTTGAAGCGGTCGGCGAAGTCCTTCAGACCGGCGGTGGGGGCGGCGAAGGTGCTCACGGCGAACTGCGGCGAGTCGTTCCAGGTCTGGGCCTGCAGGTACAGCGCGAGCATGGTCGCGATGCAGCCGCCCAGGCTGTGACCGACCACGTAGACCGTCGCCCCTTGGGCGGGCTTGAGCAGGGAGGTGAGCGCCTCCACGAGGCCGGAACCGGCCGCCGAGGACTCGTCGGTCATGGCGACGACCTGGGTGAACGCCGTCATGGCCCCCTTCGAGACGGAGACCGGCGACGGCCCGCCGACCGTGAACGGGACCACCGTGCCGACGTCGAGGTCCTCGATCGTGTCGATCGCGTTGCCGACCGTCCCGCGGACGACCACGGCGAACTGGCTCGACGGACCCTTCGCGATGTACGCCATGTTGGCGTTGTCCGGGCTCAGCCCGAGCCAGGCCAGCCCCCAGTTGCCCTGCGTCGCCAGGGTCTTGTCGGAGAGCTGCTGGACGATGCCGTTGGAGATGCGCTGCTTCTGCACCGCCAGGGTCTCCCCGGACGGACGCGGGGCCGCCCCGGTCGCCGCGATCGCGGCCAGGGTCATGGTCACACCGGGCGGCAGCGCGCTCGGGTCTTCCGTCATGATCACTCCTCGGGTGTTCTGCTCGGTCGTCGAACATGCCAGATAGGTCGTGCCCAATGTATTTTCTGGCGTGAACACCTGAGCGCATATCGGCTCCGCGACTTCCCGGTGTCGACCGGTAGCCGGTCGGACTCGGGGCCGGTTTCCACGACTGACCCGAGCGGACGCGCCGGCCCCCGACGTGGCGTCCGGTGTCTTCGCGCTCGACGACGAGGACGTCGAGGCCATCGGCGACGAGCTGGGCCTGGTCCTGCCTCCGGGCGCCCGGGTGGAGGCGTGGCGCACCTACGGCGGCGACCTGGAGCTCCGAGCCCTGGGCGACTTCGCCGAGATCCTGGAGATCGCCTGCAACGAGGCCGGAGTCGACCACAAGGGCGACCGGGCCGCGCTTGCCGAGCACACCACGTCCCAGGACGTCGTGGCCGCCGCGGCCGCCCTCGTCAAGGACCTCACGGCCAAGTCTCCCCAGGCAAGAACCTCGGCAGGATCGCGGCGGAGCTGAAGACGCGCCGCAGTCCTGGGTGGCTTCGACCAGGTTGGCGGCGGTGACCAGGGGCAGCCCGGTGATGTCGGCGAGGTGGCCCGGGCGGATTCGGCGTAGCCGGCGGGGGAGTCGAGCCCCGTGCCGATCGCGGCGGCGGCCTCCTTCACGGCGGCCAGGGCGTCGATCAGGTGCGGATACGCGGAGACGGGCGTGCCCGTGACGGGGAAGTTCTCCATGGCGCGCAGGGTGCGGACGCCCCAGTACGCGTCGGCGGGGACGTCGCGGTCCCCGAGCAGGTCGTGTTCGCTGCGGGTGGCGGCGGTCATGGGCGGGTCCTCTGCCGGGGATCGGTGGTCAGGGTTCCGGTCAGGCGGACGCGAGAACGCCGGTCGGGTCCAGCGCCACCACCGGCCGGATGCCGCCGACGGTCCGGCCGCCGCCGGTCATCGGCTCCCCGGCGAAAGCCGCCAGCAGTCGTGGGTCGACCCCCGCCCGGGCCAGGGCGGCGGCGGTCACTGGGACGCGCGCCCGGTTCGCCCCGTCGGCGATCTTCACGGCGACGGCCCGGCCGTCCGGGAGCGCGGCGATCTGGACGCCTTCGAAGCCGTCCTTGGCGAGCAGCCCGGGTACCGCGCGCATCAGCTCGGCCACGTCCCGCCCCGCGCCGGAGACCATCTCCGGGTGGCCGCGCAGCGCGTCCGCCACCCGCCGCTCGGCCGTGCCCGGCGCCGCCGTGGCGATGCGGGCGGCGGCGCGGGCGAGGCCGTGCAGGGACACCGAGAAGAGCGGGGAGCCGCAGCCGTCCACGGTGATGTTGGCGATGTGCTGCCCGGTGAGCTCCTCGACGACCTCGGCGATCGCCGTCTGTAGCGGATGAGCAGGGTCGAGGTAGGTGTCCAGGGGCCAGCTGTTGAGCACGCAGAGGTACAGCATCGCGGCGTGTTTGCCGGAGCAGTTCTGGGCGAGCCGGGAGGGCCGGCGGCCGTCGCGCACCCAGGCGTCCCGGACGGCCGGGCCGTACGGAAGGTCTGGGACGTTGCGCAGGTCGTCCTCGGTGAGGCCGGCCAGTGCGAGGATCCGGCGGGCTCCGGCGAGGTGGCGCTCCTCGCCGGAGTGGCTGCCCATCGCCAGGGAGAGCAGGTCACCGTCGAGTGGAAGCCCGGCCCGGACCATGGCGACGGCCTGCGCGGGCTTGAGAGCGGACCGCGGGTAACAGGCCGCCTCGATGTCGCCGGTGCGGAACCGTGGTTCGCCGTCGCAGCCGAGGACGACGACGGAGCCGTAGTGGATTCCCTCGACCACGCCGCCACGGGTGACGTGGGCGACCGGCGAGTAGTGGGGCTCACGGATCGGGGGCGCGTCCGCGAGGGAACTGCTGAGCATCACTGCCTCGTTCGATGGTGGGTTGCCGCGGCCGTGTCCGGGCTCACGGAGTCCGGCCGATGGTGGATGTCTTGACGAGTGGTCAGGAATGCTCGTCGCTCGTGGTCGCGGCGCGTGCGAGGTTGCGGCGGACCGCGAACCAGCCGGCGAACAGCGCTGCGGCGATCAGCGGCACGCACAGCACGGTGGTGCGCGGGGCACCGCCGTCCGCGTACATGAGGACCAGGACCGAGGCGAGGAAGACGAGCGTCACGAGCTCGGTCCACGGGGAGCCCGGAAGGCGGTAGCCGGGGCGGGTCAGTTCGCCGGCCCGGGTCTTGCGCCAGAACAGGAGGTGGCAGACCATGATCATCCCCCAGGTGGCGAGGATGCCGATCGCCGCGAGGTTGAGCACGATCTCGAACGCGTCCGCCGGCACCACGAAGTTGAGACCGACACCGAGGACGCACATGCCGCTCGTGAGCAGGATGCCGCCGTACGGCACCTGGCTGCGGCTCATCCGCGCGGTGAAGCGCGGAGCGGATCCGTTGACCGCCATCGAGCGCAGGATCCGCCCGGTCGAGTAGAGGCCGGAGTTGAGCGAGGACATGGCGGCGGTGAGGACGACCAGGTTCATCACGCTGCCCGCCGCCGGGATCCCGACGTGGGACAGCACGGTCACGAACGGACTCTGTCCGGCGGTGTACCTGTTCCACGGCAGCAGCATCGACAGGAGGACGACCGAGCCGACATAGAACAGGCCTACGCGCCACATGATCGAGTTGATCGCCTTCGGCATGATCTTCTCGGGGTTCTCGGTCTCCCCGGCCGTGACGCCGACCAGTTCGACGGAGGCGTAGGCGAACACCACGCCCTGGATGATCAAGAGCATCGGCAGCAGGCCGTTGGGGAAGATCCCACCGTTGTCGGTGATCAGCGACGGGCCGGGTACGGCGCCGTCCACCGGGTGCCGGGTGACGAGGAGGAAGATCCCGATGCCCATGAAGACCACCAGGGCGCTGACCTTGACGATCGCGAACCAGAACTCCAGTTCGCCGAAGATCCGCACCGATATCAGGTTCACGGTGAGGACCACTGCCAGGGCTACGAGCGCGATCACCCACTGCGGGACGTCGGAGAACAGGTGCCAGTAGTGGGTGTACGTGGCGACGGCGGTGATGTCGGCGATGCCGGTGGTCGCCCAGTTGAGGAAGTACATCCAGCCCGCGGTGTACGCGCCCTTCTCCCCCAGGAACTCCCGGGCGTACGAGACGAAGGCGCCGGAGGACGGGCGGTACAGGACGAGTTCGCCGAGCGCGCGGACGACAAGGAACGCGAAGACGCCGCAGACGGCGTACGCGACGAACAGCGAGGGCCCAGCGTCGGCGAGGCGTCCGCCCGCGCCGAGGAAGAGCCCGGTTCCGATCGCACCGCCGATCGCGATCATGTTGACGTGCCGGGGTTTCAGGGACTTGCTGTAGCCGGTGTCTCCGGCATCGACGTGACGGGTCGTGGGGAGTTTCTCGTCCTTGAGGAACTGCTCGCTCACGCCTTTGGTCTGCCTTCCGTCGGGGACTCCGCACGCCCGGGGCGCACGATGTCGGTGAGGGTCGTCTCGACGCGGTGGAGGTGGTGCGACATGGCCGCCACCGCGTCCTGCTCGGAACCGTCGATCAGCGCCTCGACGATCGCCCGGTGTTCACAGTTGGACTGCTCGCGCCGACCGCCCAGCTCGTTGAGGAAGGTCGACTGACGCGCCAGTGCGTCACGGATCTCCTCGATGACCCGGCGGAACACCGGATTGCGGGAAGCCTCGGCAACCGCCAGGTGGAAGACGGTGTCCAGCGCGACCCACGCGGTGGTGTCGGTCTCCCGCTCCATCCGGCCGAGCAGGTGGGCAAGGTGGTCCAGATCCTCCGGGGTGCGGCGCAGCGCGGCGTACCCGGCGACCGGGATCTCGACGTGTCGGCGCACCTCCAGGAGATCGCTGGCGGCGTAGTCACCGAAGGTGGGGTCCTCGACCGTGTTCGCCACGACGAAGGTGCCCTTGCCGGTCTTCGACACGGTCAACCCCATGGCTTGGAGGGCCCGCAGAGCCTCCCGCAGCACGGGCCGGCTGACCTCAAGGGTCCGGCACAACTCCGCCTCGGACGGCAGCTTGTCCCCTACGGCGTACTCACCGCGCTCGATGGCGCTGCGCAGGTGGCCGAACACCGCTTCCATAGCGCTGACGCGCCGCGGGATCGAACCACCTGTCTGGCTGTCTGACAGGTTCACGGGCCGATCCTGGAGGCTGCAGCCCAGCGGTGTCAAGACACCGGCGTCGACACGACGCCCCGCGGGCCTCGTCCCGTGCGCCCGGTCCGCTCGGCGGCGCCGTACGGACCGGCGTTCGCGGTGGACCGGGCGGCGGCCACCAGGGCGTGGACCACCGCCGAATCGAAACCCATCTCGGGGTGCCACTGCACGCCCACGGCGAATCGGTGCCGGGTACTCTCGATCGCCTCGATGGTGCCGTCCGCCGTACGGGCGGCCACGATCAACCCGGCCCCGAGAGACTCCACCGCCTGATGATGGTGCGTCGCGACCTGACTGGTCCCCGGCAGGAGGGCGCCGATCCGTGTCCCTGGCACGGTGGTGACGGCATGGGGAGAGAAGTGACCCCCGTGCAGGTTGTGGCCGTGGTGACCCACCTGGTCGGGCAGGTGCTGGATGAGGGTGCCGCCCGCGTGCACGTTCATCAACTGCATTCCCCGGCACACCCCGAGCACCGGCATGTCACGCGCGAGGCCTGCGGCCAGCACGGCCCGCTCCCACCGGTCGCGTTCGCGGACCGGCGGTCCCGTGCACGGGTGCGGCTGCGCTCCGTACAGCGCGGGATCCAGGTCCTCGCCGCCGGTCAGGACGATCGCGTCCAGGCGCGCGACGACATCGGCCGCGGCCTCCGGCGCGTCCGGTGGTAGCAGGAGGGCACGGCCGCCGGCCGCTTGGAGACAGCTGATGTACGCCGAGGGCAGCACCGCAGCGGGCAGTTCCCACTCTCCCCACTGGGCGTCGGCGAGGTAGGTGGTGAGTCCGATGAGTGGCTTGGGCATACCACTTCCTTTCAAGGCGTGGCAGTCGATGGTCAACGGCCGCCCCCTCCACAGCTCGCCTTCCAACGGGCGCACGGACGCGCCGACGGTGGTGAGAGGGGCGGCTGCGGACCGGGAGCCGAGGGCTTGCGCATCCGGGCCGCGAGCAAGAATCCTGCTGCTGTTCATCCTTAAGTACAAGAAAAGACATCTTCGCGACAGATAAGTGGGCCTTAACGCCGTGCAGAGACTCGACCCCCGCCTGCTCGCCACCCTCGAGGCTGTCGTGCGCCACGGCTCCTTCAGTGCCGCCGCACGCGAGCTGGGCTACAGCGCACCCGCCGTCTCGCAGCAGATCGCCGAACTCGAACGCCGCGCAGGCCTCAGAGTGCTCGAGCGCCGTCCCGTGCGCGCCACCCCGGCCGGCGAGGTCCTCCTCGACGCCGAACAAGGGGTTCGGAGCGCGTTGGCAGCGGCATCCGTGGAACTCGACGCCATGCGCGCGGGTACGGCCGGACGGATCCGGCTCGGTGCCTTCGCCTCCGCCGCCACCAGCATCGTCCCGAAGGCGCTGGCACAGCTGCAAACGACGTATCCCGCCGTGCAGGTCAGCCTCTCCCAGGTGGAACCCGAAGCCGGCTACAGCCGGCTCAAGCGCGGGGACATGGACCTTGCCCTGAGCTACGACTACGACTTCATCCCCCTGCCGCCGCCCCGGACGCTGCGCCGGACGCTGGTCGCACGGGATCCGGTCGTGGCGGTGGTCCCGGCCGACCACCACCTGGCCGACCGGGACGTCATCGACCTGGCAGGCCTCGCGTCCGAGACGTGGATCGCAGCTCCGGAGGCCGCGCTGCGCCTGGAACTGCTCGCCCAGATGGCCAAGACGCCGGGCTTCCGGGCCCGCCTGGAATACGAGGGCGACGACTTCAACACCGTGCTCGGCTTCGTAGCAGCCGGCCTGTGCGTTGCCGTTATGCCGCAGCTGGCCCTTCCCCGAGGCAGCACCCAGGTCGTGGCGCGCCCCCTGGCCGACCCGGAGCTGACGCGCTTCATCTATGCCGTCCGCATCGACACCCGGCACGCCCCGCGCGCCCTGCTGGCCCTGGAGCAGATGCTCGCCGCGCAGGCGCTGGCCGCCCTGTCATGACGTAGGCAGCGCCTGACCGACCTCGAAACCGAACGTTGTCGGCCTCGTCAGCCGACCGCGCCCAGGAGAGGGCCTCTCACTACTACGGTTGGACGCTCCGGTCGGCCGTGAGCCGCTCCCGCCAGTCGGCCACGGCAACGGGGGACATCGTGGCCAGCCGGGCGATCGCCCTCGCCGAGGACTTCCCACCTCAGGCGAGGGCATGTGCGACCTCCGTCGCACCCTGCGAGCCCGCGTGTGGCCGCGGCCCGGCAGAACGATCGCCGGTGGTGTGCCGCCGGTGCGCCAGGGCGGGCCTGCGGCCGGTCCGGGCACGGCCGGCGCCCCCGGGGCGGTGTCGTTCGCCGAGCGTGCGCAGGGCGGGTGCCGCTGCCCGCCGCCTGCTGTGTCGGTGGTGTGCACGAGGCGGGCCGGTGGGCCTCGGGCGCGCCGGTTCGAGAACGGCGGGGGGCCGGCCGCGGCCGGCGCCGGTGTGGTTCCGGCCCGGGTGGGGCGGCCGCTCGTGTTCCTGCCGCTGTGGACCTGCTGCGCCCGGTGACCGTGGACCTGCTGGGCCGGGAGACCGCGGACGTGCTGCGCCCGCTGCGTCCGGTGGCCCGGGGCTGTGTGGGGGCCGGTGCCGGTGTGCCGGGCGGGCTGTGGTGCGCGCCCGTACCCGCGCGTGTCTAGGACGGTGTTTCTTGGCCCCGGTGTGACGGCTGCAAGTGGCCCCACCGAGGAACGGTTTAGGTTGGCCCCACCTGGTGGCCGGCGCGGTGAGGTGTCCGCGGCAACCGGATGCTCGGCATAATCGAGAGACGATACGAGCAAGAGTGCGGAACACTGCGCCGGGTGATCGTGATGCAGCCTGTCCTGGAGATCAACACCCCCGAGGGCTTCGACCTCTGGCCTATCGCCAGGATCGAGCCGTTCGCCTTCCTGCCCCTGAACGGTGAACTCTCACCCGCCGAGGTCGGGACGGCGATGATGCGCATCATCGGCTGCAACGACATCGACCCCGACGGGGACCGTCCGCCACGGCCGACCGACCCGCTCGAGTCCTTCCTTCACGGGCTGCTGACCTTCGACCACCTCTACGCGGCCGGTGGCCTGCGAGTCACCGACCACTCCACGGGGGTCACCTTCCTGCCCGGCTGCTGCGACGGACTGGAGGACTGGCGCGACTGGCACGCGTTCCTCGACGGCGGCAGCCTGCTCGGGTTCGGCCACGAGCCCGTCTCACCGGTTGCAGAACGTTTCGGCGACACCGTCCGGCTCACCGTCAACGCCGAGCAGAGTGGCAGTCCGGTGATCGAGCTGTCCGTGGCCGAGCTCCGCCACCTACTCGCCGGCGCCGAGCGCGACCTGACCAACTTTCTCGCGCTGGCGACCGACTGGGTCCGTCATCAAATGCCCGAGCACTCTGAGCCGGTCATTGCTGCCCTCGCCCGTGTTCTCGACCTGCGCACACCGGCCACGCAGCCCAAGCCATAGGACGGCCGACGGGGTGCACTCGTTTGGAGTAGTGCGGGATTGACCGGGCTCCGGCAACGACGTCACGCTGTGTGAGTTCGTGGTGTTACGGCCGTGTCAGGAGGCCGAGGATTTGCAACGCGTCGAGTTGTTCGAGCGGATTCGCCGTGACCGGAGGCTGGAGAACGCCTCGGTCCGGGAGTTGGCCCGCCGTTACTCGGTTCACCGCCGGGTGGTCCGCCAGGCCTTGGACAGCGCGTTGCCTCCGAGGCGGAAAGAACCGGTGACCCGCCGCTCCGCGCTGGACCCGGCCAAGGGCTGGATCGACGAGATGCTCCGGGCGGACCTGACCGCGCCGCCCAAGCAGCGGCACACCAACAAGCGGATCCTGGCCCGGCTGCGAGACGAGTACGGCTTCACCGCGGTCGCCTACACCACCCTCAACGACTACCTGCGGGTCCGTCGTCCGCAGATCAAGGACGAGGCGGACCGGGCCCGGATGCTGCACGAGGGCATGGTTCCGCAGTTCCATCGGCCCGGTGAGGAGGCCGAGGTCGACTTCGCCGAGGTCTGGGTGCGGGTGGACGGCAAGCCGCTGCAGTGCCAGATGTTCACGCTGCGGCTGTCGTATTCGGGCAAGGCGGTCCACCGGGTCTTCTCGACGGCCGGTCAGGAAGCCTTCATGCAGGGCCACGTGGATGCCTTTCGGATCCTGGGTGGGGTCCCGGTCCGGCACATCCGCTATGACAACCTGAAGCCGGCGGTCTCCCAGGTCTGCTTCGGTCGCTCGCGGGTGGAGTCGCAGAGGTGGGTGGCGTTCCGCTCGCACTATGTCCATGTTCCCGTGGGTTCGTTGATCCGATCCAGCCCTCTGGTGGCCTCGGCAGTCGCCTGATCTGCAGGTCTAGCGAGGTCGCGCCCACGCTGGCGAATTCCGCCCATCCTTCAGGATTCCTGAAGTCTCATCAGCTGTTATGGTGAGGCCGCCTGAAAGCTGAAGGGGAGGACGGATGGCGCTGGCCGTCGTGCGCGACCTGCGGCCCGATCTGCGGTTGGAGTCCGCTGAAGAGGTCGCCGCGTTCGAGCAGGACCTGTTGGCCGAGTTCGTGCTCGCCCGGGCCTCCGCTGGGGTGCTGGACGACACGATCCGTGCAGACGTCGGCGGGGTGCTTGGGCTGCGGGAGTGGTTCGGTCGACCATTGTGGGAGATGCAGCCGCAGGACCTTGACCGGTACTTCGGCCGGCACCGCCGCGGCTCGGCACCGGGCACCAAGGTCCGCCAGGCCGCCGCGTTCGCCGTCTACTTCGAGTTCCTGGAGCTGAGGCACAAGGCGACGATCCACGCGGCCACCGGTGTGGTCGTCGAGTCGCCGCTGGACGAGGTCAACCGGCCTCGCGGCGGCACCGCTTCGCGGTTGCGGATTCCGCCCTCGGCGGACGAGGCGGCGAGGCTGTTCTCCGGGTGGCGGGCGGACATGGAAGCCGCACGCAAGTACGCGCCGGCCGCGCGGAACTACACCGCCGCCCGTTTGACCAGTCTGATCGGCCCGCGTATCTCGGAGTTGTGTCTGCTGCGGATCGGTGACGTCCGGTGGGACCTTGGCCGGTTCGGCAAGATCCTCTTCAAGGGCAAAGGCAGTGTCGGCCGGGGGAAGAAAGAACGGCTCGTTCCGTTGATCAACGGGTCGCGGGACCTGCTGGAGTGGTGGGTCACCGGCCCTCGCTGGGAGTTCGACGACAGGGCCGAGGACCCGATGGCCCCGCTGTTTCCCTCCGAGCGCCGGTACGGCGACGGCTCCAGCCGGGCGGTGACCGACGACGCGCTGCGGTCCGGCCTCGCCGAGGCTGTCGCGCGCCATCTCCCGCACCAGATAAACCAGTTGACGCCGCACGTCCTGCGGCATTTCGCAGCCTCGGACCTCTACCGCAACGGCATGGACGTCGTGGCCATCCAGGAAATCCTCGGCCACGAGTGGCTCAACACCACCATGATCTACGTTCACGTCGAGCAATCCCACGTCGAGGACGCGTGGGTCCGGGCCGGCCAACGGGCCGCCGCACGCTTCGGGAGGACACGGTGAAGTGGAACCTGCGGATGGTCGCCGCCCAGCGCGACATCTGGAAGGCGTCCGAGCTGCAGCGCATGCTCGCGGATGCCGGGCTGGTCATCTCGGCCGGCAAGATGTCGCACCTGTGGTCAGGTCGCCCGCTAACCGTCCGCCTCGACGACCTGGACGTGATCTGCTCGGTGCTGCACTGCACCCCCGCCGACCTCCTGGTTCCCGAGCCGATCGACCACCGGCAGCCGGACAACGTGGATAAGCAGGCCGAGCGGAAGGTCGTGGGCGGCAGTCCGGTCGTCCTCCGTCGCCGTCCCGGCCGGTCCGGGCCTCCGCTGTGAGCGCGCCGATACGTCGCCGCCGTCCCTGGGCCACCCGTAGCTGCCGGGACTGCCTGGGCTGGGGATGGCTCGACCGCCCCCGCTGCAAGGCATGTTGGGGCTTCGTCGCCAAGGCCACCAGCGATCACTGCGAGGTCTGCGACCGCAAGGTCGCCGTCCAGGACGGTGTCTGCCGGCTCTGCCGCCGGCAGGCCAGCCTGATCGCCGGACCGGACAACAAGACGCGCGTCGACCTGACGGTTGCCGCGCGCACCGGCCACCAACTGTTCATCATCGGCACCCTGCGACCGCGCGGCGGCCAGCCGCCCCGACCGCAGAACACCGCGGACGGGCCACCGGACCAGCGGCTGCACTCCGTCCGATCGCGATGGAGACAGCTGCCACTGTTCGAGATGGCCCGTGACCTGCGCGGAGTCAGCAGCCTGGCACCGCTCCTGGACCCGGAACTGTCCGCCGTCCTGGAAACGCGCGCCGCACGGATCGCGGAGCTGAGAGGCTGGCCTCCGCGCACGCTCGGCTCCGTCCGCAGGGGCATCCGCATCCTCTGCGCGGTTCACGAGATCGGTGAGCCGATCCGAGCGTCCACGATCGCCCAGCTCACCCACAATGCGATCCCCTCCAACCACGTCCTGGAGGTCTTCGAGGACCTGGACCTGCTGCTGGACGACCGGCTCGACACCGTGCAGACCTGGTGCGACGCGCGCCTGGACTTCCTTCCTGCCGGGATACGGGCCGAGGTCGACGCCTGGGTCGCGGTCTCACGCAACGGCACCCGGCGCCGGCTCCCTCGCTCCCGGTCCACGGTCGTTACCCAGCTCAGGCTGGTCCGACCGTTCCTGCGCGAGCGGACGTCGACCTACGCGACACTGCGTCAGGTCACCCGTGACGACGTCACCAGTTGGCTGGCCGGCCGCCCCAACCGGGTGCATGAGGCCAGTGCCCTGCGGAGCCTGTTCAACGTGCTGAAGAAGGAGCGGCTCGTCTTCGCCAACCCGATGCGAGGGGTGACAACTGGCAAGAACCACGCCTCGGTGCCGGTTCCGCTCACCGATCAGGAAGTCAACGCCGTTGCCCTCGCTGCCCGGCAGGATCCCGCCCTGCACGTGGTCGTCGCCCTCGCGGGCGTCCACGCACTGCCCGCCCGGCGTATCCGTGCGCTCCAGCTGGACGAGGTCGACCTGGCCGGCCGCCGCCTCGACTCGGACGGATTCGACCGGCCGCTGGACGACTACACCGCCGAGGCGATCGCCGACTACCTGGCTTACCGTCGCCGCCGCTGGCCCAACAGCACCAACCCCCACCTGCTGATCAGCCGCAACACGGCGACCACCACGACAGCGGTTGGCACCTTCTGGCTCGACCGCCTCGTCAAACGGCTGCCCGCCGGCCTGGACCGGCTCCGACAGGACCGCATCCTCGAAGAGGCCGCCGCCACCGGAGCCGACCCCCTGCACCTCGCCCACGTCTTCGCACTCAGCGCCAGGGCCAGCCTCCGTTACACCAATGCAGCCTCCGAGTCTGCCGCAGAACAAACCGGAAAGAAGCCCTGAACAGCCACTTCGACGCCCCGCTGGCAGCACGGTTTCATTGGCCCGTATCTGGCGATCGGCAGATACGGACCGGGGCCACCGCCCCAACAGGCCCGGCCTTGTTCAACATCCCACCCCGAGGGGGATGTCACCGAACGGATCAGCTACTCCCAGGGGTTGTTGCCCGACTCCCATCCCGCCGCCTCGTCCTTGTCATGCAGGAACCGCGGGTCCGCCATGCCCTGGAGCGAGGAGTCGCTGATCGGCCATGGCTGCCACTCGTCGCGCAGCAGCTTGAGCAGGAATTCGGCCATACCGCACGGATACACCGACCATTCGAGGTTCCCGCGCGAGTACACCGCGACCGGCCATCGGTCCGGGTCCGGATCCGTCGTGATCCAGCACAGGGTGTCGGCTGCGGCTGTTCCTCCCCAGATGAGCAGGTCCTCCAGCCGGTGCCGGCCTCTGTCGGCGGGAGCCCACTGGTTCACCGCGTAGTCCGCGAGTGCTGCCTCCGAGAGCCTTGAGACCGTGACTACCTGCGGCTCGTTCGAAGTGACGGCGGGGATGTGGACGTCGACCATCTCCTCGATCGAACCGCTGCCGAAGGCTGTGACGAACGCCCGGTAGTCGGCTGGGAATGACGTTCCGTAGACCCTCTCCGCCGCACTCCAGTCGACAGTGTCCCCACAGGTGGGCCCGATGCACGACAGCACTTCTCCGATATCCGCCACGGCGGTGATTGCGGCGGACTGATCGTCACTCACGCTACGGCTCCCATCGGGTCGGGGTTTCCTTGCCCATGTTGTGCCATTGTCCATCCTCAGTCGTACCGGGTTCCGCCCCCGGATGAGGACAGCACCCGAAGACTGATCACAACATCACACAGGCCCTGGTGGCCATCTCGCTGAGCACTTCAACGAGTACGAGGACACCGACCCAGCAGTCCCGCCTTCTTCCGGACCAAACTCGGCCTCGCCATACCCCAATAGCACTTGGGCTTCCGTGAGTTCGCCCGGCCGACACTTCAGAATCTCTGAACTCACGGAAGATCGGCTTCGACGCGTTCTACTGCCGGCCCGGCAAGGAGGGCGCCCACGAGAAGGGCGGTGTCGAGCACGAGGGCGGGCGCTTCCGCCGATCGCATCTGGTCCCGGTTCCCGAGGTCGACACGCTGGCGGACCTGAACGAGCGGATCGAGCGGATCGAGGCGGAGGAGGACGCCCGGCACATCGACAACCGGCCCACCTCGGTCGGGTTCGACTTCGCCTACGAGGCCCCGCTGCTGGCTCCGGTCCCGGAGGAGGAGTTCGACGTCGGGCTGACGCTGACGCCGCGGGTCGACAAGACCTCCAGGATCACGGTCCGCCAGAACAAGTACTCCGTCCCTGCCAGGTTCATCGGCAGGACCGTCAGGGTCTCGCTCCGGGCGGACGAGGTCCTGGTCTTCGAGCAGCACAAGGTCGTGGTCCGCCACCCGCGTCTGGCCGGCCGCTACGGCTTCCGCGACCTGCTCGACCACTACCTGGAGATCCTGCGGGACAAGCCCGGCGCGCTGGAGAACTCCACCGGCCTGGCCGCGGCCCGCGAGAGCGGCCTGTTCACCCCGGTCCACGACGCGTTCTGGGCCGCCGCCCGCGAGGCGAGGGGGCGGTCCGAGGGCACCCGGGCGCTGATCGACGTCCTGCTGCTGCACCGCCGACTGCCCGACGACGCCGTGGTCGCGGGCATGAGCGCGGTCCTGCAGGCCGGTTCGGTCTCCCCGGACCTGGTGGCGATCGAGGCCCGCAAGGCGCTCGCCGCAGCCGGCGGCCCGCCTCCGGTGGTGATCGCCCCGCCGGTCGCTGCCGCCACCGAGCCGCCCGAAGACCAGGACGACGTCGCGGCACGGGTGATCTCCCTGCCCCCGCGCCGCTCCGCCCTCCCGCCGGACACCCGGCCGGAGCCCTCCCTGGCCGCCTACGGCCAGCTGCTGTCCATCCAACCGAGAGGCTCAGCATGACGCAGAGCACCACCCCCGAAGCCCCTTCGACCACGGGGCGGTGGGGTTTCTTCGGCCTGCCCGCACAGCGCGGCGCCAACCCGGCGACCACGATCGAAGCGGCCTGCCGAAGCCTGGGCCTGTCCACGATCCGCAGCCGCTGGGAGGAATTCGCGGCCCAGTCCCTGCGCGAGCAGGCGTCCTACGCGGACTTCCTCGCGGACCTGCTGGAGAGCGAGTGCGACGACCGCGACGAGCGGCGCAAGCAGCGGCGGGTCAAGGAAGCGGGCTTCCCACGCAGCAAGCGCATCGAGGACTTCGACTTCTCGAAGAACCCGAACGTCCCGCAGGAGGTCATCAACACCCTGGCCCAGCCTGCCTGGGTCCAGGCCGGCAACCCGCTCTGCCTGATCGGCGACTCCGGCACCGGCAAGTCGCACCTGCTGATCGGCCTGGGCACCGCGATCGCCGAGGCCGGCGGCCGCGTCCGCTACACCACCGCGGCGAACCTGGTGAACGAGCTCGCCGAGGCTGCCAGCGACAAGCAGCTCGGGCGAACCATCAAGAAGTACGGACGAGTTGACCTGCTCTGCCTGGACGAGCTGGGCTACGTCAAGCTCGACCGGCACGGTGCCGAGCTGCTGTTCCAGATCTTCACCGAGCGCGAGGAACGGCACGCGATCGCGATCGCCTCGAACCGGCCCTTCACCGAGTGGGACCAGACCTTCACCGACAAGCGGCTCTGCCAGGCGATCGTCGACCGGCTCACCTTCGAGGCCCACATCATCGAGACCGGCACCCAGTCCTTCCGCCTCGCCAGCACCACGGCCAAGCGCAAGGCGGCCGCCGTGGCCTGACCCACCGACCACCACCTCGCCAACGGGCGGGCGCCAACAAGGGCGCCCGCCCGTTCGCATTCCTGTCAGGGGACGCGCCCGGGCGGGCTCCGTGAACACCACGCTACCGGCCGCCACGGACCGCCGCCGCCACCCGAGCCCCGCCGCCCCGGGACACCGGGGAAACGTCACCCGATCGAGGGTGGGGCCACCTCAATCCGTTACTCCTCGACACCACCCAAAGCCGTCACCCGGACGGCCTAAACGTGGGGCCGGGCGAATCCGTTCTGGTGGGGCCAAAACTCACCGGCGCAGACACCGCGCGGTTTCGTGGCCGGTGGTCAGGCTGCCAGGGCGGCCGTGTCCGTGGCCGGTGGCCGGTGTCCGTACCCGCGCGGTGTCCGTGGCCGGTGGGAGGGCTGCCGGGGTGTCCGTGGCCGGTGGGGGCGGGTTCTTCCCGGGGGCGGGGTTCGCTGTGGGGTGTGGGTGTCCGCCGCTCCGGGGTGCTAACTTAGGTAAGCCTAATCATAATGTGTGATCATGCTCAGGGGGGCCTTCATGGCAGAGCGGCCGACCCGCGGGACACCGCGGGTGCGTGAAGCGCGGGTGCTGCGGACCGAGCGGATCACCCCGCACATGGTGCGTCTGGTCCTCGGCGGCGCGGGACTGGAGGACTTCGACGCCGGCGAGTTCACGGACCACTACATCAAGGTGCTCTTCGCACCCGCCGGCGTTTCCTACCCGGAACCGTTCGACATGGCGCGCATCCGTGAGGAGTTCGCGCCCGGGCAGTGGCCGGCGACCCGGACGTACACCGTGCGGGCCTGGGATCCGGTGCTGCGCGAGCTGAGCGTCGACTTCGTGGTGCACGGCGACCAGGGCCTGGCCGGGCCGTGGGCGGCCCGCGCCCGGCCCGGTGAGACGGTGCGATTCCTGGGCCCCGGCGGCGGCTACGCCCCCGACCCGGGTGCCGACTGGCACCTGCTGGCGGGCGACGAGAGCGCGCTGCCCGCGATCGCCGCGGCGCTGGAGCGGATGCCGGCCGGTGCCGTGGTCCACGCCTTCGTCGAGGTCGCGGACGCCGCGGAGGAGCAGAAGATCGTCTTGCCCGCCGGCGTCGAGGTCGGCTGGCTGCACCGCGGCGCGCGCCCGGTGGGCGAGGCGCTGGTCGAGGCGGTGGGCGCGCTGGAGTTCCCCGCGGGCACGCCATCGGTGTTCGTGCACGGTGAGGCGGGCTTCGTCCGGGACCTGCGCCGTCTGCTCCGTCTGGAGCGCGGGGTCGCGCGCGAGCGGCTGTCGGTTTCGGGCTACTGGCGGTTCGGGCAGAGCGACGAGGTGTGGCGGTCGGCCAAGCGGGAGTGGAACGCGCGGGTGGAGGCGGAGCAGGAGCAGGCCGGCTGATCCGGGCCGCGCACGTGCCGCCGGGCGGCGGGCCGCTCGCTCTCCCGGGGCACCGGCGCCTGCGGGCGGTCGTCCCGGGCGCCGTGGCGGAAGGTGAGGGCGGCGACGCCGCCCCGTACCGGCCCCGGCCGGGCTGGGACTGCTGGGACTGCCGGGGACTGGCCTGGCTGGGACTGCTGGGGCTGCCGGGCCTGATGGGTCTGCCCCGCCGGGCGCGGCCGTGCGCGGTGCCCGCCGGCGGCCGGGCCGCCGCCTGCCGGTCCGGCCGCGGGCCCGTGTGTGGTGGTGGTGCAGCCGACGGGAGGGTGTGCCGGGCTGTCGGCCCGGCGGTGTCCGGCCCGTCAGCAACC
Organism: Kitasatospora sp. NPDC048545; assembly: GCF_040651155.1. Classification (NCBI taxonomy): domain Bacteria; kingdom Bacillati; phylum Actinomycetota; class Actinomycetes; order Kitasatosporales; family Streptomycetaceae; genus Kitasatospora; species Kitasatospora sp. NPDC048545. The sequence goes on from NZ_JBEZIQ010000080.1 coordinate 28,119, forward strand.
TCCCTCCTCCCGCCTTCCGGTGGGAGACGGGACCACGGATCGGCGGCCGCTGCGCCGCGCATACCACCGGCTCGGTCGACGGTCTGCGCATGGCCGCCGCCGTGGGGGTGTGTGTCCCGGTTCTGTGGTGCCTGCTGGGGGCGGAGGGTGCGGTCCCGGGTGCGGTGGTCGCCCTGCCGTGCTGGTGGGTTCCCGGTCGAGGGCTGCCTGGTGGCTGGTTCTTCGGGGGCCGGGGTCCGGGCCGGGTACGGATTTCTGCGGGGCGGTGCGGCCGGGCCGCGGCCGGACGGTGGCCGGGCTGTGTGGCCGGATGCACGGTGGCCGGGCGGTACCGCGGTGTGCGCCGGGCGGGGCGGGCCCGTCTGTTCTGTCCGCCTGTCCGCGATGGGCAGGTGGTGTGCGCGGGCCGGTGCGGGTTCCGCCCGCAGGTGCCAGGGGGCGGGTTACTTCGAGCGGGCCTCGTTCCACCGTCGGGCCACGGTCTCGGTGACCGTGTAGAAGTACTCCTTCTTGAGCCCCGGCTCTCCGGTCAGCGTCTCGACCCAGGTCATCGGCCACACCAGACCGCCGTACCCGCTCTTCAGGACCCGGCTGAAGCCCGACAGCGCGCCTTGGAGCTGTGATCGCTCCAGCCCGAGCTTCTCGGCCAGGTACGAGTAGCTCACACGCTCGCTGGGACGTCCGGCCAGGATGTCGAGCACGGATGCGGCGACCCGGACGGAGTCACGCTGGTCGGCGATCAGCCGGCGGAAGTCCTCGACGCCCCAGCGTTCCGCGGCCGGCCCGTCCTGCTTGCCCTCCTGGGGCTTCTGCGGCCCCGCGGCACCGGTCAGCTCGGCGAGATAGGCGTAGATCTGCGGCGCGAACTGGCTCGGGACCGGTATCGAGATGAAGTGCTGAAGTTCGTCGCTCACCGGAGTCTCCCCACCTTGGACGCCACTTCCTGTGGCGCATGGAGGATGCTTCCACAGATGAATCCCGGTTGTCCATGGATTGCCGGAGACTGCTTCGGCATTCCGAAGTAGTGGGCGTGTTGCTCCTGGCGGCTCGTCTCATGGCCGGGCCTGGTCCGGTCCGCCGGGGCTTCCTGCTCCGGGTCTGCCGGGTCGTTGCGGGCCGGGCTGCCGGCTGCCGGGCGGGCGGGGGTGTCTGTCCGGGCCGGTCCTGTGCGTGTGGGTCGACGCCGAGGGGCCCGGTGCGCGTGGTGTGCGCTCCGGGCCCCTCGGTGCCGGCCCCGCGGGGTCCCGGACTCGGCTTGTGGCGTGTGTCGCGGGGGCGCGGGGCGGGCGGGCTGGCGGGTGTGGCCGGCCGGCCGTGGCCGGTCAGTAGTTGTGGTGGATCTGCCAGTAGGCCCAGGCCTGGTTGGGGCTGCCGTAGCGGCTGTTCATGTAGTCGTAGGCCCACTTGATCTGGGTGGCGGCGTTGGTCTTCCAGTCGGCGCCGGCGGTGGCCATCTTGTTGCCGGGCAGGGCCTGGGCGAGGCCGTAGGCGCCGGAGGAGGGGTTGGTCGCGGTGACGTTCCAGCCGCTCTCGTGGGAGATGATCTGGTCGAAGGAGGCGAGCTGGTCGGCGGGGACGATGCTCGCGGCCAGCGACTGCGGCGTGGAGGCCGAGGCGGCGGTGGGGACGACGGCGGCGCCGATCGCGGCGAGGCCGACGGCGGTGGTGAACAGGGCGGCGGACTTGCGCATGCGGGTGGAGATCACGGGCATGTGGGAGTTCGACCTCAATCGTGGGGGTGCCTGGTCCCGCGGCTCGGCGGGCCCGGGAGGGCCGGCGGGCGGGGCTGGGCACCGGGGTGGTCACGGGTGGTGACCACCGGGCGGGAGTGCGGCAGCGGATCGAACCGCCGCCGCAGCTGGCGACTGAGCCATTGTTAGCCGGGCCGGGGCCCGGCTCCAAGGGCCCTTCGCTACGACGCGTCGTCGTAGCGGGGCGTGGCGGGCGCGCCTGCCGGGGGCGGGCCGGTACCCGCCACCGACCCGGTCAAACCTCGCCAAAAACAGACATTCAGGGCAATTTGTTTGGGTGTGGCCTGCGGAAACACCGGGAACCCCGCCATAACCACGGGAACGCGGCACCGCCCCGGGTGGCCGGGGCGGACGCGCCGCCGGGGGCGGGAGGGTGGTCCACTAGGAAGGGTAGGAGTCCCGTGAAGCGCGTGATGACCGTCACGAGCCGCCCCCCTCCGGTGCCCGTTGCGACGGGATCCAGCTCACACCACGGTCACGTTCCGTGACCGTCTTGTCGCGTCGGCACCCGTCCCGGGCGGGGCGGCTTGCGCCGGTGTCGGGGTGGCGTGGCTTCTGGTGGCTGCCGGCCTGATCGGTTTCGGTAGGGGCATCGTGGGCGGATTCCGCTATGGCGGTTTCCCGGTTCCGGTGGTCCGGCTCGCTGCGCCCGTACCGGCCGGCCGGGCCGTGTCTGGTGGGGGCGCAGGGCGCAGGGCGCAGGGTGCAGGGTGCTCCGGTGGTCCGGCTCGCTGCGCCCGTACCGGCCGGCCGTGCTGTTCGTCCTACGGGGTGTTCACGGAGGGAAGGCCGCTCGTGTCGCCGGGTCGGTGCCGGGCCGGCCGGCACGTGGGATCCCCTGCGGCATCCCCGGCCGGAACACGGCACGGCTGCTCGGCCCCGGCAGTCCGGTGGTGTCGGGGCCGAGGTGCGCTCCGGCCGGTCGGCGCCCCGCACAGAGTCTTCGTGCTGTGCCGCGTTCGTGCTGTGCAGGGCTGCGTGCCGTGCAGGGCTGCGTCTGGCGGGTGCTCGGTGGTGGGCCCGGCCCCGGATGCCACGGTGCCGGGTGCCGGGTGCCGGGTGCCATGGGGCCGGGCGGTGGTGTCGGGAGGCTGGTGGCGGCGGTGTGGGGGTGGGGGTGTGTCAGATCCAGTCGCGTCGTACGGCTTCCGCGCCGGCCTGGAAACGGCTGCGTGCGCCGAGTTGGTCCATCAGTTTCGCGATGATCCGCCGGGCGGTACGCACCGAGACGCCCCGCCGGCGGCAGAGGACTTCGTCGGTCATGCCGTCGGCGAGCAGCGCGAGTACTTCGCGTTCCTGGCCGTTGAGTTCGTCGAACGCGTCACCTCCGGGTTCCTGGTCCAGGGGGACACCACGGGCCCAGAACTGGTCGAACGGCGCGTACATCCCGGTGACCGTTCCCGGTCCGTGGAGTACCACGGCGCCCTGGTCGGAGCGTTCCGGGTTGACCGGGACCACCGCGATCTTCCGGTCCATGATCAGCATCCGCAGCGGCAGGCTCGGCACGGTACGGGTCTGCCCGCCCGCCGAGCCCAGCCGGCTCGCGTACTCGGCGGTGGCCCGGTCCTTGCGGATGCTGTCCACGTACAGGGTGCGGATGCGCACCCCGCGGGCCGGCAGTTCCTCGTCGAGGGGGCGGGCGGCGGCCAGGTTCTCCGGGCTCTGCGCGCCGCCCGGGGCGAAGGCCAGCAGTTCGTGTTCGACCTCGCCGGTGAGTTTGCGCAGCCGGTCGCGTACCGCTTCGACGCCCGGCAGCTGTTCCACGTACGCGACCGGGGACTCGCGGCGCAGGTCGGCGTGGTCGGCGATCAGCGCGGCGGCGGCCACCCGGCTGCGTTCGATCTGCTGCTGGCGTTCGAGGAGTTCGGCCTGTTCGCGGGCGAGGAGCATCTCCAGGCCCACTTCGGGGCTGACCACGTGCAGGCCGCGTGATCCGCTGCGGGTGGGCCGCAGCAGGGACAGGTCGGCGAGCCGGTCCCAGGCTTCCTGGATCTCCTCGACGGAGCTGCCCGGCCGCTCCGCGAGCTCCGGAAGACCGAGTTCCGGATAGGCCGGCATCTGCCGCTACACCTGCTCGGAGAAGGTGTCCAGCCCAAGACTCGTCAGCATGCGCCCCCCCAGGCAACGTTCGAACGCCGTCCCACCGATGGTCTGGTCCACGATCGTAGTGGCCGTCGAAAAGCGCAGCCTACGGCCTCGCTAGGCTGTCCGGACAAGGCCCGCTCCAAGGGAGGAAGTCCGTGACACCCGTGCAGCCGCGATCCGTCGGGGAGTACCAGGAACTGCTGGAACGGGGGCTGTCCCTGGACCTGACCCGGGGCAAGCCCTCTCCCCGGCAGCTCGACCTGTCACAGGACCTGCTGTCACACGCCGTCGGGCACACCGCGGCCGACGGCACCGACTGCCGCAACTACGGCGGCCTGCAGGGCCTGCCCGAGCTGCGGGAGATCTTCGCCGACCTGCTGCGCGTGCCCGTCGCGCAACTGGTCGCACTGGACAACTCCAGCCTGGCCCTGATGCACGACAGCCTGGTCCACGCGATGCTCAGCGGGGTGCCCGGCTCCGAGCGCAGCTGGGCACGGGAACCGGAGATCGCCTTCCTGTGCCCGGTCCCCGGATACGACCGGCACTTCGCGCTGTGCGAGCGCTTCGGCATCCGGATGATCCCGGTCCCGATGACGCCCGACGGCCCGGACCTGGACGTGGTCGAGGACCTGGTGGCCGGCGACGACCGGATCAAGGGCATCTGGTGCGTTCCCAAGTACAGCAACCCCGACGGCGCCTGCTACAGCGACGAGACCGTGCGCCGCCTGGCCCGGATGCCGGCCGCCGCGCCGGACTTCCGGATCTTCTGGGACAACGCCTACGCGGTCCACCACCTCACCGACGAGGAAGTCGAACTCGCCGACGTGCTGGCGGCCTGCACCGAGGGCGGCCACCCGGACCGGGCGTTCGTCTTCGCCTCCACCTCGAAGGTCACCACGGCCGGCAGCGGCGTGGCCTTCTTCGGCTCCTCCCCCGCCAACGTGGCCTGGCTGCTCGGCCACACCGGCAAGCGCACCATCGGCCCCGACAAGATCAACCAGCTGCGGCACGTCGCCTTCCTGCGCGACGCCGACGGCGTACGCGCCCACATGCGCCGCCACCGCGACCTGCTGCAGCCCAAGTTCGAACTCGTCGAGCGCATCCTGCGCGAAGAGTTCGGCGACCACCCGGCAGTGCACTGGTCCCAGCCCAAGGGCGGCTACTTCGTGTCCCTGGACGTCCCCCGGGGCTGCGCCCGCGAGGTGGTCCGGCTGGCCGCAGCGGCCGGCGTCGCACTGACCCCGGCCGGTGCCACCCACCCGTACGGCGACGACCCGCACGACCGGACCATCCGGATCGCCCCCAGCTACCCCGAGCCGGCCGACCTGGAAACCGCGCTGCGGGCACTGGCGGTCTGCGTCCGCGAAGTCCTCGCAGCACAGCAGCAGGACTGACCCACACCCGGCCCCGGGCACGGTCACACCGTCCCCGTCCGGGCCCGGTCACACCGTCCCCGTCCGGGCCCGGGCACACCCGGAACCCGACCAGCACCATGGCCGGGCGGGGACGAGCGCAGCGGCGGCCGTCGGACCCACGGCTGCTCCTGGCCCGTTCCCAGGGCGCGGTGGGCCGGCGGCCGGTCCTTGTCCGCGTCCGGGGTGGTCGGAGCAGCGGGTCCCGGCCCGTTTCCGGGCCGGCCCGGGACCTGGCCTGTGCTGCGTCCGGGGCGGGTGCGGTCGGGACGTACGGTCGGGATGACTGGGTTGCTCCTGGCCCGATTCCGTTGTGCGGCCGGGCCGGCAGCCCGTCCTCACCCGGGTCCGGGGTGGTCGGGACGACTGGGTTGTTTCTCACCCGCACCCGGGTCCGGGGTGGCGGGAGCGGTGGGTCCTGGCCCGTTGCCGGGCGCTCGTGGTCCTGACCCGTGCTGCGCCCCGGCCTGGGGTCCGTGCTGGGCCGCGGTGGTCAAGGCCGTCCACGCACTGGACCCGTTCACCAGGGTCGCCGCCTGCTGGCAGGCGACCGTGGTGCGGACGTCGGGTCCCTGCTCGCGCAGCATGGCGGGCATGTCCATCCCGCCGCCGAGAACCAGGACGTGTTCAGCCGTGACAGATCCCTCCGTGGGGGAGCGGTAGCGGGGCCCGCTGTGTGCCTGCCGCGCGGCAGGCCAGGGCGGAGCCCGTGAACAGGGTTGCGAGCAGCAGCCAGCCCGTGGGGCCCGCGCCCAGGACGAGCGAGGTCATCAGGGCCGGGCCGACGACGTTCTGCAGCCCGAGGCCGAGGTTGAAGACGGCCATGTACTCGGTGCGCCGGTCGGCCGGCGCGAGGTCGAAGGACAGCTGCCAGCCGGCGACGGCGTGCAGGTTCTCGCCGACCGTGAGCAGCGCCACCGCCGCGGCGCAGCCCGCCACCGCCCAGGCGCCGGACAGGTGCGCGGCTGCCGGGAACGCCGCGCAGGCGGCCACCAGGAAGCCCGCCGCGGCGAGCAGGACCGCGTCCAGCCGGTGGGTGAGGCGCTCGGTGCGGCTGAACCCCAGCTGCGGCAGCACGGTCAGGACGGTGTCGACCGCGAGCAGTCCCGCCACGATCGCGGCGGGCAGCGAGGTCCTGGTCACGACCCAGACCGGCAGCAGCACCAACAGCACCGAATCGTGCAGCAGCAGCAGGCCGTTGCTGGCCGTCAGCAGCACGAAGCGGCGGTGGCGCAGCGGCGGACGGGAGCGCCCCGGGGCCGTGCCCGCACCGCCCGGTGCGGCAGTGGCGGCCGGGGCCGGAGCGGCAGCGAGGCGATCACGGCGGCCAGGACGAAGAAGCTCAGCCCGTTGCCGATCAGCATCGCCATCATGGCGGGGCTGGTGTGCACCGCGAGCGCCAGCCCCGCGACCAGGAACCCGGCGCTCAGGGCGGTGTTGCGCACGCTGCGCACCAGTGCCATGGTCCGTACCCGTTCGCCGCCCTGGGCCAGGGCGCCGACCAGTGACTGCTGCAGGGGCGGGGTGGACTGGTCGAGCATGCGCAGCAGGCAGGTGGCCACCACGAATGTCCGGAAGTCGGTGACGAAGGCCTAGCCGAGGTAGCCGGCCCCGCGCAGCAGCAGTGCGCCGCAGTACACCCGGCGCAGGCCCAGCCGGTCCGCCAGGCGGCCCACCGGGACGGGTCCGAGCAGGCCCGCCACGCCGGCCACCGACATCACCAGGCCGACGTCGCGCACTCCGAAGCCGATCACGGCGACGAAGTACACCGCCGAGGTCGACAGCAGCAGGCCGGTGTCGAAGGAGTCGAGGCCGCACCGAAGGCCAGGCGGCGGCGCCCGGGGCGCGGTCCGCTGCGGTGCTCAGCACGTGATGGCGGTCAACGAGACGGTCGCCGCGTTCGTCCTCGGCGGCAGCGCGCCCGGGGCCGTGGGCGGGTGTGGGCACGGTGCGGTCCTGGTCGACGGAGACCGAGTTTCTGCTGCCGGGTGGGAAGCGGAAGGTCCGTCCGGACGGGGTGTGGCAGGCTCCGGAGATCGGGGTGTCGGTGCTGATGGTCGAGGTGGACCGCTCGACCATGGCGCCGGCCGGCGTCGCCGCGAAGGTCCCCCGGTACCGCGAGCTGTTCCGCACCGGGTCCGGGACAACGACCCGGCTCTCGCCGACCGGGAGCCGGGCGACCGGATGGTGCATTGGTGGCGCCGTACCTGGCCCGGGCACACCCGTGCCGGGTACCCGCCGGTCGCCCTGGTCGTCACCGACGCCGGACCGGTCGCGCTGGCCAGCCGGCAGGAGGCGGTCGCGGACCTGTCGGCCGAGGTCTGGCGGGGCTCCTGGTGGACCGTCCGGCTGCACGACAACGACGGCGACGGCTGGCGCGAGTACGACGACGCCGTACCGGTCGTCGCGACCCCGCTGGAGCTGCCGGCCGAGCACGGGCCGCTCGGCCCGGTGTGGTGGCGCTACGGCCGCCCCGGACGACACTCCCTGACCGACGCGCTCGACAACCCGGACAACCACGCCGCCTACGACCAGCGCCAGGGCGCCCGGGAGAGGAGAGCCCGCCAGGACCACCGCGACCTGATGCGGACTCTGGCCTGCGCCGACTGCGGCCAGGTCCCGAAGGAGGAGAGGACCTGGGAGTACGGCCTCCACGGCCGCGAGCAGCGGATCCGACGCCCCGGCGGCCGCTGCTGGCCCTGCCGCGAACAGCACCAGCAGCAGCGCGAGCAGGAGCAGGAGCGGGAGACCAAGGCCCAGGCGCGGCTGGAGGCCTCCCGGGAGGTGAACGCCGCGCTGCGTCCGTGCTGGACGTGCCGGGGTTCGATCGGTGGGAAGGCCGGCTCGAAGCCGGAGCTGACCGAGGAGGCCGGCCCGGACCGGCTGGAGTGCCCGCAGTGCGAGCGGGACGTGCCGCGTAGAACCTGAGCCCGCTGGTGCTGCCCGCCCCGACCAAACGGGAGCTGGTGGCCGCGTTGCTACCTGGCCGGGGCTCCGGAGGCGACGCCGGGGGCATTCGACCTGCGTACCTTGACCTTGGTCTTGGTCAGCCGCGTGAGCGCGGCCGTGACGTCGGCGGCCTGAGCGTCGGTGAAGGCCGTCTTGAGGATGGTCGCGGCCACGGGCGCTCCGCTCGGCCTCTTCACCAGGATCGACCAGGCCAGGGGAGTGTCCGTGGCTCGGGTGACCGACGTCCACGGGAACCTCAACTCCCCGGACGCCGTACGGATGACGGCCTCCTGATCAGTCATCGCGACCGATGTGGGACCCGCCTGGCGCCGGGCGGAACGAGAAGCGAGCTTCTTGGCAACCACTGTGATGTTCTGGACCTGGATCAGGCAGGCGATGAGCGCGGCGATCGCGAAGAGGACACCGCCCGCTGCGAGGCAGAGCAGTGAGAGCAGCAACCAGGCGCCGGCGATCGCCCAGCGCACTGCCGGTGCAGGGAAGTTGGCTCTCACCGCGGTGGCGAGCTCCTCAGGTGCTGCGTCGTACTCTACCTGGACGTTCATGTTCGTTCCTTTGTTCGCGAGGGCACATCATGGCTGGGGCACCGAACCCGGCACAAGCGCGATGCGGCTGCCCCGGATGGGACGCCTACGACCTGCGCCAGAGAGCCCGCGAGACGAAGGCCCGCCAGGCCCACCGGGAGCTGATGCGGGACCCGGCCTGCGCCGACTGCGGCCAGGTCCCGAAGGAGGAGAGCACCCGGGAGTACGGCCCAAGCGGCAACGAGCAGTGGACCCGCCGCCCCGGCGGCCGCTGCTGGACCTGCCACCAAGAACACACCCAGCACCTGGAACGGGAATCCGAAGAACAGCTGGAAGCTGCCCGGGAGGCGAACGCCGCGCTGCGCCCGTGCCGGACTGCAGGGGCTCGATCGGCGGGAAGGCGGGCTCGGGGCTGGAGCTGCGGGAGAAGGCCGGCTCGGGCCGGCTGGAGTGCCCGCAGTGTGTCAGCGACCGGGAGACGGAGGAGCGGGGCCCGTTTGTGCTGCCCGCCCCGACCAAGCGCGAGCAGGTAGCCGCCCTGGTCTCCGCCCCGGACGATCCGTGGTGGGAGGACCGGGTGCTGCACGCCAAGCTCTACCCGGCGAGGGAGCGTCGGGTGTGACCTGTTGGTATTGATGGGCTTCTTCTGGCCTGGTTCCGCATGTTGTCTGGACCTATTCGCGTCAGTGTGGATGTGCTGCCGGGCGGTGACCTAGGCCGGGAATGACCACCCGGCTCACCGCCGACGACGGCCTCTACCTCATCCTCTGCGCCGTCCCGCCCGGCAGCCGCGACGCCGAAACCCTCGACCTCCTCGCCAGCTGGAACGCCTCGGCGCCGACAGCCTCACCCTCCGGCACCTGACACCGCCCATTGTCAGGACGCTGTCGCTCCGGAGCATGGGGTCAGGCAGGCGCCATGCCATCAGCGCCCGCCGGTCAGTCGGTTAGCCGCAACCCTGGCGACAAACAGCCCTCGACGCCTCCGCCGAGGCTGCCGAACCAGGCCGAACCGGGCCATCGTCTCGACCTTGGGCTCGGTCACGTCGTACGTCGTGACCGCGACCCGAAGACCCCTGCCGCACTCGCCCGGAAGCAGCGCCCACGCCAGCGCGACCACCTCGATTCGGTGGCCTGGCGCCAGCCGTTTCGCGAATCGCGCAGCAGGGCGACCGTTCCGGGGATCGCTATCGAGGTCGGCCATCGCTCGGTCCGTCCGTCGAGGGGCCGTCACAGAGTCGGCCCCTCGAAGGGGGCGGTCGGAGACGAGAG
>NZ_JBEZIQ010000081.1:0-37800 GCF_040651155.1 Kitasatospora sp. NPDC048545
CAGCAGTACCTCGACGCCCACGAGCTGCCCCGCCCCCGCTGGTGGCGCCAAGGACAGTGATCAAGGAAAGCCAAGATCCCCGACAGAGTCACTCAATGGTCCAGCGTGCGGCCTCGTGCGGGGAAGGCTCTCGTTCACGAGGCTCGTCCACGGGCATGCCCTGCCCGAGGGACGCAAGGGCCATCTTCACGCGCTCGCAGTGCCCGAGGTAGCCGTTGCCCAGAAATTCCTGGTGAAGGATCTTCGCGCTGCGCTCGCCCTCGTCCCAGCGTTGCCGCAAGTAGTCAAGGTAGGGATCCAGGGTGGACGGGCGCCGGGGAGCAAGGCGAATGGCCTCGCGCCAGGTACGAGCCTTGGCGTACCTGCGTACCATACGGTCCAGACCCGGTTCACGGGCTGCAGTGCTGCAAGAACGGCCGGCATCGGTCAGCGCGCGCACTGCATCCGCCCTGCGGGCCGGCCGATTGGAGTGTCCACCGGCTCGGAATCGGCGTCCCGCGTCAGCGGGCTCCGGCCCGGAAGGACCAGAAACGGGGAGCGCAGCCAACAGGCAGCCGCAATGCGCGGTAGCGACCTCCCGAACGCGCCGCGACAGCCCTGCCACAGATACCCCAGACAACCGGCTGCCGGTCCGTCACCACTGACTGCCGCACCTGACCAGGACCGCCACCACCACCACGGTGGGCAGTCTGATCAGCAGAGACACGGCAAATGCCGCGTACGATACGCCACCTCCCGTCATCGCCATCACGTCGAACACGGCACCGAGAAACATCAGGGCCACGCTCACGGCCCCGGCCCACGCGACCCACCGCGAACGCCACACCAGGAGAAAAGCGGTGACGATCAACGCCGCGGATAGGAGCAGGCCCGTCGTGTCGATCCGCACATCGAACCAGGCCATGGCGTCCGTTCGCTGCCACGCGTTCGACCCGAGCAGAGCCACCACGACCAGCACACCAGCCAGCACCCTGCGCCGACGCGCCGACTCCGGATCGTCGGCCCCCAACCGGTCAAGCCGGTCACGCAGCGGCCGGTCCTCACGTATCCAACTTCCCATGACCGGAACCATATCGCTCTCCTCCCCCGTCCAGGTCGTCTCCTCCGGGTGGTGCCGTCCCGCCTGTACAGGCCGGGAGAGCGGGGTTGGTATGGGGCGGGTCAGCCGGCGACAGTCTCGGCCTTGTGTCCGTGGAGCGCGTCCAGGAGCGCGGTCTGTTGGTCGGTCAGCTTGCCGCCGGTGCGGGCCGCCACCTGCTTGCGCAGCCAGGTGCCGGGCCGGAACGTGGGGTCGTCGCCCAGGCCGGTGCGGTTGGCCGGGCCGTCCGGGGTTCCGCCGGCGGCGAGGTAGGCGAGCAGGCGGCGGTAGGAGCGGTTCCAGTCCGGCTCCAGGCGCCACAGCTCGTCCAGTGCGTCGAGCTTGGCGACCTGGTCCTTGGTGAGGTTGTCGACCTTGCGCTGGCGGCGCATCCACGCCCCGACCGCGTAGTCGTCCAGCTTCGCGGTGGCGGGGATCGCCAGGTGGCCGTGGTGGTGGTCGAAGGCCCGCGCATAGGCGTAGCCGCGTTCCCAGGCGTTGGCGTTCTTCGACCAGATCATGCCGAGGGCGTCCAGCTCGGACACCCGGGCAGCGTCGAGCAGGCCTTGGCCGTTGAGGTGGCGCTGGCGGGTGAGCCAGGAGATCAGCTCAGCGTGCTTGGTCTTGTCGGTGGGGTCGAGGTGGCCGTGCTGGAGGTGGAAGACCGCCGCGACCGCGTGCATGCGCTGCCACTCCACGGCGCGCGGGTTGAACGCCCGCAGATTCACGGTCTGGAGGATCTTCGCCGCGTGCTGCTTTGCGTTGATCCGCAGCCACTCGATCGGCGACTCGACCGGGGCCGGCTGCTCGCCCTCCCCGGCCTCGGCAGCCTGGCTCTCGGTCGGCGTGGCCGCGGTGGTGTGCGCGGTGCCCTGCGACCGCGCGCCGCGCAGCTCGGTGATCCGGCCGACCACTCGGGCGTCGTGCGCTGCCAGGGCGCGCAGGACGCGCAGGACGCGCAGGACGCGCCAGATCGTACGGAAGGAGGAGGCCTCGATCTCGGCGTCGGCCTCGGCCTTCACGGCCTCGCCTGCGTCGTGGACCTCGGCCGGGTCGGCGGTGGCGGTGTCGTCGCCGACCTCCGGCGTCGGCAGGTAGACCGGGATGATGACCCAGGACACCTTGCCCTGGCGGCAGGACTGGCGCAGCGCCCGGCCGACGGCCTGGACGATGTCGATGACGCTCGACTTCGGGTCCGCGAAGCAGATGGCGTCCACGGCGGCGACGTCGATGCCCTCCGTCAGGAGCCGGCTGTTGCAGAGGATGCAGCACTCCTCGCCGGTGGCGGACTTGAACGTGGTGAAGGCGGCCCGGCGGTCCTTGAGCCGGTCGGTGCCGGCCACGGCGAGGGCAGTCAGTCGCTCCGGGCGCTCCGCGTCGGGCGGCAGTTCCGCGGTCTCCAGCAGGGTGCCGGCGAACTCCCGCGCCGTGGACACCCGGGAGTGGAAGGTGATGACCCGGCGCAGGTCGAGGTCGGCGACGGCGCGCAGCACCGCGATCTGCAGGGCCAGGCGCAGCAGGTCCTCGTTGCTGCGCTGGGAGCGCAGGTCGGCGACGGCCGGGAGGTTGAGCAGCTCGCGCAGATCCTCGTCCGTCACCACCGGCACGAGGACGCGGTAGTCGGCGAGGTAGCCGTGCTCGATGCCCTGTCCGAGGGTCCAGGTGAAACAGGTCTTGCCGTAGATCTCCTCCGAGTCCATGGAGCAGAGGACGGGCAGCTTCTCAGCGCCTTCGGTGTCGGCGAGGTCGGCGAGGTCGGCCAGGCCGTCCTTCGCCTGCCGGTCGTCCGCGATCCTGGGCATAGCGGTGAAGTACAGCCGGCGCTTCGCCGGGACCTGAGCGTCGTCGTGGACGGCCGCCCACACCTTCCCCTCGGCACCTGCCGTCCGGTGGGCCTCGTCGATGATCACGAGGTCCCACTGGGCCAGCCCCAGCCCTGGTGGGCCTGGACGATGCGCTCCAGCGAGGCGTAGGTGGCGTACACGGTGACCGGCTCGCCGGCCTTCTCGGTGGCGACCATGTCGGCAACGCTGAGCGCCCGTGACACGGTGACACTGAACATGCCGGTCATACAACCACTACCGGACAGCCCCTCGACTGGCCCTCACGCCTCGGCCGGGACACCGGACACCGCCGGGCGGGTCGGCCTGACGGCTCGTCGACACGACGCGTGATCCGGCATCGCGAAGCGCGACACTTCGCCACCTAACGTGGATGGTCAACCACGGTGGGTGGCCGACCTGCTGTGGCTCGCCACCCTGTCACGGCCGACAGCCGTCTCACCCCAAGCCAGAACGTCAGGAGATACCGGTGATCAGAGACCATTCGCCCGAACAGCCGGCCGACCGCGTGAGACCCGGCCGAAGCCGGCCCCGCGCAGGCGCCCGCCCCCAGGAGCAGTGGCGGCGGGCAGGGGCCGTGGCGGGCCTGTGCGTGGCTCTGTCCGGAACAGGTCTGGCACCCGCGACCGCCACACCGACGGGAGTCGCGCCGGTCACCGCCCCGGCGCTCGCCCAAGGGGCCGATCCGACGTACACCTTCACCTACACCGGTGCCGCGCAGACCCTCGCCGTCCCCGCGAACGCGGTGGTCACGATCACCGCCGACGGCGCGGGCGGCGCCGACAACACCGGCACCGCCTGTACCGCCACGGGGACGGGCGGGACAGGGGCACGGGTGGTGACCACCCTCCCGCCGGCCGCCGTCGCGACGACGCTCACCATCGACGTCGGCGGCACCGGCGGCAAGGGCTGCAACGGCACCGGTACAGGCGGCGCCGGTGGGTTCAACGGCGGCGCCCCCGGCGGCAGCTTCCCGACCACCGGTTTCAAGGACGAGGGCCCCGGTGGGGGCGGCGCATCGACCGTCAGCGCGGGCGCCACCCTGCTGGCCGTCGCCGGGGGCGGCGGTGCCGCCGGCGGCACCGGAGGGAGCTCGCCCGGGGGCAACGGGGGCAACGGCGGAACGCCGGACGCCACCGGCGGTACGGCGGGAACCGCCACCGGCCCGGGTTCTTCACCGGGACAGGGCGGCCACGGCGGCAGCACCAGCACGACCACCGGTGGTGCCGGCGGCGCCGCCGGCACCGCTGCGCCCTGTTCGGCCACGGCGGGCGGACCGGGCAGCGGGTTCACCGGCACCACGGCCGGCACCGGTGGCACCGGCGGCAGCATCGGCGGCGGCTGCGCCCTCACCATCACCGGTGCCGGTGGCGGCGGGGGCGGCGGGTACTTCGCCGGCGGAGGCGGCGGCAGCGGCACCGTCAACAACCTCGGCACCACCGGCAGTGGCGGCGGGGGCGGCGCAGGCAGCAGCTTCGCCACCCCCTCCGGTACCGCCACCAGCTACAGCACGTCCACCGTCGGAACGGCGAACCACAACGGCCAGGTGATCATCTCCTACGTCGTGGGCAAGCCGGTCACCACCTTCCTGAGCGCGATGCCCCAGCGCACCCGCCCCGGCGCGCCGGTCGTGCTCAGCGACCTGATCTGTCCCGGCGGTGGTTCGACCACCCGGCCCACCGGCACCGTGACGTTCACCGACGCCACCACCGGCACGACCCTCGGCACCTCACGCCTGGTCCTCTCCCTCGGCAACTGCGCCGCCGCCGGTCTCGTCACCGTCTTCCGCACCACCGGGACCCACACCGTCACCGCCGTCTACAGCGGCGACTCGGTGTACCAGGACAACAGCGCACGCCCCGAGAGCACCACCGTGACCGTGAACCCCTGACCAGACCGACGCAACACCACCCGACCGGAGCAGGGGCGGCCCGTACCGCCCCGCGCATGCCGGTGGCACACCGGCACAGACCCGGCCGACCCGCGTTCTGCCCCGCCCGGACAGCACGAGCAGGGGCAGAACGCCACCCACCCGACGATCCTGCGGCTGTTCACCTCACGCCGACGACACCGCCGCTCCCACCGCACACGGGCGCAGCGGCAGCGGCAGCAAGGGCACCAGCTCTGACGCCGACAGACACGCGAGCAAGGCCGAAGATCAGGTCAGCGTCGGCAGCGGCCTGAACGTGCTGGAGGAGCTTCTCCCACGTACCGTCGGCCGACCACAACCAATGGCGCTTGTGGACCGTCTTCCATGGGCCGAAGCGTTCGGGCAGTTCACGCCACTGCACCCCCGCGCCGAGCCGGTGAATGATCCCGTTGATCACTTGACGGTGATCCCGCCAGCGGCCGCATCGGGTGTTGCTCACCGGCAGCAGTGGCTCCGGCACAGCCCCACTCGACGTCGGTCGGATCCCCCCTGCCGAGCATGACCGGAACAACGAACTACCTCGGGGGTACGGCCGGTGATCGTGGCGATGTCGCCCAGGTGGATGACGTCCTCGGCGTCCAGGGCGGTGGCGATGATCTCGGCAGTCGGACCAGAACCACTTCACGTGAACGAAGCCACGTCGGCCCTGCCGTGGCGCGCCTGACACCCGGGGGGACGCAGCGGACCGGCCCGAGAGGCCCCGCGGTGTCCGCGCACCCCCCGCGGACACCGCTGCCACGCGGCCGCGCACTACAGCCAGTCGTGGACGACGGACGCCGCCGCATCGAAACCGACCCGCTCGGCGAGCCGGTGCTGCGGCGGGATGTAGGAGCCGGCGAACAGCTCGTACACACCACCGGAACCCACCCGCAGCAGATCCCGCAGCGGGGTACCGAACACCGTCGTCAGGTACTCCTGCGACACCCCGCCCCGGCTGAACACGTCGGCGGCGTGCAGCGTCCGCACCCCGCCACCGTCGCGCGCCGGCGCGAAGAACATGGGCGTGCCCGCGATCAGGCCACCGGTGTCGACCCCGGCCACGAGGTCCCCCTCCGCCGCCTGGCCGTGCCGGCCCAGCAGGCCCGCCCAGCCGTCCCGCAGCCGCGTCGTGTAGACCAGCGAGCCCGGCCCCACCAGCGGCCGCACCCCCGCATGCAGCAGCACGCTCACGCACAGCGCCACGGACGGCACGATCTCCTCGCGCTCGAGGTGGTCGAGGACGGCGGCCGGTTCGAGCGGGACCCTCAGGTCCGCGAAGCGGGGGTCGGCCGGCACCAGATCGGTGCCGTCGGAGTAGAGGCGCAGCAGCTCCGGCCGGCCCGGGTATTTGCGCCAGAAGAAGTGGGTACCTTTACCCGCGGCCTCGTCCCAGGCCACCACCACGCCGCGGAACGCGTCGAAGACCTCACGGCGAAACGCCGGGTCGAAGAGCGCGGCGGTGACGAAGTTCTCCCCGGGCCCGCCGTGGCTGCCGAGCAGATCGAGCAGGTACTCCCGGGTGACGTCCTCCATGGTCGCGTAGACCAGGTCCGGGAGGTCGACGCGCAGACGTTCCTCGAACAGCAGCGGCCAGGTGCCACGCAGAGCGACCGCCAGCTGGTCGCGGTGACGACGGGTATGCGCATAGTCCAGACCGTTCAGCCGTTCCTGGTAACCCGTCAGGAAGTCCTGCCCGTCCGGAGTGAAACGGCCCCACCGCTTGACCACCCGCAACCGCTCGACGAAGTCGAAGGGGCGCGCCCCGACGTAGTACATCGCGTCGCGGTTCTCCTTCGCCTTGAAGTAGGGGACGCTCTCGCCGTGGTAGCGGAAGCCGCCCAGCATGTAGTGGTTGCTGGGCGCCACGTTGCTGCACGAGAGGGTGACGATCGGCCGCCGGCCGCCGTCCGGGCGGCGGCCCTGCTTGTCGGGGCCGGTCAGGCGGTGGGCGTTGGCGATGATGTTGGTACCCAGGAGCAGCGGATGGTTCAGCAGCTGGTGGTGGTCGACGATGTTGACGGCCCTCAGGTCCCCGGCGTCCACGGGCAGTCCGGCCGCGGCGGGCCCGAAGGCCTGCCGGAGCACCCGCCGCACTGCGCCGGCCAGCCGCTCCTGACGGCCGGCGTGCACCGGGCCGGGCTCGGCCGGCCGCAGCCCGGCCGCGTACTCCCCCAGGGGTGCGTCGACCGCGTAGAACGGCGCCATGCTCGGCACGTACCGCCGGATCTGCCCCACGACCGCATCGAGGCCGGCCCTGATGTGCTGTTCGTCCATACCCGCCTCGTCCACGTGGTTCATGACAGTGCCCTCGCGGCCGCGACCATCGCCTGACCGACCGAGATACCACCGTCGTTGGTCGGGATACGGCCGTGGGTGTGGACCGTCAGGCCCGCTGCGGTCAGGTCCTGTTCCGCTCGGACCAGCAGGTGCTGGTTCAGGAACACGCCCCCGCTGAGGACCACGTCACGCAGCCCGCTCTCACGCGACAGACGCAGACAGATCTCCACCACCGCATGCACCACACTCTCGTGGAAAGCCCGGCTGATGTCGGCCATCCCCCGCCGCGGGTCGGCGAGTTCGGCCACTACGGCCTCCAGCCAGGGCCGGTGGTCGATGACCAGGCGGTCGTCCTCGCGCTCCAGGCGCAGTGGCCAGGGCCGGGCCGGGCGGTGGTCCCATGCGATGAGCTGTTCCAGCTCGATCGCGGCCTGGCCCTCGTAGCCGACCCGGTCACAGACACCGAGCAATGCGGAGTAGGCGTCGAAGAGTCGGCCCATGCTGGAGGTCTGCGGTGAGTTGATGCCGCGTTCCACCATCTTGGTCAGCACGCCGAGTTCGAAGGGGTCGCGCTGACGCACCAGGTCGATGGGGAGGCCGGCCGCCTCGGGGCCGAAGTGCTGGGCCAGCAGGCCGATGGCGACCCGGGCCGGCTCGCGGACCGCCTTGTCGCCGCCGGGCAGCCGGAAGCGGCCCAGGTGGGCCTTGCGTTCGAAGCCGCGGTAGTCGCCGATCAGGAACTCGCCTCCCCAGATCGTGCCGTCGGTCCCGTAGCCGGTGCCGTCGAAGACGACGCCGATCACGGGTCGGTTCAGCCCGTTGTCCGCCATGCAGGACGCCATGTGGGCGTGGTGGTGCTGGACAGCCACCGGTTCCACGCCCGCACAGGCCGCGGCGTAGCGGGTGCTGTGGAAGTCCGGGTGCAGATCATGGGCGACGTACCGGGGCGTGACGCCGAACAGGGCGCGCAGGTGGTCGATGGTCTCGGTGAAGAACCGCTGGTTGCCCGGGCTCTTGAGGTCGCCGAGGTGCTGGCTCGGGTACAGGTTGCCGCCCTCGCCGAGGCAGACGGTGTTCTTCAGCTCGGCACCGAGGGCGAGCACGGGCGGCAACGGGAACGGAGCGGGGACGGGGTCGGGAACGAAGCCGCGGGCACGGCGCACGAAAGCGACCTTGGGCTCGACCGTGCTGCGGACCACCCGCGCGATGGAGTCGTCGACCCGGGTGTGGATCTCCCGGTCGTGGACCAGGAAGGCGTCCGCGATACCGCCCAGGGTTCGCAGTGCCTCGTCCTCGGTACGGGCCATCGGCTCGTCCGCCGCGTTGGCACTGGTCGCGATGAGGACATCGCCGGCGTCCGCGAGCAGGAGGTGCTGGAGCGGGGTGGCCGGGAGCATGAACCCCAGCGTCGCCGTGGCCGGGGCGACCTCGGGTGCCAGTGCGTGGCCCGGCCGGGCCTGGAGCAGGACGATGGGACGGCCGGGTGACTCCAGCAGCCGCCGCTCCTGTTCGCCGAACCGGCAGTACCGGGCGACGGTCTCGCTGTCACGGGCGAGCAGGGCGAACGGCTTGCCGCCGCGTTCCTTGCGCCGGCGCAGCTCGGCGACCGCCGTCGGATGATGCGGGTCGGCCATCAGCTGGTAGCCGCCGAGCGCCTTGACGGCGAGGATGCGGCCGGCCCGGAGCAGGGCGGCGGCCGCGGCGACATCGTCGTCCTGGTCCGCGGCGGCCGGGTGGGGCATGCCGTCCGCGCCGAGCAGCCGCACCCGCGGGCCGCACGCCCGGCACGCGTTGGGCTGGGCGTGGAACCGCCGGTCCGCCGGGGAGTCGTACTCGCTCCGGCACCGGGGGCACATGGTGAAGTCCGCCATGGTGGTGCCGGGACGGTCGTACGGGACGCCGCGGATGATGCTGTACCGCGGGCCGCAGTTGGTGCAGTTGACGAGCGGGTAGCGGTGGCGGCGGTCGGCGGGGTCGAACAGCTCCTGCGCGCAGTCGGTGCAGACGTGGCTGTCCGGGGTGACCAGCGCGCCGGCGCCGGGCGCGTCGCCACCCGCGCCGCCGCCGGTCCCGCTGTGCCGGATGGTGAACGAGCCGGACCACGTGCGCGCCGCCTCCTCGGCCACCAGGGCGCAGGAGTCGATCCGGGCCAACTCCGGCGGTTGCTTCAGCAGTTCGGCGGCGAAGAGGTCTGCGGCCGCGCGCGGCCCCTCGATCCGGATCGTGACGCCGCGCTCGTCGTTGAGCACCCAGCCGCCGAGCAGGTGCCGGGTGGCCAGGCGGTAGACGTACGGCCGGAAGCCGACGCCCTGGACGAAGCCGCTGACCCGGAAGGTCCGGCGCACCGCTGTGGCGGCCATCAGCACAGCCTCGGGAGCTGGGCCCCGTACAGCAGGTCGACGGTGCTGGTACGGCCGTCGGCGTGGACCATCCGCACGGTGCCCGCATCGCCGTCGACGACCTCGCCGACCACGGCGGCCCGCGCACTCTCCGGGTGGGCGTGCAGTGCCTCGAGGGCGGCCTCCGCCTGGTCGGGGGAGACGACCAGGCAGAGGTTGCCCTCGTTCGCGAGGTACATGACGTCCACGCCGAGCATGTCCGCCGCCATGGCGGTCTCCGGCCGGATCGGCAGGGCCGGGCCGGTCAGTTCGATGGCGCGGGCCGAGGCCTGGGCGAACTCGTTGAGGACGGTGCCGAGGCCGCCGCGGGTGATGTCGCGGATGCAGCGCACGCCGTCACCGCACGCGTCGAGCACGTCGGCGATGACGTGGCTCAGGACGGCACAGTCGCTCTGCACCCGCTGCTCGAAGCCCAGTCCCTCGCGCATCGAGAGGATGTGGATGCTGTGGTCACCGAGGTGACCGGTCACGATGACCCGGTCGCCGGGCCGCAGGGTCCGGCTGGAGAGGGCGAGCGGGCGTTCCATGACCCCGACACCGGTGGTGTTGAGGAAGATCCCGTCGGCCTCTCCACGCCGGACCACCTTGGTGTCCCCGGCCACGATCTTGACGTTCGCGGCCCTCGCGGCGTCCCGGACGGAGTGCAGGACGCGCCGGAGGTCGTCGAGGGCGAATCCCTCCTCCAGCACGACGGCCAGGGTCAGGTAGAGCGGGCGGGCGCCGCTGACCGCCAGGTCGTTGACCGTGCCGGCGACGGCGATCTTGCCGATGTCACCGTTGCCGAAGAAGATCGGGTCGACGACGAACGAGTCGGTCGTCATAGCGATCCGGGTGCCGGGGACCTCCAGCACCATGCTGTCCTCCATCTCGCCGACGTAGGTGTCGGCGAGGATCGCGGCGATGGTGCCGCCGATGAGCTCCTGGCTCATCCCGCCGCCGGCTCCGTGGTCCAGGACGACCGTCTCGGTCATGCGTCAGCCCCTCCTGCTCTCAGTGTGCGTCGATTCGGGCCCCGTCCGGCCGGTTCAGGCCGCGGTGCCGGGGGACTGCGGGAAGACCTTGCCGAGCAGGGCGTCCCACCAGACCTCCATGACCTCGATCGCGTCGAGCGCGCCCTGGCGGACCTGCGCGGTCTCGACGGGCAGGCCCTCGGCGAACTCGGTTCCGGTCTGGTCGAGGTCGACGAAGGCGGCCAGGCCGTCCTTGTGGCCCTGCTCGACGCCGTCCTCCAGGTGGATGTCGTGGAAGCGCTTGATCAGGCTGCCCTCGTAGGTGAAACCGCGGCGCTCGCAGACCTCGCGGCAGAGCTCGAAGAAGACCTCGTGCTCGAAGATCGCGGCCGTCTCGGTGGCGTACAGGGCGCCGAGGGCGCGGGACGGGTTCGGCGCGCACAGCGCCTCGACGTCGGCGAGGAACTTGGTGGTCGGGGCGAACTCGACGCGGGTGTCCATGTCGGTGCCGATGTTCATCATGCCCTGCTTGTACATCGGGGCGTGGCCGTCCTCCTCGTCGACGTTGCGCTGGAGTTCGACGGTGACGCCCTGCTCGGCCAGCTGCTCCGTGCAGGTGACCGCGGTCTGCAGCAGGCCCTTGTTGGCGAAGGAGAACTGGTAGTGCTCCATCACGAGCCACTCCAGCGACTCCGTGCTGATGTCGGAGAGGGAATCGAGGATGCGGCTCTTCACCGCGTTGGTGAACTGGTCGTTGCGGGCGTCGATCTGCACCGACAGGCGCTCGGTCATGACATGCCTCTGCTCTCTCGCGGAAGGGGTGACGGGAAGGCGTGCGGGCAGCAGGAACGGCGGACATCTCTTGACGGGTCCGCTTCAGGACTGCGCCGCTTGCAGCAGGGTAGTCATACGCATGACGACATGACAAGATTTCAAATCCACCAGCCGAGAACACTTCTGATGCAGCGTCGGTTGCGCCCTCCTCATACGTATGACTAGTGTCGACGACATCCCGAAGTCCTCACCCCGTGTGCCCTCATGACGGAAGTTGACATGTCCCGATACGCAATCCTGACGAACGACCTGCAGCACGATCTGGTCGACAAGAACGACCAGCGCAAGGCCAACGTCGAGCAGATGACCCCCCACTTCGTACGGTTCCTGGCCCAGGCGCGGGAACTCGACGTCACGGTGATCCACCTGCAGCTGATCTACGACGAGGGCGACAAGAAGCTCGAACTGCACGACGGGCGCATCCCCGTACTGCGCGGCACCCCTGGGGCCGAGCTGCTGCCGGAGTTCCTCGCCCCCACCGACGTCGTCATGGAGAAGAAGAAGGACAGCGGCTTCTTCGAGACCAAGCTCCACGAGTACCTGGAGGAGCACGGCATCGACACCGTGATCATCACCGGAATGCAGGCCCAGGTGTGCATCCAGACCACCGCCGCCGACGCCCACTTCCGCGGCTACAACGTGGTCGTCCCCTCCGACGGGGTGGTCTCCACGCGCGACGAGGACCGCACCCGCGCCCTCGAATGGCTGGCCTCCTACTGCGCCGTCGTCACCCCGATGTCCGACGTGATCGAGCGCATCCGAACCGGCGCCGGCTTCGACTTCAGCGTCCAGGCGCTGCCGTAGCCGGCCGCACGACAGGGAGGGGAGACAGCATGCAGGGGCTCACCGAGCCGTACGCGCAGGTCTGGGGCGGCCTCGCCGTCGCCGAGGGCCCGCAGGACGCCCCGGACGTGATCGTCCTCGGGGTGCCGTTCGAAGGCGGCGCCGGCGGCGCGGGCGGCGCCTCACTGGGGCCGAGCCGGGTGCGTGAACTGTCCCGGCGTCTGAAGACCACCGATCGGCACGGCCGGGACGCCTCCGGGCTGAAGGTCCTGGACCTCGGCGACGTGCAGACGTGGCGCTTCGACCTCGCGCGGTCGATCGATCACGTCGGCGCGGCCTACCACTCGGTCTTCCGGGACTCCACCGCCCCGGTCCTGACCTTCGGCGGCGACCACTCGGTCACCTACCCGATCGTCCTCGGCGCCGCCCGGGGCCGCACCCTCGGACTGGTCTGGTTCGACGCCCACCCGGACGTGCTCGACGGCTACCAGGGATCGAGCATCTCGCACGGCTCCCCGCTGCGCCGGATCATCGAGGACGGCGCCGTCGCCCCGGAGAACGTCCTGCTCGTCGGCACCCGCGCCTACGACGCCGGCGAGGTCGAGTTCATCCGCGACCACGGCATCAACGAGGTGCCGGCCGCCGCCTTCCTGGAGGACCCGCTCCAGGCCCGCCGCGAGTACCAGCGCCACCTCGACGCGATCGCCGCCCGCGTCGGCGGTTTCTACGTCACGCTCGACATCGACGTCATGGACGCGTCCTGCGTGCCCGGCACCGGCACCCCGGTCGCCGGCGGCCTCGGCAGCGGCGAACTCATCGGCCTGCTGGAACGCCTGCCCGAGCCGGTCATCGGCTACGACGTCGTCGAGTTCGCGCCGGCCCACGACGTCGGCGGGATGACCGGCCACGCCGTGCTGGCCGTCACCACGACCGTCCTCGCCCGGATCGCCGCCGCCCGCGGCTGACCGGACAGCGCCCACTCCGCGCCCCGGCCCGTCCCCGCGCGCCGAGCGGCCTGCGAAAGAAGCACCGATTCCTACTGGGGGACCGAAGCAGTGGACGTCATGACCGCCGTCCTCACCCGCCGGAGCGAGCACCGCCTCAGCGAACCCGCGCCCGGCGACGAGGAGTTCATCTACCTGCTGAACGGCGCGGCCGCCGCTCCCGACCACGGGAGACTGCGGCCCTGGCGCTGGATCCTGCTCCGCGGCACCGACCGCGAGGCGCTCGCCGCCCGCCTCGCCGAGGAAGAAGAGAAGGAGGCCACGGCGGAGGCGCGGGAGCGCATCGCGCGCAAGGCCCTCCGGGCGCCGCTGAAGGCCCTGCTGGTGTTCAGCCCGGCTGCCGGGCCGAAGGTGCCGGAGTGGGAGCAGTTGGCCGCGACGACCGCGGTGACGTACGGCCTGATGCTCCTGCTGCACGTCCGCGGCTACGGGAGCATCTGGCGCACCGGCCGGCTCTGCGAGAGCGCCGCGGCCGGCGAACTCCTCGGGCTGCGACCGGGCGAGCGACTGCTCGGCTCCCTCGACATCGGCACCCCCGACCGGTCGTCCGGCCCACCGGTCCGGCGGGAGAACGACGACGTCGCCGACCGCGTCTCGCACTTCACCGCGTGAGCCGGCGCGGTACCCCCTCACAGCCGTTCCAGGAGCCCGACATGCCCGCCACCGACACGCCTCCGCCGGCCTTCATCCTCTTCACCGACCTGCCCAAGGCCGGTGCCTACCTACGGGCGATCGCCGCACGCGGACTGCGCAGCCTGGTCGTCACGGGGCCGCCGCAGTGGCCGCTCGAGCGGGTCGCCGTCTCCTACGTCGGCACGCCGGGTCACCCGTTCGAGGCCGTCGAGCAGCTGGAGTTCCTCCGGCCCGACGACACCGCCGGCATCCTCGACCGCGTCACCTCCTGGAGCCGCGACTACGACGTCCGGGGGGTCTTCAACTCCTCCGAGTCCTTCGTCGAGCCCGCCGGACTCGCCGCGGACCTGCTCCGCCTGCCCGGCGTCGGCCTGCGAGCGGCCCAGGTCTGCCGGAACAAGCACCTGCAGCGCCGCTACCTCGCCGAGTGGAGCCCGCTGTCACTGCTCTCCAGCACCCCGCGCGAGGAGCTCCGCGCAGCCGTGGCCGGCCGGTACCCGCTGATCGCCAAGCCGCTCGACCTGTACTGCAGCATCGGCGTCCAGGTGCTGCGGAACCAGGCCGAGACCGATCGCTACCTCGATGCGCGCAGCCCGGACGCGGCGCCAGTGCTGCTCGAACAGCGCGTCGAGGGAAGGGAGTTCAGCGTCGAGACGATCGTCGTGGACGGCCGCCCGGTGTTCTCCGGGGTGACCCAGAAGGCCACCAACGAGCAGGACGGCGACTTCTTCGTCGAGATGGGCCACACCGTGCCCGCCTGCAACGCCAGCGAGGACGAGGCGGAGCTGCTGCACGCCACGCAGGCGGCGGTGCTGGCCCGTCTCGGCTTCGGCACCGGGACGGCCCACGGCGAGTACCGCATCCTGCCGGACGGCCGGGTCGCCTTGATGGAGATCGCCGCACGCCCGCCGGGCGACGGCATCCTGCACCTCTACGAGCTGGCCACCGGCGCCTCGATCGAGGCCTCGGCGGTGGACGCGGCGCTCGGGCTTCCGGTCACCCACCCGCAGCCCCGCCGCCCGGCCCGACAGGTCTACTTCGACCACCTGCCCGGCACCCTGGTGGACGTGACGGTCGAGGGGCCGGGGGCCGACGAGCCCTGCTGGGTGGTCGAGCACGGTCTGTGGCCGGGCGTCGAGGCCTCCCCCGCCGACGCACCCGGTGGGCTGCGGACCGTACTCGTGCTCAAGGCGCGCGGCGCCGAACTCGGGCCGCTGACCGACTCCTTCGGGCGCGTCGTCACCGCTCTGTTCGACGCGCCCGACCCGGAGCAGCTGGAGCAGCTCGACGAGGACGTCCGCAAGGCCGTCCGGATCACCGTGAGCTGACCCGCCCCCGCCCTGACGGACACCGCCCGACCTGGTCGCACGACCCGGTCGCACGACGAGAGGAGCAGCCCATGGGAGTGCAGCCCGGCCTCACCCACGGCACGGACGGGGGCGCGCCCGCCCCCAGAGGCGCACGAGCGCTCACCCGCCGTGCGCTGGACCGGCTGCCGAGCTCCCGGACGGCCCGGGTCTTCGTCCTCGTCGCCTTCGTGGACGCCTTCGGCCGGGGCTTCTTCCTGGCCGGCTCGACCCTCTTCTACACCCAGGTCATCGGTCTGAGCGCCGCCCAGGTCGGTGCCGGCCTGTCGATCGCCGGTCTGCTGGGCGTGGCGTGCGCCGTTCCGATCGGCCGGGCCGCCGACCGCTTCGGCGACGGACCGACGCTGACGGCCCTCCAACTGTGGCGCGGCGCTTCATTCCTGGTCTACCCGTTCGTCGACGACTTCCGGATGTTCCTGGTGGTCGCCTGTCTGATCGGCGCCGTCGAGCAGGCGGTCGGGCCGATCATCCAGTCCGTCGCGGGCAGCACCACCGAGCAGGGCTCGCCGGTCCAGGCGATGGCGTTCATCGCGGTGGCCCGGAACTCCGCCTACGCGCTGGCAGCCGTGCTGGCCACGGTCGTCATCACGGTGGCGAGTTCGGTCGCTGCCTACGTCGGCTTCGTGGTGGCCAACGCCCTGGCCTTCCTGGCGACCGCCGCGCTGCTCACCCGCCTGCGCCTGCCCCGTCCGGGCGACGGCGGCGCGAGCGACGACCGCCGGGACCGGCGGGAGACCGGCCTCGGGGACCGGCTACTGCCGTTCCGCGACCCCCGGTTCCTGCTCCTGTCGCTCGCGAACGGCGTGCTCTACCTGCACGTGCCGATCCTCTCGGTCGCCTTCCCGCTGTGGATCGTCACCCGCACCGACGCCCCTCGCGGCTTCATCGGCGTGGCCCTGGTGATGAACACGGTGATGGCCGTCGCGCTGCAGGTCCGGTTCAGCCGGGGCGGCGAGGACGTGGCGCGAGCCGGCCGCAAGCAACGGGCCGCCGGTGCGGCGCTGGCCGCGTTCTGCGTGCTGACGGCCGCGATCGCCTCGGTGGGCCCGGCCCTGGCCGGCGCCCTGACCCTGCTCGCGGCGGTGCCGCTGACCCTGGGCGAGCTGTGGCAGTCGGCGGGCGGCTGGGGCATCTCCTACCGCTTCGCCCCGGCGGAGCAGCGCACCTACTACCTGAGCATCTACCAACTCGGCGCCACCGGTGTGGCCGTCGCAGGGCCACTGGTGCTGTCGACGGCCGTGGTGGACCACGGCTACCCGGGCTGGTTCGGCCTCGGGGCGGTCTTCGCCCTGACCGGCCTGGCCGTGCCGTACCTCCTCGGACGCCGGGCCGCCGCCGCACCGCCGGCCCGCTGAGTCCCACCCGACCGGAAACCTCCACCCCTCCCACAGACAGGACGATCCCTTGCATCACATCACCGTGTACTGCGGTGCCTCCCACGGCCGGCGACCGGCCCACCGGCAGGCCGCCGCCGAATTCGGCAGCGCCCTCGCCGAGGCCGGCCTCGGCCTCGTCTACGGCGGCGCCTCGACGGGCCTGATGGGCGCCGTCGCCGACGCCGCACTGGCCGGCGGGGGGACGGTCACCGGCGTCATCCCGGAGGACCTGGTCCGCCACGAGGTCGCCCACCAGGGCCTGAACCGGCTGGAGGTGGTCCACGGCATGCACGAACGCAAGGCCCGCATGGTCGAGCTCGGCGACGCGTTCGTGGCGATGCCCGGTGGGTTCGGCACCGCCGACGAGATCTTCGAGGTGCTCACCTGGGCGCAGCTGGGCCTGCACGGCAAGCCCTGCGCCCTGCTGGACACCGACGGCTTCTTCCAGCCGCTGCTGGCCTTCCTGCGGCACGCCGCCGACGAGGGCTTCGTCCACCGGCGCTACCTGGACAACATCATCGTCAGCGACAGCCCGAGGGAGATCCTGAGCTCCTTCGCCGGCCACCGGGCGCTGCCGCACCTGTTCGCGGGGGTGTGACCCGACCGTGACCATCACCGACACCGACACGACCCTCACCACCGCCACCATCACCGCAGCCCCGATCGGGCTCGCCGTCTTCGACATGGACGGCACCCTGCTCCCCGGCACCACCGCCTGCCAGCAGATCGCCCGGGCCGCCGGGGACCCGGAGCTCGTCGACCGGCTGGAGCGCGACTACCGGGCCGGCCTGATCGACAGCACCCGGTTCGCCGAACTCGCCCTGGAGGGCTGGGCGCGGGCCGGCACCGACCTGTACCGCCGGGCCTTCGACGCCTGCCCGAAGATCGGCGGGCTGGCCGAGACCCTGGCCGCCCTGCGGGCCCGGTCCGTCACCACCTGTCTGATCACCATGGCGCCGCGCGAGTTCGCCGAGTGCTTCACCGGCTTCGACCACGTCTTCGCCTCCACCTACCCGACCGACATCCTGGACCCGGAGGACAAGCCGGTCGTGGTCCGGGAGCTCCAGCAGCGGCTCGGCCTGGAAGCCGCGCGGACGATCGCGTTCGGCGACTCCGACTCGGACGTCCCGCTCTTCGAGACGCTGACGCGCACCGTCGCGGTGAACGCCACGCCCAACCTCGTCTCGCTGGCCGCCCACCGCTACGACGGCGACGACCTGCGGGTCGCACTCGGGCTGGTCGACGGCACGGCCCACGGTGCGGTCGACGGCACGGCCCACCGCACAGCGGAGCCGCAGCCGTGACCGCGCCCACGACCGTCGTGGCCGCCTGCGCGGCCTTCACCGCCGACTTCCCCGGCCACGCGGCCGTCGTCGCCGACACGCTGAGCGCCGCGGGCTTCCCGGTGGAACTCCACGAGAACGTCGAAAGCCGCTTCCCGGACGGCGAGTTGTGCATCGACCTGCCGGCCGAGGCGGCCGGACGAACGGTCGTCCTCTGCCAGTCCGTCACCGGCGACCACGCCCCTTCCGACCAGGCGATCATGAGCCTGCTGGCAGTGGCCCGCTGCTACCGGGAACACGGCGCCGCACGGATCGTCGCCGTCATCCCGCACCTCGCCTACGCGCGGCACGACCGGCACGTGCCGGGCCAGCGCCGGCCGGTCATGGCGGCGCTGCTGGCCGACCTCGCGGCGGCCGCCGGTATCACCGAGCTGGTCACGCTCGCCTCCGGCGCCCAGGACGTGCTGGTCGGGCTGTTCGACGGCACGGGCACCCGGCTGACCTTCCTGCCGGTGCACGAGATCCACCTGGAGGCGCTCGTCGGGCTGGTCGGACCGGACACGGTGCTGGTGGCCCCCGACGGCGGCGCCGGCGAGCACGTCCGGATGCTCGCCGCCGCGTTGGGCCTGCCGGCCGTGGTCGCCGACAAGCGCCGACTCGGCCCGGAGCGGGTCGACGTCACCCTGCACGGCGGGGACGACCTGGGCGGGCTGCGGCACGCCGTGATCGTCGACGACCTGATCACCAGCGCGGCGACCGTCGAGACGGTCTGCGCCGCGCTGCGCGAGCGGGCTGCCGATGCGCGGATCGACGTCGTCGCCACCCATCTGCGGCTGACGGCAGGCGGAGCGGAGCGGCTGGCCCGCCTGCGCGACCGGCGCACCCTGCACCGCGTCCACACCACCGACTCCGGCGGCCGCCGCCCCGCCCTGGACTGGCTGACCAGCACGCCCGCCGTCCCCCGCATGGCCCGGGCACTCGCGGACCGGCTCGCGCAGGACCGCGCGCCCGCCCGCACGCTGAACGCCCGCACGCCGAACGGCCGCACGCCGAACGGCCGCGCGCCGATCGACCACGCACTCAAGGACCCCGTATGACTGTCACGACAGAGACCCGCCGGACCGTTCCCGAGCTCGGCCGCCCCGAGCTGTCGATGTCGGTGGTGTGCCTGGACCAGACGCGGCTCGGCGAGCACATCGCGACCCTGGAGGGCCTCGGCGTCTCCCGCCTGCACGTCGACCTCGTCGACCCGGCGTTCGGCGGTGCCCTCGGGCTCCCCCTGGAAACCATCAGCGACCTGCGTCGCAACTGCGGGCTGCCGGTGGACGTCCACATCATGCTCGCCCGGCCCGAGCTGCTGCTCCAGGAGGTCGCCGCCTGCGGCCCGGCCAGCATCTGCGTGCACCAGCGTTCGCTGACGCCGAAGATCGCGCTGCTGCTGCGCGGCATCGCCGCGCGGGGAACGGCGGTCGCGCTGGCCGTCGACCCGGACGAGTCGATCTCGATGGCGGCCGTCGAGGCGGTCCGCCCGTACCGGCTGACGGTGATGAGCGTCGTGCCCGGCGGCGCCGGGCGCCCGTTCCGCGCCGAGGCCCTCGACACCATCGCGCAGGCGGCCCGGCTGCGCGAGCGCGGGCTGATCGAGCGGGTCGAGGCGGACGGCGCGGTGGGCCCGCTCACCGCCGGCGGGATGGTCGCGGCCGGCGCCGACCAACTCGTCCTGGGGAGCACGGTGTTCCCCCACCGCACCCCACTCGACAATCTGCTGCCCGAGCTGCACCGCGCGCTGGCCGGCCACGCCTGATCCCCGCCCACGCCTCGTCCACCACCTCCGACCCTAGGACCCCTCCATGCGCACCCAGTCCATCAGCATCGGCGACGTCCGACGCGAGCTCCCGGTGGTCGCCGTGAGCGACACCGTGAGCATCGCCTTCCTCAAGCTCTACGGCGACGTGGAACTCGTCGACGCGGCGACCGCCGCGCTGGCCGACCGCCTGCGGGACGACGTCGACGTCATCCTCGGCCCCGAGTCGGGCGGCATCCTGCTCGCGCACAAGCTCGCCGAGAAGGCCGGCAAGCCGTACCGGATCGCCCGGAAGAAGGTGCGCCCCAACATGGCGGCGCCGATCCGCGTCCCGGTCCGGAGCATCGGCACCGCCGGGGTTCAGGAACTCGTCCTCGGCGAGGACGATGCGGCCGCGCTCCGGGGTCGCCGGATCGCGGTGATCGACGAGGTGGTCAGCAGCGGGGGCACCCTGGCCGCACTGGACGCCCTGGTCGGGCAGGCGGGCGGGGAGATCGTCCAGGTCCTCGCGGTCGCGACGGAGGGCGACGAGCGGCCGTCCGTCACCAGTCTGCTCCACCTGCCGCTGTACCCGAACCCGAGCGTTGCATGACCTCCGACGTCCCGTCCGACGGCGGCAGGCTCCGGCGCGCCGTGGCCGTCCTGTGCCTGGTGCAGGTCCTGGTCGCGCTGGAGTTCTCGATCGCCAACGTGGCCCTGCCCACCCTCGCCCAGGACTTCGCGGTGCCCGCCCGGGACCTCCAGTGGGTGCTGTCCGGGTACGCCCTCGCCTACGGTTCGACCCTGCTGTGCGGGGGCCGGTTCGCGGACGTCCACGGCCCGCGCCGGACGCTGCTGGCCGGCCTGGCCTGCTTCTCCGCCGCCTCGGTGGCGGCAGCGCTCACCCCGACTTTCGCCCTGCTGATCGTCTTCCGGGTGGCCCAGGGGATGGCCGCGGCCGTGGCCACCCCGGCGGCGCTCGCCCTCGTCACCACGCTCTGCACCGGCCCCCGGCGGACGGCAGCGCTCGCCTGGTGGGGCGCGGGTGCCTCACTGGGCTTCGCCGCCGGCGCCGCCCTGGGCGGGGTGCTCACCCAACTGGCCGGCTGGCCGGCCGTCTTCTGGGCCTGCGGGCTGCTGGCGGCGGTCACCGCGGCGCTCGCCCGGCGGCTGGTCCCCGAGACGCCGACACGCGCTGACGCCGGCCCGGACGTGCTGGGCTCGCTGCTGCTCGCCGTCGGCGCGGCCGCCGGCATCACCACCCTGTCGCTGGTGCCCGAGGCATCCGAGCACGGGTGGCGGGTGGCCGGCCTCGCGGCGGCCTCCGTGGGCGTGGGCGCGGTGTTCCTGCGGCGCGACAACCGCCGGGCCGCGCCGCTGCTGCCGCGCCGGTTCCTGCTGCGCGGGCCCGTCCTACGGGCCAACCTCGCCGGCTCGTGGGCCGCCGCGGCCGGCGGTTCGATGGTGTACTTCGCGGCCTCGTTCATGCAGCACGCCCTGGGCTGGAGCGACGCGCTGACCGGTGTCGCGCTGCTTCCCGACGCGGCCGCCGCCGCCCTCGGCGCCCGTGCCGCCGGCCCGCTGCACCGCCGGCTCGGGACGACCGGGGCCTGCGTCACGGGCCTGGCCGCGATCGCGGCGGGCATGGCGCTGCTCGCGGGCACCCCGCTGACCGGGCTCGCCCCGGCCTGGGTGGTGGCCGGCACGTGTCTGACCGGGTTCGGCCTCGTGCTGGTGGCCGTGGTCACCGCCGTGGCGGCCACCGCCGAGCTGAACGCGGATGAGCACGGCGTCTCCGGCGGCCTGCTGATCACCACCCAGCAGCTCGGCGTCTCGCTCGGGCTGGCCGTCCTGCTGGTGGCCGGTCAACTCGCCGCCGACAGCCCGCTGTCCGTCCACGGGACGCGGATCTGCCTGCTCGCCGGTGGGGTGCTGGCGGCCCTGGGCTGCGCCGCGGTGCCGCTGCTGCGCGGCCCGGCCGCAGCTGGACCCTCCGCCGGGCCCACCTCCGTCCCGACGGCGGATCCGTCGCCGGGACGGCCCCGGACGTCGAGCGTCGACAGGTGACCTGACCGGACGTCGCCCCGACTGCTCACCGCTGCCGACCAGTTACTCACTGAATGGGGATCGGGAGTGCGGATCCCCCAAGTACCATTCCGCTACGTCGTGAGGTCCGCCGGACCGCCGGGCATGCCACCGAGGGAGCTGACATGGTCGGAGTGAGCGCCACGAGTGCTACCAGTGCCAGCCGGGCTGGCCGGGCTCGCGGGGCGGGCCACATCCTCGCTCTCGGATGATTGGCAGAAGTGATGCATGAAGCAGACCGGTCGCGCGCACTGACCGCTACGGACGTGGCGCGGGCGGCCAAGGTCTCCCAGTCGACGGTCTCGCTGGTCCTCAACGGCAAGTGGCAGGGCCGGGTCCGGGAGGAGACCGCTCGCCGTGTCCTGGCGGCGGTGGACGAACTGGGCTACCGGATCAACGAGTCGGCGCGCAACCTGCGCCTGGGCAACAGCGGCACCGTGCTGATGGTCGTCCCGACCCTCGTGAACCCGGTGTTCGCCGCCGTCCACGCCGGCGCCGCCCGGGTCGCCGCCGGGGCGGGCCTCGGGGTCGTGGTGTTCCCGCTCAGCGCCGAGGACGGCTGCGACCCGTTCTCGACGCCGCGGCAGTCACTCGACGGTGTCATCGCCTGCTCGGTGTCCGCCCAGGCCGTCGCCAAGCTGCGGACCGGCCTGCCCCTGGCCGTGCTCGACGACGCCCCGCTGCCCGACACCCCGACGGTGACCATGGACACCGGTGGCGGCATGGCGAAGGCCCTCGCCCACCTCATCGACCTCGGCCACCGGCGGATCATGCACCTGCGCGCCGAACGGCGTGCCTGGACGTTCGCCCGCCGGGCGGAGGCCTTCGATCAGTGCGTGCTGAGCCACCCCCAGCTCAGCCCGAGCCGCCTCGCCACCTCCTTCGACCTGGTGGACATCCGGGACCGGGCGACAGCGGCGCTCTCCGCCGCCGACCGCCCCACGGCGGTCATCTGCGACGACGACAACATGGCCACGGCCGTCCTGGCCGCGGCAGCCGAGTTGGACCTGACCGTCGGCGAGGACCTCTCCCTCGTCGGCTTCAACGACCTCTCCACCGCCACCGTCCTCCAGCCCCCGCTCACCACGGTCCGGCTCCCGCTCGGCGAGCTGGGCGCCCAGGGCATGCAGGCGCTGATCGAGCTGCGCGGCGGTGGCACGCCCGCCTCGGTCACCCTGCCCACCGAACTCGTCGTCCGGCGTTCCACCGGCCCGGCCCCGGCCTGACCGCCCCGGGTTGCAGGGCAGATCTCCTTGAGCTCCTGGGCTTCGCCAGCAGGGAGTCGGTCCGGGTTGGTCATGATCCAGCCCACTACGCGGCGGGGTCGCGGGGCGGGCCGCGGTGTCACGGGAAGCCCGCGCTCCTTCGCGTGGCGGAGGTGGCGACGGACAGTTTGGATGTTTTCCGGGAAGCCGAGTTCCTGGACTTCGCGGTGGAGGCGGGGGATGTCGTGACAGCCCTCGTTCCAGCGTTGGTGCGGGTGAGGCTTGTACTTGTCGAGGATGGACTGCCGGTTGGCCGCCTTTACCGGCAGTTCGTCGATGCTGCCGGCGAGGGCGAAGCGGCGGACGGTGGAGTGGTCCGGCCGCAGTTCCCGGCTGATCGCAGTCAGGGACTTGCCGTCGGCCAAGGCGTTCCTGCACCGCCGCGTACCGTTCCTCGGTGCGGGCGACCACGCGCCGCGGGCGGCCGAGACAGTCGAGCGCCCCTTCGGGAGGGTCGAAGGGCTGCGTCGTGTCGCGCGCCGCGCCCGGCTCGGCGGCCGGTCCTGCCGCGAACGCGGACCGGATGCAGCCATGGTGCGAGCCGACGGTCCTCGCCCCGACAGCCTGGAGCAGTGCGGACATATTGCCCTGGCCGCCCGCGCGTGGGCGTGCAGGACGATCTGGGCCGACGACTGCTGGACGAACTCGACTACAACACCGGTTAAATGAGGAAGAACCGTGCCAAAGCTCCGGGCACTGCATGCCTGACATCATGTCAGAGACCTCCTGCCCCACGGGCCCGATCACAAGATCTTCGCCAGAGCCGAATTGCATGACGCTCAAGCCATCAAGCGTGAGGAATTTCATGACCGCTGACACCGTCCACAGTAGGTCGTGCGGGCGTCGGGCGAACGCGATGTCGGCAGGCGGATTTGAACGGCGCCACCCTGCACCACATCCCCGCGGTGGCCGCTGACCTGCGAGGTTTCCCCAGCAGGACTTGTATTCGAACTCGAGTTGTGACGGACCTCGCCACTGGGTCGCCGCGATGGCCGCGGCACCACGGTGGCGGTGCCGGGCCACTGCATGTCCACGGCGCGTCCGTTCGTACGAGACGTGCCTCTGGCCGGGTTTGCCTCCAGGACGGCATGGGCATGGAGGGCCGGACATCTCTCCTGAGGCGGCCGGCACCAGGTCTGGCAGGCTGCGGCATCACAGGCCGGTGCCGGCCATGCCCGGGGGGGCGTGGCCGGCACCGGTGAGCCGGGGTGGAGCGAATTCACGTCACGGAGAAAATTCGACGGCGACCGAGGTGGTGGGACTTGCGGTGATGTGGCCGGGCGAATTCCGTTCGGGGCCCGCTCCGCCGGTTCGTCAGAGGATCCGGATGGAGTCCACCTTCGGCGGGTGGTTCGGGAACGAGATGTCGGTCCAGCGGTTGATCCTCACCGAGTCGCCGTTGGCATCGGAGTAGACCAGGTCGTTGTTCCCCGTGGAGATCCGGTCGACCCACCACCCGCCGAAGCCGATCGTCCCCCCGTTCGCGTAGCAGTCGACGCTGTCACGGCCGTCGAGGTGCGACCAGATCTTCAGGAAGTCATTGCGGCTCCCGTCACACGGGACGTGGTCGATGGCGAAGGCATTGCCGGACGGCACGGCCACGGTGAGCGTGGCCGCCGCGGCGAAGGCCACGGCCATCGAGCCCACGGCCTTCTTCGCTTTCGAGAACATGGATCCTCCCCAGTCGGATGAAATTACGAATCGGAGTCCGCTGCGCGACGAGTTTCTGTTGCGTCGTGTCCGATCAGTATCCAGACCGCTTTTATGAGGGTCAATCGAACACACCTTGACCCAACGTGTTCTCGGTCATTTCCATCCGGAATTTTCGCAAGGCGTGGGGTGCGTTGTTCTGGCGTGGCCCGAGAGGTTCCGGGGCCGGGTGGCTGGAGCGTCGACCGGAGACCCCCTGCCGGCCGCTCTGACATGGGGTGACGGCGGGACCGCCGAACGCACCCGACCGGTGCTCGGGGGCACGTGGCCGGAGGAGGGGGTGGGACTGGCGAGTTCACGCCCACCACGACATCCGCTACGCCGACCTCTCAGCCGGCATCCGTCAGCTCCTGCGGCACATCCCGCAGGCCTAGGTGGGAGTTTCGCGGTTCCGGTCCTGTGAGGGTGCCCTGCTGAGGGATCGTCGCTCCTGGCGCTCGCCGAGCGCCAGGCCGATACCGGGAGGATCGCCGTGATGCGCGAGACGTGGACGACGGACGAGTTCGGTGCCTCGCACGAGGGCAACCCAGGACACCTTGCCGTGGCGGCAGGACCGGCGCAGTGCGCGGCCGATGGCCTGGACGATGTCGATGACGGACGAATTCAGGTCCGCGAAGCACACCGCATCCACGGCTCGGACGTCGATTCCTTCCCACGGGAGCCGGGCGTTGCAGAGGATGCCGCACTCCTCGCCGTCCTCGCCGGTGTGGGCCTTGAACTCGGCGAACGCGGCCCGGCGGTCCTTGAGCCGGTCGGTGCCGGTGACCGCCTTGGCCCAGATCCGCTCCGGACGATCCGCGTCCTCCAGCAACTCCGATGCCTCCAGCAGGGTGCTCGCGAACTCCCGGGCCGCCGACACCCGGGGGTGGAAGGTGATGACCCGGCGCAGGCCGAGGTCGGCGACCGCGCGCAGCACCGCGATCCGGAGGGCCAGGCGGAGCAGTTCCTGGTTGCTGCGCCTGGAGCCGTACAGACCCGTCAGTAGCCTTTGACGAAGTTGATGACGTACCACTTGGTGGTGGTGGCGTTGTAGATCGCGGTGAGGAAGTCCCGCTTGTTCGGCGTGGTGGTGAGGGTGGTCGAGGAGATGGTGGTGCCCAGGGCGAACGCGGAGCTGAGGATGAGGGCGCGGCTGCCGGTCGCGTCCTGGATGAGTTCCCAGGTGATGCGTTGTCCGTCGGTGGGGTTGGTGGGAGTGCCCAGGGTTCGGTTGCCTTTGAGGGTGACGCGGAAGAGGTTTCCCAGCGCGGCGTTGGTGGCGATGGTGGCGGCGTCGGTGAGGGTGACGGGGGCGGGGTTGACCTTCGCGTCGACGTAGTCCTTGCGCGTCAGGTGCTCGGCCGAGGTCGGGGAGGCGGTGGTGGAGACGTTGCCCTCGTAGTAGGCGGAGTTCGAGCCGTAGACGAAGCCGCTGGCCACCGTGCCGCCGGCGGTGTCGTTGATGACGTTGGTGTAGCCGGCCAGCGACAGGGGTTTCACGTTGCTGACATCGCCGAGGGTGGCCGAACATCCGGCGTCGACGGTGACCGAGTTGACCGCCCCGGCGGTGGGGGTGTTCTCGGCGAACCCCAGGATGCTGACCGCCCGGGCGGCGCCGGTGACCCAAATGCTGATGTTGGGGCTGTTGTAGGTGAAGGAGTTGTACAGGCCCACGCCGATCGCGGCGTTGATCTTCCAGCTGTAGCCGTTGTATCCGGTGCCGCGGTTGACCGCGGATTCGGCGCCGCATCCGGTGAAGCTGATGCCCTGGGTGCCGACGCCGGTCACCTCGTAGCCGATGCCGCAGTGGTCCGCTGCGCAGCTGACGAAGGAGCAGTAGGCCATGGTGTCGATGTGGAAGCCGGCGTTGGTGATGGTGTCGGCGTAGCAGGAGGTGAACGAGCAGCTGGTCCCTGCGGCGCCTGCGGGGACGCCGTGGATGTTCCAGCCGTGGTTGCCGTTGTTGGCCGAGGTCACGCCTTCGAACGTGGAGACGATCGGGTTGGAGAGGTCGATTCCGGTGTCGCCGAAGAACTTCACGGTCATCCGCGCGAATGCCAGCGAGACGGTCGCGGGGTTGGCCGATCGCGTGAGCACGATGCCCTTACCGCTGCCGCTGCCCGGCCCTTGGATGGTGAGGTCCTGGATGGTCAACCTGGTGATGTCCGAACCGCTCAGCCCGTTGGCCGTGGTGCTGCTCTGTGCGATCACCGACGAGCCGTCACTGACGCCCTCCAGGATCAGGTTGGAGCGGGCAACCAGCACGGAGGAAGTCTTGTAGGTGCCTGCGGGGAAGACGACCGTTCCGCCGGAGGAGGGCACCGCGTTGATGGCGGTTTGGATTGCGGTGGTGTCGTCGGTGACGCCGTTGCCGGTGGCGCCGTAGTCCAGGACGTTGAACCAGTAGCTGGTGGCCATGATGATCTCCGTTCAAGCTCGCATCGAGTCGATAGGTCGATTCAAAATTGAGGTCTTATGAGGAGTTCGGCCGCGGCAAAGCAGCACCGTCAATGGGCACAGAGCTGGTTCGAGCCGGTCAGGAACGAGCGGCAGGCGCGTTCATTCAACGTGCCTCGATGAGGAGACAACTCAGCCTTCTTACTTAGCGTAGTTGCATCAGAGCACTGCGTAAAGACTTCTGCTGCGTCAACCTCTTTACCTTTCGCTTATGAGTCGCACCACCGTCTGCCGCGCGACGGCGTCCGCCGAAGGGCGGTCGCCGACCGTCACCGCTCTCAGCAGAGGCGATTCGCCTCTTCGGCGCGCCAGCGCTACGGTCCGTCCGTGTGCGCGGCATTCTGGGCCGGTGAGAGCGGAACAACGACGCTGGCGCGCGCTCCGGCGAGCTCTGGCCGTTCCGGGAAACCGGCCGTCTGCCGACGCTCGCGACTGGTGGCGCGAGGCCGTCTGCTACCAGGTCTACCTGCGCAGCTTCGCCGATGGAAACGGTGACGGCGTCGGCGACCTCATCGGGCTGTACCAGCGCTTGCCCTACCTGGTGGGGCTGGGCGTGGACGCGCTGTGGATCAATCCGTGGTTCCCCTCGCCGATGGTCGACGGCGGCTACGACGTCGCCGACTACCGGGCGATCGATCCTGTCTTCGGCACCCTGTCCGACGCCCGCGCGATGATTGAGGAGATCCATGCTCTGGGCCTGCGCCTGCTGATCGACATCGTACCCAATCACACCTCCTCCCAGCACCCGTGGTTCCGCGCGGCGTTGGCCGGCGGCCCCGACTGCGTCGAGCGCGATCGCTACATCTTCAGGCCGGGCGTCGGCCCGGAGGGTGATGCTCCGCCCAACAACTGGCGCAGCGTCTTCGGTGGTTCCGCGTGGACCCGCATCGTCGAGCCCGACGGCAGGGCCGGGTCGTGGTACCTCCATCTGTTCGCGCCCGAGCAACCCGACGTGAACTGGGACAGCCCGCTGGTGCGCCGGGAGTTCGAGTCGATCCTGAGGTTCTGGTTCGATCTGGGGGTCGACGGGATCCGCATCGATGTCGCGCATGCCATGGTCAAGGCCCCGGGCCTTCCCGACCTGGGCCCGTCGGACATCGAGCTCCTCGCGTCGGCGGCCCATCCGGACCATCCCCACTGGGACCGCGAAGGGGTGCACGAGATCTTCCGCGGGTGGCGCGCGGTGGCCGACTCCTATCCCGAGCCCCGCGTGTTCCTCGCCGAGGCGTGCGTGGGCGCGTCCGAACGCCTGGCCCGCTACGTCCGGGCCGATGAACTGCACACCGCTTTCAACTTCGACTATCTGACGGCCTCGTGGCGGGCGGATACTCTGCGTATCGCGATCAACAGCTCCCTTTCGGCGATGGCGGCCGTCGGTGCCCCGGCGATCTGGGCGCTCTCCAACCACGATGTCGTGCGCCACCTCACCCGCTACGGCAGGCCGCAGTCCGACGGTCCGGTGCACACGCTCGCCAATCACTCCCCGCCCGGTCCGGTCGACCTGGCGCTGGGGACGCGGCGTGCGCGGGCGGCCGTCCTGCTCATGCTGGCGCTTCCGGGCGGCGTCTACCTGTATCAGGGGGAGGAGCTGGGCCTGTGGGAGGTGGAGGACCTGCCCGAGGAGACCCTGCAGGACCCCACCTGGGAGCGCTCGGGACACACGGACCGCGGCCGCGACGGATGCCGTCTGCCGATGCCCTGGTCCGGCGACGCCCCGCCGTTCGGATTCAGCCCCGACCACGCCCAGAAAGTCCCGTGGCTGCCTCAGCCGCCGCAGTGGAAGCAGCTCACCGCGCAGGCTCAGACAGGCGACGAGCAGTCGATGCTCGAGCTCTATCGGAAGGCACTTCACATCCGGCGCGTCCACCCGGCGCTGGGCGAGGGGAGCTTGGCCTGGGATAGCACCGCCGTACCCGACGTGTTGTCCTTCACCCGTCCTCCCGGTTTCCGATGCGTCGTCAACCTGGGCCAAGGGGCGGTTCCGCTGCCGGATCACCGGGAGGTGCTGCTGAGCAGCGTTCCCCTGGAGGCCGGGCTGCTGCCCGGCGACGCGGCCGTCTGGCTCGCCCGGTGACGACCCGGGTGTCCACGGCGCCGGATCTGCGCCTCCGAACTGGCGGGCGTCACTGCACAATCACGGGGATCGGCCACCGAAAGCCGAGGATGGAGTGTCTGAAGTGGTGGAGCATTCGCTGTCCGGGGCACGGCCGGCTTTCCCGACGGGCCGACGGCCCTGAGCGCCTTCCGCACCGGCATCGCCTCCCCGCTCTACACCTCCGCGTAGGGCGGGGACACCCACGCCGACCCGACCGGTACCCGGCTGCCGAGTACTCCGCCAGACCCACCGCAGCCCCCGGCCGGGGGACGGTTGCTGCTCTGTTCGGGCCAAGCACCGCCCGGGACGAGCGACCCGGCGCCAGAATCCCGTACGTGAGGCCTTGAGGCTCCGGCCCGGCCGCTTGGCGTGGAATGTGAAGGAGTCACTGGTGAGCCGGTTCGGACCGACACGGGGACAGACGCGCAAGGAGGCGCGAGGGCCCGCGTTCGTACGCCAGCCCAGGAACCTCACCCGGGAGGGCCGCACCAAGCCCGGGCACATCCCGGACCTTCGCCACGCCGGGCCGGGCCGGATCGTCGTGCTGGTACCGGCCCACAACGAGGAAGCGCTCATCGCCGAGACCCTGGAGTCCCTGGCAGCTCAGACCAGGCCCCCGGACGAGGTCATCGTGGTCGCCGACCGCTGCACCGACCAGACCTCTCGGATCAGTACCGCCCACGGCGCCGAAGTGGTCGAAACGGCCGGCAACACCCAGGACAAGGCGGGCGCGCTCAACCAGGTCCTGGACCGGCTGCTGCCGCAGCTGAGCGACCACGACGCCGTCATGGTCATGGACTCCGACACCTCGCTGTCCCCCCGGTTCATCGCCGAGGCGGCCCGGCGCCTGCGCCACCAGGAAGTCGACCAGTCGCCCATCGGCGGCGTCGGCGCCATCTTCTTCGGCTACCCCCTGCGCGGCCTGATCTGCCACCTCCAGAACAACGAATACGTGCGCTACGCCCGTGAACTCCACCGCCGCCACGGCCGCGCCGACGTCCTGACCGGCACCGCCACCCTCTACCCCGTCCACGCCCTGCGCCACGTCCACGAAGCCCGCGCCCACGGCTCACTGCCCCGAGGCCGGGACGTCTACGACGTGGAGTCACTGACCGAGGACAACGAACTCACCCTCGCACTCAAACACCTCGGCTACCGCTGCGTGTCACCGTGCGCCTGCATCGTGGGCACCGAACTCATGCCCACCTGGTCCCGGCTGTACTACCAGCGGCTGCGCTGGCAACGCGGCGCCCTGGACAACCTCAAGGCCTACGGCGCCACCCGCGTCACCCTGCCCTATATCTGCCGGCAACTGCTCACCTACCTGAGCGTGGCGTTCGTCCCGTTCTTCCTCACCGTCCTGCTCTACTACACCCTCGCCAAGGGCTTCCCCGGGTGGCCGTGGTTCTGGCTCGCGATCACCTCCATCGCCGCCTTCGAACGAGTCTGGGCCGCCAAACGGGGCGGATGGAAGGCCCTGCTCCTGGCCGTCATGATCGTGCCCGAGGTCCTCTTCGACCAGTTCCTCAACGTGATCTACACCAAAGCACTCATCGACATCCTGACCGGCACCAGCGCCAGCTGGGAACGCACCCAAGGCCGCACCCGCCGCCTGCGCGCGGCGATCACCACAGCGGCGGGCTTCACCCTCCTGCTCACCGCCATCGTTGGCCTGGCCCTCGCCTGCATCGCCCTCGGCATCGCCTGGACCCTCATCGCGGCCTTCGTGCTCTGCGGCGTCGCCGCGGCCATCGTCCGCCTCAGCCGCCTCCACCCCCTCGGCCTGCTCCTGTCTCTCCCCAGCGGCGAACAGCCCCACGGCGAAATCCCGCCGTGGCGTCAGTGAGAAGGCCTCAGTTCACAGGTGTGGGCGTGCAGGGTGTCCGCCAGATGGATCTCGCCGCCGCTGCATCCTGAGGGTGGGCCATGACCACAGTCCGCGGAGAAATCGGGCAGCCGGATTCCACTTCCCTGGCAATCGGCCACCCGTTCGATATGCGGATATTACTGCAGGTTGCGGCAATGGAGGCGAGGTATCGTTCCGCGGCACCGGCGACCCCGTGGCCGCCTGGGACCCCGACGGCATGTGGCGCGCCTTCCGCACCCCCTGCGGAACCGGCACCCTGCACCTCACCGCCCGTCCCGCCGACGGCGACATCGCCGCCACCGCCTGGGGCACAGGCGCCGACTGGCTCCTCGAACGCCTGCCTGGCCTGCTCGACGCGAACGACACCCCCGACCAGCTCGTCCTCCCACCCGGGCCCGGCAAGCGCGCCGACACCGTCCAGCGCGCCGTACGCCAGCCAGGGCGTCAGCGGGCCGTGAGACAGGCCGTGAGGAAGGCCGGCCTGGGGTGGGCATCGCCGCAGTCCAGAGGCTGTTTCTCGTCGAGCCTGTGGACACGCCCGCGCCCGAGCCTTCCCTGGGGGGCCTGCGGACCGCTCACGGCCGGGCCGGCGTCTGACCGGCCGCACCCAGGGCCACCAGTACGGTCCGCAGGTCGGAAAACACGGGCACGAGCCCGAGCCGCGAGCAGCGGCGCGATCCGGTCGCGAAGACCGCACACCACCAGTGGGGAACGGTCGGCGCCGAACCGTCCGACCGCGTCGACGATCGCCGCCTCCCCCGCGCCGTAGTCTCGCTCCGTTCGGCAGGAGAAGGGCCGGAACATGACGGGATTCGGCCCAGACGGGCGGCCCTACGACGCCGACCGCGAGAGCCTCGCCCGCGACATGCGTCGGACGTACGACGCCGGGCCGTCCGTTCGCGAGATCGCCGAGAAGTACGAAAGGTCCTACGGGTCCGCCTACGGCTTCCTCTCCAAGGCCGGCGTCACCTTCCGTCGCGCGGCGGCTCGATCTCGCGCAGCTGAACAGGACCCGCAGAACAAGCGGCATCGACCGCCCGGTCGGCGGCCGCCGGAACAGGGCCGTTGGGCTCTGGCTCTTCACCTCTGGACCAGAACGCAGCACGTAGTGGCCTGCCGGTGCCGCTGACCCTGTCCTCCGCCGAGCTGCGGGTTCAGGTTCACGATGTGATCACATCGGGGTCATCCGGCGCGACCGCCTCGGCGGGCTCATCCACGAATGCGCGCAGGTCGCATAGGGTGACAGGGGTTCGGCACATGGCCCCTCAGGACGGCTCGCCCCTCGGCAGGGTCTGCTCCGCCCAGACCGTCTTGCCGCCCGAGGTGTGCCGGGTGCCCCAGCGCTGCGTGAGCTGAGCGATCAGGAGCAGCCCGCGTCCGCCCTCGTCGCTCACGCGCGGGTGACGGACGTGGGGGGCGGTGCTGCTGCCGTCGCTGACCTCGCAGATCAACGTCCGGTCCCGGATCAGGCGGAGCTGGATCGGCTCGCGGCCGTAGCGGATGGCGTTGGTGACCAACTCGCTGACGACCAGTTTGGTGGTGAAGTCCAACTCCTGCAGGCCCCAGGTCGCAAGCTGCCGGTCCACCAGAGCACGGGTGGTGGAGACGACGGCCGGGTCGCTCGGGAGCGTCCATGACGCCACACGGTCGGCGCTCAGAGCGTTGGTGCGCGCCACCAGCAGGATCGCGTCCTCCAGCGGGTGACCGGTCGGCTGCCCGTAGATGACGGCGTCGCACGTGTCCTGCACGGACGAGCGCGGGTGAGCGAGCAGCCTCTGCAGCCGCCGCACACCGGCGCGCTGATCGTTTTGCCCTGCCCGAACGAGGCCCTCGGTGTAGAAGACGAGCACGCTGCCTTCGGGCAGGTGCAGTTCGGCGACCTCGAACGGCGGGCCACCGGCTCCCAGTGCCGGGCCGCCGGGGACGTCGGCGCCCTCCACGGTGCCATCGGGATAGGCGATCACGGGCGTCGGGTGACCGGCCCGGGCGAGGACGCAGTGCCGGGAGATGGGGTCGTAGACGGCGTAGACGCAGGTCGCGCTCATGGCGTCGGCCACCTCAGCTGCGAGGGGATCGCTGCGCGGTAGCTGCAGCTCCTCCTCGGCGAGGCTGACCATCAGATCGTCGAGGTGCGCGAGAAGTTCGTCAGGCGCCAGGTCAAGTCCGGCGAGGGCGTGGACTGCGGCCCGCAACCGACCCATGGTGGCGACTGCCTGCATGCCGTGGCCATGGACATCACCCACCACGAGCGCGACCCGGGCGCCTGGCAGCGCGATGATGTCGAACCAGGTCCCGCCCGCACCGTCGGGGATGTGGGAGTACGCCGCTTCCACCGCGGTCAGGGACGGCAGCCGTTGTGGGAGCAGGCTGCGCTGGAGGGTGAGCGCGGCATTGCGCTCGCGTGTGTAGCGGCGGGCATTGTCCACGCAGACGGCGGCGCGCGCGGCAAGTTCGGTGGCGATGGTCAGGTCGTCCGCTTCGAACGGCTCGGCCGTCTTCGACCGGTAGAAGGCGGCCAGGCCCAGGACGACCCCGCGGGCGCCGAGCGGTACGACCATCAGCGAGTGCACCTGCCCGGCCCGAAGCCACTCCGCCCGCAGGGGATCGTGGGCAACCCACTCACTGTCCTGGTCGAGGTGCTTCACGAGACGCGGCCGCAGATCGTTCAGGCACTGGGTGAAGGGGGTCGGGAACGAGAAGCTGGTCCGCTCGCCGATCGCACAGTCGGGCCGCAGGCGGTCGCCACGGGCGGAGCGGAAAGCGGCGCGGCGCAGGGTGACGTTGTCGGCGACCGGACCGGGCCCGGGTGCTTCGCCGTGGAAGACCGAATCCAGTACGTCCACTGCCACGGCGTCGGCCATCCCTTGCGCCGCGACCTCCGCGAACTCCTCTGCCGTGCGCAGCACGTCCAGTGTGGTGCCGATCCGGGTGCTGGCGTCGTTCAGCAGGTCCAGCCGGGCGCGGGCGCGGTACCGCTCGGTCGCGT
This sequence comes from Kitasatospora sp. NPDC048545, assembly GCF_040651155.1. Lineage (NCBI taxonomy): Bacteria > Bacillati > Actinomycetota > Actinomycetes > Kitasatosporales > Streptomycetaceae > Kitasatospora > Kitasatospora sp. NPDC048545. The sequence continues at coordinate 33,962 of NZ_JBEZIQ010000081.1, forward strand.
CGATCACAACACCGGCCACCCCGAGGACGCGGGTGGCGGACGCGTCCTGGAGTCGGAAGGCCGACATGGAGAACACCCGCTGGAGTGCGGGGTCCGACGGAGGGTATCCGGGCTGCACGAAGTCGATCACCGGCTCGCCGGTGTCCAGGACGTGCCGGAGGATCCGCTCGATCCCGTCAGTGACCACGCCGGGCGCCACATCGCGCAGCCGCCGCCCGACCACCTCGGCTGGCAGGACACCGCGCATACCGTGCGAGGCGGTGTTGAACCGCACCAGCCGCAGGTCGGGATCCAGAATGTGCAGGCCGACCGGCGACTCGGTGAAGAGGGCTCTCAGGACCGCCCGGTCGATCTCCCGAAGCTCGGAGCCTTCCGCAGCGGTGAGCAGGACGGACCAGACCACCGTCCCGTCCCTGCCCGCCTGGGGGCGCACCCGGATCTCGACCTCCAGCGGAAATCCGGACCGGTGCCGTGCTGTGACGGCGGGCCCGCCGCCGGCCGCCGGCCCGACACCCGGCCCGGGTTCGGCGAGCAGCTCCGTCACCGGCCGCCCCAGGACCTCCTCGGCCGGATAGCCGAGCAGCGCCTCAGCTGCCCCGCTCCATTCCAGGATCGAGCCGTGGGCGTCCACGAGCAGCCCGGCACCCGCCCCGGAGGGCGCGCGGGGCGTGGTCATGCCGCGAAGGCCTTCTTGAGCGTCTCCACCGCCACCGCCGGGTGGGCGTACACGTGACAGGTACCCGGGGCCGCCTTCTTCACGCCGAGCAGTCGGTGGACGGCGTGCATCGCACCGCGCACGGGGTACTCGACGGTGAGGACCACGTCCTCGGGGATCTCGGTGGACTGGCCGAGGAAGGCCAAGTTCTCGGCGTCCTTCGGTACGACCAGCGGGCGTTCCATTCCGGCGTCCCGGATCAGGAACACCGTGGCGGACGGCGAACCGGTCCCGTCGCCGACGAGGTAGGACTTCGCGCGTTGTGACGCTGTTGTCATGAGTCGTCTCCTTCCGCCGGATGGGTCGCCCGACCGCCCGCACCGGGCCTCTGCAGAGGGGCGGAGTGCAGCTCCGGCCAGCCACTACCTCTGGGGCGACGTCCCCTCCCCCGAAAGTGACCTGTTCCCAGCCTGCCCCGGCTTCCCGTCCTGCGCCCACCTTGCGGTGGGACAGGGCCCCCGTCGGCCCCGGACATGTCGGCAGCCCCCACGCCATTCCCCTGATCATGTGGGCGCACACGGTCGCACTGGCCGCCGCCCACGCGGCGCTGATCGTCTCGGCTACGCCTGGCAGTCCGGCACCGACCCGGTCTCCGGGACGGGCACCATCCTGATTGACCCACCCGGCCATGCTGCCGGCCACCGCCGCGCCGGCCCTGCTGGTACTGGTCCGGGTCGTCTCAGCCCGTGCGGTGCGCCGCAAACTGCCGTACGAGACCCGGTGCCACGTCCTGCTTCCGGGTCAAGCCCACTGGCCGACCGACCTGACGCACCGGGCCACTGCGCGGCTCTGCGGCCGACCGTCATGGCGGACGGCGCCCACCGGCTCCCCGAGGCCGAACGCGGCAGGCCCTTCGGCCACGGCCCGACACCGGCGTCGGGCCGTGGCGTGGGAACGGAGCCGCCGAGCCACGGAGGTGCGGGATGGCGATCTCCGCGATACGCATCGAGGGCTGCGCAAGCGTCTCGGCCGAGTGGTCACCCGTGGTCATGTACCGGACTCGGCCTCGCCCTGATGAGGGTCGGCGTAGCCGCCTTCGGACGGCGCGACCTCAGACGTGAATAGGACCGCCGAATCGGTGACGAGCAGGCAACACGACATCCCAGCCGGGCTTCGCCCGGACGCGCGGCCGGTGAGGTCTCGTCCGCTGCTCCGGTCAGACACCGGAGACGTGGGCGATCTGCCCGACCGCGGCGGTGATGGCCATGGCCAGTCCGCCACCGAGCACGACTCGCAGGGTCGGGCGCAGAACGCCGGTGCCGGCAGCGCGGGCCGCCAGCACGCCGGCACCGGCGAGACCGCAGAGGGTGACGGCAACGACCAGCCACAGCCGGGCGGTGGTGCTTCCGGCAAGGAGACCGAGGAAGGGCACGAGCCCGCCGAGAAGAAAGCTCGCGGCGGAGGCCAAGGCGGCCTGCACCGGCTTGGCGGCGGTGTGCTCACTCTGGCCGAGTTCGTCACGCAGGTGCGCCTGGAGCGGATCGGCCTCGTGCAGCGCGCCCGCGACCTGCCTCGCGAGATCCTGCGGGAGGCCCCGGGCCTGGTAGATGGCGGTGAGTTCGGCGAGCTCGGCCGCCGGGTTCTCGGCGAGTTCACTCTGCTCCATGGCCCGGTCGGCGGTCTCGACGTCAACCTGGGAGCTGACCGACACGTACTCACCGGCGGCCATCGACAACGCGCCCGCCGACAGCCCCGCGAGGCCGCCGGTGACTACCGTCGAGGTGCTCGACCCGCTCGCCGCGATGCCCACCATCAGGCTCGCGATGGACACCAACCCGTCGTTGGCACCGAGCACGGCGGCGCGCAGCCAGCCGGCCCGACCCGCGCTGTGGCTCTCCTGGTGCGGATTGAGCATGTCGAAGAAGGTCATGAGTCGGGCGCTCCCATCGGATCGTCAGGGTCATTCTCGGCATGCCGGCGGATCGACGCATCCGGCCGGCCGCCTGGGCGGTGCCGAAGACCACACGTGGACGGCAGTCAGGTCTGGGCCCGGTCGGTGTGGAGCACGAGTCGGGGGCAGGCGCGAACGGCGTGCCGAGCGTGGGCACGCAGGTCGGGCGGGACGGCGGTGTCGTGGCGATCCAGGTGATCGACGAGGTCCGCCGGACGGCCATGTGGTATTTGGTCGCCAGCGTGTCAACGGCGCCGGGTGACACGTTCTCGGAGTAGGCCCGACGCGCCGGCAGTCGCGTGCCCAGGGCGTTGTCCACGGCGGCGTTCAGCATCGGGCCGCTGTCCTGGCCGCTGAACCGTGCCCGTCGGCGCCGAATCGGCGACGGGCCAAGGCGCCGGTGGCGCCGGCTCGGGGTGAGCCGGCGCCACCGTCTCCGGGCAGGTCCTGGTGGGGCAGGCTGCCCGGTGCGAACCGGGAGGGTCAGATCGCCTCGAGCCACCAGCCCTGGTTGCTCCAGTTGTTGCTGTCCCAGAGCTGGACCTTGGTGCCGTTGGCGCCGATCGTGTTGAGGTCCGCGTCCAGGACTCGGCCGTTGTAGCCGTTGACCCACCCGTAACTGGCGGCGTTCCAGCGCTGGTTGCTCCAGCCGTTGAAGTCCCACAGCTGGACCTTGGTGCCGTTGGCGCCGATCGTGTTGAGGTCCGCGTCGAGGTAGCGGCCGCTGTAGTTGCTCTGGATGTAGTCGACGTTGCCGTCGGTCCAGAGGGTCCAGTTCTGGTTGGTCCAGCCGTTGCAGTCCCAGAGCTGGACCTTGGTGCCGTTGGCGCCGATCGTGTTGAGGTCCGCGTCGAGGCACTTGCCGTTGTAGTTGCTGTGGAACCGGTACTGGCCCACGTAGTTCAGGGCGGCCAGGCCGTGGACCGCAGCGGGCTTCGCGCTCGGGCCACCGGTGGCGGCCGAGGCCGACCCGACGCCCGCCCCGAGGGCGGCCGTGACCAGGGCCAGGATTCCGAGGCCGGTGCAGATCTGCTTGCGCATGGGGTCTCCTCGCGAAATGAGCGGAATGGGCGAGCGGACGGAGCCCGTGCACGATCCGGAAGCCGAGTCCCCCGGGCATCCGGCGGTACGGGTTTCACGACGCTCGCCGTGTCAGCCGGCCGCGGGCCCGGACCTGCCCGCCGGCGGCACCCGCTACCTCAACAGCGTGATCCTCCCGGACGACACCGTCCT
>NZ_JBEZIQ010000082.1:0-37703 GCF_040651155.1 Kitasatospora sp. NPDC048545
ACGAGGGTGAGGAGCCCGAGAATGTCCGCGATCCGCCGTCATGTCATCACCGCCGCAGGCGCCTTCCTGGCGCTGCCGACCGGGGTGGCGGGGGCTTCGCCCCGGACCGCCGGGGCGACGACGCGCCCGCCGTGATCGACTCCTTCCGGGTCGTCACCCTCGGCCTGGCCCTGCGTGGCTTCACCCAGCCCGACCACCCCGACCTGGACGCCGAATGGCACGAGCGCCTCGCCGACTGGCTGCGCACCGGGCGGCTCACCGTCCCCCGGACCCGGGTCACGAGCATCGACCGGGCCCCCGGAGCGTTGACCCGGCTGTTCACCGGGGACACCTTCGGCACGACCATCGTGGAACCCTGACGACGGAGGGACGCACCATGCGGATCGGCGACGCGGCGGCAGCAGCGGGCACCACCCCCAGGGCGCTGCGCTTCTACGAGCAACGCGGCCTGCTCCACCCGACGGCCCGCACCGCCTCCGGCCAGCGCGAGTACGGACCGCGCGAGGTCGCCCGGGTCCGGGTGATCCGTCGGCTCCTCGCCCTGGGACTGACGATGGACGACCTGGCCGCCCGCGCCCACCGCCTCGACCTCCTCACCGAGGACCCCCCGCAGCGCTGCACCGCCACCCCCGGTCCCGACACCTTCGCCCCCGTCGTCCACGCCCGCCTCGCCGCCATCGACGCCGAGATCGCCCGCCTCACCGAACTCCGGACGAGACTCGCCCACCACGTCGACACGGGCGGCGCCGACGTCCCGGCACCGACCTGATGGAGCGTCACATCTTTGCGGCTCCGGCCCTGTTCTCCATCTCTGGCCGGGCGACGGCTTCGGCCACCCCGTGAAGGGCTCGCCCGGCACGTCGCGACGTGGGAGGCGCGAAGTGCCGGGCGAGGTCTGGGGGGCGGGGCAGCGGGTCAGGTGGCCTCGGGGGCGAGGCGGGTGTCGGCGGGGGCTGAGGCGGGGGCGGGGGCCTCCTCCCGGGCTGCGGGCCAGGTGATCCGGGTGGCGCAGAGGGAGACGACGGCCGCGGAGGCGGCGACGGCGGCCATGCCCCAGACGAGGCTGGTGGCGCCGGCGATGAAGCCGATCACGGCGGGGCCGGCGAGCAGGCCGACGGTGCCCATGGCGGCGACCAGGGAGAGTGCGTCGGGGCCCCGGCGGGCGGCGGCAACGTAGACGCAGGGGGTGACCGCCGCGACGCCGAGGCCGACGCAGGCGAAGCCGAGCAGGGTCGGCACCACACCGCCGACCAGCAGGGCGAGGGCCAGGCCGAGGCCGGCGAGCAGGCTGCCGGTGCGGACGATGCGGCCGTCGCCGAAGCGGGTCCGCCAGCCGTCGGCGAAGATCCGGGCGCACACCATCGTCACGGAGACGACGGCGATGCCCAGCGGGGCGAGTCCGGCACCGGCGTTCACGACGTCCTTGAGGTAGAGCGCCGACCAGTCGTTCATGGCGCCCTCGGTGACGGTGCCGGACACCATCGCGAGGCCCATCCACAGCGTCGCCACGGTCGGCAGGACGAAGCCGCGGCGTGTCTTCCTCTCCCGCTCGGCGGTTCCGTCCCCGGCGGTGCCCTCCCCCGCCGCACCCTCCTGCGGCCCGTCCGCGAGCAGTGCCGGCCTGGCGGCGACGACGATGACCACGAGCAGCAGGGCGGCCGGCCCGAAGTGCACGGCCAGGGTGCCGGTGAAGGCGTTGACGCCGGAGGCCAGCAGCGCTGCGAGGAGCGAGCCGGCGCTGAAGATGGCGTGCAGCCTGGACATCGTGGTCCGCCCGTAGCGGGCCTCCAGTGCGGCGCCCTGCGCGTTCATCGCGACGTTCAGGCAGCCGACCGCGACGCCGTCGCAGAACAGCACCAGCAGGGTGGCGGGGTAGTCGGGCACCACCGACAGGGCGAGCAGGATCACGCCGAGGGCGAGCGCCGACAGCACCGCGAGCCGGCGGGAGCCGAGCCGCCGCATCAGCACCGCCACCAGCGGGAAGGACACCGCCGCGCCGATCCCGCAGGTCATCAGCAGCAGGCCGATCCGGGCCTCGCCCAGGTCGAGCCGGGCCTTGAGCGCGGGCACCCGGGAGACCCAGGTCGCGTACTGGAATCCGAGGGCGAAGAACAGGGCGCCGATGGCGAGTTGGGAGCGGCGGAAGTCGTCGCGAACAGGGGACACGTGCATCAGCCCACTTCGGATCTGGGGTGGGGACCGGGGACCGGGCAGGTGGAGAGCGGTGACGGCCGGGCGTCCCGGGGGTGCGGTGTCCGGGCCGGGGCGGCGTCCAGTGGCATCGCCATGTAGACCGCCCGGTCGCCGTAGCTCGCGGGCAGGTCGACCTCGGGCCGGGCCCGGTAGCCCAGCGGGGTCCACAGCACGTGCGAACCGCGGACGGCGACGAGGGAGATGGTCAGGTGGCCGGTTTCCCGGGCGGTCCGTTCCAGGTGCCGCAGCATCCGGTGGGCCAGGCCGCGGCCGCGCAGCCCCTCGGCGATGACCAGGTCGTGGGCGTGCATGTTGGTCGGCCGTGTGCCCCGGCCTCCGGTGTCCCCGTTCCGGCCGAGCTCCTCGCCGGGGTCGGTGTCCTCGCTGCGGCCGAGGTCCGGGCAGCGGAGGAGCGGGTACGGCAGGGCGAGCAGGTAGCCGCCCGGGCTGCCCGCGTGTTCCAGGACGAAGCAGGTGTCCGGCGAGGCGCGGTACCGGGAGCGCAGCGCCTCGCGGCCCTCGGACAGGCCGGCGGCGGCGTAGGCGCGCTCCTCCAGCGCGACCACGTCGTCCCAGTCGTCCTCCCGGAGCAGCCGGATCCGGGTGTCGGTCATGCGGTGCCTCCGTCGGGGCGCGGGCCACCGCCGATGCAGGTGTACGGCAGCGGCTCGAAGCCGTTGAACCCGCGGGTCGCGTAGGCGGTGGCGTACGCGCCGCAGGAGTGGATCCAGACCGGGTCGCCGGAGCCGACCGCGCGGGGGACGCGCACCAGGCCGTCGTCCTGGGCGTAGGCGTCGTCGCTGTCGCAGGTCGGCCCGGCGACGACGGCGTTGACGAACTGGCCGCCGGGGTGGGTGGGGAACTCCAGCCGGTACTGCAACTGGTCCATCTCGTACAGTCCGTTGAACTTGCCGCAGCTGAGGTAGAGCCAGTCCTCCCGGGTGCCGTCGAGGCGGTGGCGGGAGGTGAGCCGGGCGACGTGCGCGCGGATGGCGCCGTGGTCGGCGACGAGGTGGCGTCCGGGTTCGACGAGGAACTGCAGCGGCCCGGCGTTGACGGCGCGCAGCCGGTCCATGCCGTCGCGGATGACCGCGAACATCTTGTCCAGTGGTGGGTCGAGCGGCCGGCCGCGGCGGTCGAGGACGCCGAGTGCGGGCAGCCCGCCGCCGAGGTTGATCCGTTCGGGGGTGATGCCGCGCCAGTTGAGGGCCTCCAGGACGGCGGCCAGCGATTCCACGGCGTCGCCCCAGGCTTCGGCGGTCATCTGCTGCGAGCCGACGTGCACGGACAGGCCGGAGGGCACGAGCCCGGAGGTCCGGGCTTCGCCGAGCACCCGCAGGGCGTCCTCGGGCGAGCAGCCGAACTTGTGGCTCAGGCCCCACAGGGCGCCTTCGCCGGTGGTCGCGACCCGGCAGAACACCCGTGAGCCGGGGGCGTGTTCGGCGATCGCGGCGACGTCCTCCAGGCTGTCGGTGGCGAATTCGCGGACGCCCAGCCGGTAGGCCTCGGCGATGTTGCGGTCGGATTTGACGGTGTTGCCGTAGTGGATCAGCTCGGGGGCGACGCCGGTGCGCAGTGCCTGGGCGATCTCCTGCGGGCCGGCCGCGTCGAAGCCGGAGCCGAGCGCGGCGAGGTGGTCCAGCACCTCGTCGACGGGGCAGGCCTTCATCGCGAAGCGGACGGCGGTGTCGGGCAGTTCGGCGCGCAGGGCGGCGTACTGGCGGCCGATGCCGTCGAGGTCGTAGATGATCCGGTCGTCGGTGGCGGCGGCGAGGGCGGCGCGCAGGGCGGTGTGGTCGTGTCGGTCGGGCCCGTCGGGGCCGGGTGCGCCGGTGTGGACCGCGGTCACGGTCGGGGCGCGGTGGGTGGGTGTCGGGTTCGGTGTCCGCTGTGCTGTCTGGCTGTTCGTCTGGCGTATCACGTAGAGCTCCCGGTCCTCCGGCTAGCGCGGCAGCCGGTCGGCGGGGGTGGCCTTGCTCGCCCGCACCAGCGGGCCCCACGCGTCGATCAGCAGGGCGAAGTCCTCGATGTCCGACTGCGCCCGGTCGAGCAGACGGGCCCGCAGGGGCGCGAGGTGGTCGGCGAACTCGGCGTACTTTCCGCCCAGCCGCCGGTAGCAGCGGTCGAGTTCGGCCAGCCTGCGGTGGTTCTCCGCGCGGTCGGTCGCGGCGCTGCGGCGGGCAGCGTCGGCGACCGCCCCGGGGCGCAGGTGGTGCTGCTCGTCGAGCAGGGCGCCACCGGCGGCCTCCAGCTCGGCGTAGACCGGGTGGAGGTAGAGCATGGAGAGCAGGAACTTGGCGTAGCGCAGCTGGTAGGCAGTGAATCCGGGGCCGGTGCGCCGTTCCGGGGTGTAGTAGTTGACGATGTGCCGGTTGTGGGTGACGCCGGGCAGGGTGGCGTCCCGCACGAGGTGGTGCAGGAAGTAGTCGCTGCCGATGGTGTCGGTGGCGGGCGGCAGCGGGACGCGTTCGTACACCGTGTGGTCGAGGCCGATGTTGCACATGTCGATGTGCCAGATGTCGGGCAGGTCGAGCACGGTGCGGTCGGCGGTGAACGGATCGGTGCCGCCGCCGGTGAAGGATTCGGCGACGAGGTCGCGCTTCTCCTGTTCGCCGGCGCCGGTGGGCGCCCAGAGCGCGACGACGTCGTGGTAGGCCTCGGGGTCGAGTTCGCGGATCTCGCCGAGGTCGACGGAGAGTTCCCCGACGAAGGATCCGCCGACCAGCACGACGGGCTTGTCCACGTGTTCCGGGGCGAGGGTGTGCTCGGTGACGGCGGCGGCCGCGTCGGCGGCCTTCAGACCGAGCGTGGCGAGTTCGTGGTCGACGGGGAACACCGGTGCGCCGTCGTGCCATTGGTAGCGGCTGTCGGAGTCGCGGCGGTGCACGGAGGCGCAGCCGAGCGCGGCGGCGAGCAGGAAGGCCCGGTTGGTGCAGGCGCCGTAGGAGACGGCGTCGGGCAGCATCAGGTCGAGCAGCCGGTCGGGGCCGTCGGCGCCGGAGCGCTCGATCACCTCCCGCAGGAAGGCGCGTTGGGTTTCCTCGTCGAGGTGGTGGACGACCAGGCCGTCGACGACGGGCAGGGCGGCGGCGGCCGCGGCGTGCCGGGTGCGGGCGTCCGGGTCGGCGGAGTCCAGCACCAGCAGGTGCACCCGGACGTCGGACCGCCGTGCGGCGTGGGCGGCTTCGGCACCGACCGCGGTGATGGTGTCCGCGCACTCGCGGTTGGTGGGCAGGGTCAGGCAGATGTCGCGCATACCCGCTCCCCTGCGGCGTCCTGCTCGTCGAAGTCCTTGCCGGTCCAGGACCGAAGGCCGAGCAACTTCTCTCCCAGCTCGGTGAGTTCGGCCCGTTCGTAGCGCAGCGCCTCGGGCCGGTCGGCGTCGCCGACCAGGGTGCGGTTCCAGTCCGGGGTGGCGAGCGTGCGCCAGGACTCGACCCGGGAGTGGCGCAGCTGTGCGGCTTCCTCCAGGGCGGGCATCATGGACAGGTACTGCACCGCGCGCACGCCGCGCTCGGAGGTGTTGCGCTCGACGCCGTGGGCGAGCAGGCCGTTCCAGATCAGCAGGTCGCCGGCCTTCAGCTCGGGCCGGACGACGGGGAACTCGTCCCGGTCGACGGTCGGCCGGATCGGGTCGCGGCCGGCCGGCTGGGCGGCCTGCCACTCGTCGAAGCGGCGGAACAGTTCCGGGTTGCACCGGAAGCCGCCGAGGTCGGGGGCGGTGTCGTTGAGCGCGATGATGCCCTGCACGCGCTGCGGGAGCATGCCCTGGGTGGTGTCGACGTCCCAGTGCAGTTCGATGTCGAAGCCGCGGTCGGTGGGTTCGATCAGTGCGCGGTCGCGGTTGCGGACGTTCGGCGGGTTGAGGTTGAGCCGGTCGAGGGTGACCCAGAGCTCCTCGCAGTCCCAGACGTCCACGAAGGCGTCGTAGACGCGCTGCGACTGGCGGCTGTCCCAGAGGAGTTGGTGGTGGTAGGCCTCGACGAAGCCGTAGATGTGCAGGTGCCGGTCGAGTTCGTCGCGGTAGTCGCGCTCGCGGTACCAGTCCTCGGGGCGCTCGGGCGACAGGCCCTGGAAGTCCCAGGTGAAGTCGAGCAGCCGTCGTGCGGCCTCGGCGGGGATCGCCTGCTTCACGACGACGTAGCCGTAGGTCTGCCAGAACGCGAGGTCGTCCTCGGAGAGCACGCGCAGCGGGTGCTTCTTGCGGATCTCGCGCAGCGCGGTGCGGGCCAGGTAGCTCTCGGTGTCCGCGCTGAAGTAGGGGCGCTCCGAGGCGGCGCGGTACAGATGCTCCTGGGCCTGTCCGTCTGGGCTCGGCATGGGCAGTCACTCCATGGTTCGTAGTCGACGCGGCGCTTGATTCGGCGGGCGGTGCCGGCACGGCGGGTCGCGGGACCGCCCCCCGACCGGGTCGGGAATTCCTCCCGCGCCGCATCGGCGGTCCGCACACGCTCCTTCTCGGCTCGACCCCCGACCGCGCCTCGGCGCCACGTCAGGGGGTCAACTCGCCCGCCCGGCAAGGCCTCTCACTTCGTCTCAGGCTTTGCCGAACCACGCCCTCCACACATTGGACTAGACCAAGTAATGGTGTCAACCCTTCCCCGCGGGTTACCGATTGGGAATATCCGCGCAGCTCACGACCCCTCATGGTTCGCTTTATGTTTCGGAGGCGGACATAAGACGGGGTATGTTTCCGAATTTGACATAAGAGCGAACGGTGAACCCCACCCGCCCCACGACCCGTTGTCCCCCCGCGTGTTCCACCGGGCCCGCGGCGCCCGCCCGCCGTAGGTTGGGAACGTGCCGCGCCCAGGAGCCGCCCGACTCGCCCCGCCCAGCTGGCTGACCGAGGGCCTGCGGCCCCGGGCCGCCCCGGTCCCCTGGGCGGCGGTCGCCCGCGCCTCGGTCGCGCTCTCCGCCCCGCTCGCGGTGGGCACCGCCACCGGCCGGACCGCCTACGGCGCGCTGGTGTCGATGGGCGCGCTGTCCGCCGTCATCGGGGACACCGCCGACGCCTACCGGATGCGGGTGTTCAACATCGCCGTCCCGCAGCTGTTCGGCGCCCTCGGGGTGCTGCTCGGCACCCTGGTGTACGGCACCGGCTGGACGGCCGTCGCGGTGCTGACCGCCGTCGCGCTGGTCTCCGGCATGATCTCCTCGATCGGCGCGGTCGCCTCCGTCTCCGGACTGCTCCTGCTGCTCAACGCGGTCGTCGGCGCCGGCCTGCCGCTGCCCTCCCCCTGGTGGCTGCCGCCCGGCCTGCTGCTGCTCGGCGGCCTGCTGGTGCTCGCCCTGACCCTGCTCGCCTGGCCGCTGCGTGTCGGCGTCCCCGAACGTGCGGTGGTCGCCGGCACCTACCGCGCGGTCGCCGACCTGCTGGCGGCCGCCGGAACGCCCGAGTACGACGAGCGACGCCGCGAACTCACCCAGTCCCTCAACCACTCCTACGACCTGCTGCTCGCCCGGCGGGCCCGCCGGCACGGCCGCTCGCCCACCCTTGTGCGGCTGCTCGCCCAGCTCAACGCGGTGATCCCGGTGGTCGAGGGGGCGGCCGCGGCCCACCTGCGCCCGCCCCGGTACGGCCCGCTGCCCGCCGCCTACCCGGCCGCCGTCCACACCCTGGCCGACGCCGTCGAACAGGGCCGCACCGAACCGGCCCCCGCCCCCGACCTGCCGGTGGCCGCCGGGCCGTCCACCCGGGCGCTGGTCGAGGCCATCGGGCACGCCGCCACCGTCGTGCACGAGGCCGCGCCGGACCCGTACGCGGTCGACGACCGGCTCGGCCGGCCCGCCGGCCTCGAGGTCAGGGCCCGGCGGGCGACCCGGGCGCTGCTGCTGTCCGGCGCGTCCTGGCGCTACGGGCTGCGCCTGGCCCTGTGCATCGGCATCGCCCAGGTGCTGGTCTCGGTGATCGCGGTGCCCCGCTCGTACTGGGTGGCGCTGACCGTGACCTTCGTGATGAAGCCCGACTTCGGCTCGGTGTTCTCCCGCGCCGTGCTGCGCGCGCTCGGCACCGCCGTCGGACTGCTGATCGCCATTCCGGTGCTCGCCGAAGTGCCGCACGGCTGGTGGGACGTGCCGGTGATGGCGGTGCTGGCGGCGCTGATCCCGGCGTTCTCCGTGAAGGGGTACGGCTTCCAGACCGTGGCGATCACCCCGGTGATCCTGCTGCTCTCCGACCTGCTCAACCACCGGGGCTTCCACCTGGTGCCGCCCCGGCTCTACGACTCGCTGATCGGTTGCGCGGTCTCGCTGCTGGCCGGCTACCTGCTGTGGCCCGAGTCCTGGCACACCCGGATCGGCGACCGCCTCGTCGAGGCCGTCCAGGACACCGCCGCATACGTCTCACTGGCGTTCACCACCGAGCCGGGGCGGGACGAACCGGCCCGGGCCCGGCACCGGCGGCGGCTCTACCGGGACCTGTCGACCGTCCGCAGCGAGTTCCAGCGGGCGCTCACCGAACCGCCGCCGGTCGGCCCCCGGGCGGAGGCCTGGTGGCCGGTGGTGATCGCGGTCGAACGGATCGTGGACGCCACCACCGCCACCCGGGTGCGGATCGAGCACGGCGCGCCCGTCCCGACCGCGGCCGAGGTCGGCGCCGTGACCCGGGAACTGGCCGACCTCGCGGAGTCCCTGCGCACCGGCCGGCCACTGCCGGAGCCGGACGCGGACGCGCTGGCGCCGGACTGCGCGCTGGCCCGGCTGCACCACGAGGTGCACGCGGCACGGTCGGTGGCCGCGCCGACGCTGTGAGCGCGGTGCGCCCACGCCGTGAGCCGGCGCGCCGACGCCGGGGGCGCCGGCACCCGGTCAGTCCTCGATCCGCCGCCAGGGCCGTTCCGCCTCCAGCGCGAAGGCCAGTTCCAGCAGCACCCGTTCCTGCCCGTGCGCCGCCGACAGGTGCACGCCGACCGGCAGGCCGCCGGGTGCCGAGCCGGCCGGCAGCGCGATGCCCGGTCCACCGGTCACGTTGTTGACCGGGGTGAACGCCACGTAGCGCAGCAGCCGGTCCATCAGTTCCTCGAAGTCGACGTTCGGGCTGAGGTGGCCGATCGGCGGGGCGGTGTGGGCGAGCACCGGGGAGAGGATCACGTCGTGGTTGCGGAAGACCCGCCGGTACACGCCTTCGGCCCGGCGCAGCCGCCGCAGCACGCCCGGGGTGTGCGGGAACTCCGTCTGGAACTGCCGGCGCAGCCCGGTGGTCAGGCCGTCCAGCCGGTCGGCACGGAAGCTCGGGTCGATCAGCAGCCGGCCGGTGAAGGCGATCGCCCAGGCGATGTAGCCCCAGTAGGAGACGAAGTCCCGGGAGAACTCCTCGCCGAACGGCAGGGCGGTCGGTTCGACGACGTGTCCCATCGCCTCCAGCCGGGCCGCGGTCTCCTCGACGACGCGGCGGGTCGTCTCGTCGGTCTTGGCGATCGGCGAGTCCACCACCAGGCCGATCCGCAGCCGTTGCCCGCCCGGCCCCTCGACCAGGCCGAGCGGGGGCAGTTTGGGGTTGCGGCGGTGCCGCTCGGCGGCGGCGAAGAAGGCCGCGGTGTCGCGCACCGAGCGGGTCAGCACGCCGTCGGTGACCAGGTCGATCGGCAGCTTGGCGCCCTGCGAGTTGGCGACCAGCCGGCCCCGGGTGGGCTTGAGTCCGACCAGGCCGCAACAGGCCGCCGGAATGCGGATCGAGCCGCCGCCGTCGTTGGCGTGCGCGATCGGCACCACCCCGGAGGCCACCAGGGCCGCCGCGCCGCCCGAGGAGGCGCCGGCCGAGTGCGAGGGCTTCCAGGGGTTGCGCACCGGCTGTGCGCTGGCGAACTCGGTGGAGGCGTTGAGGCCGAACTCGGGCAGTCTGGTCTTGCCGAGGACGGCCAGGCCGGTGGCCAGGAACTGGTCGGTGAAGCGGGCGTTGCGGCGGGCGGGCTGGGCGCGGAAGGCCTCGCTGCCCATCGCGGTCGGCAGGCCGCGCAGGTCGACGTTGTCCTTGAGGTAGGTCGGCACGCCCCACAGCGGCCCGCCGATGCCCTCCCGGCTGATCTGCGGCTTGTCGTACGAGGCGTGGGCGACCGGCAGCAGCGTGCCGTCCACCCGCGCGGCGCGGGCGACGGCCGCGCCGACCAGCTCCCGGGGGTTGACCGCGCCGGCCCGCACCAGGGCGGCCAGTGCCACCGCGTCGTACGGGCCGAGGGCGTCGTCGGTGAACGCGTGAACCCGCTCGTCGGTCATCCGAACTCCCCACTCCCTGCCGGACTTTCTGCCGTCCGGTCATCACACCGGCTGGCAGTACTGCCCAGTTCTACTGACCGGTAGTCTCGCAAGACTTCGAGTCTATGTGCCCATCGGCGACACCGGACCCGCACGCGCCTTCGGCAGGTAAACGATCCGTCAAATCTTCGAGGGCGCACGAGCGTTCGGCATGCGCCCCCGTGTTCACCCCATCCGCCCGTTCACGATCGTTTCACGGACGGCCGCAGGGAAAGATCCCGGACACGAACCGTTCCGGTCCTTCCCACCCGACCCAAGGTGACGCCCGTGCCGATCCACTTCTTCCCGACCACCCGGTTCACCGCCGCCACCGCCCCCGGCGGCCTCCCCCTGCTCGGCCACGCCCCCGCCCTCCTCCGCCGCCCGTTCGACTTCGTGGCCGCTCTGCCCGCCCACGGCGACCTCGTCCGGCTGCGGCTCGGCCCGCTCGACGCGTACGTCGTCTGCCACCCCGAACTGGTCCGCCGACTCCTCACCGAGGACCGCACGTACGACAGGCGCGGGCCCGTCCACGACACCTTCGGACCGGTCCGCACCAGCCACCCCGTCCACGACACCAGCCACCCCGTCCACGACACCGGCGGCCCGGCCGACGAGCGGAACCGCGAGGTCCCCGACGCCGGCCCCGCCACCTGCCCGGCCGCCGCCCACCGGCGCCGACACCGCGTGCTGCAGGCCGCGTTCCACCACGACCGGCTGCCCGGCCACGCCGCCGTGACCGCCGAGGAGGTCGCCGGCACCACCGCCGCCTGGCGCGACGGCCAGGTGGTCGACGTCCCCGCCGCGATGCACCGCCTCACCAGCGCCGTCACCGCCCGCCTCCTGTCCGCCGCCCACGAACGGGCCGGCTCGCCACCGCTCCGCGAGAGCACCGACGTCATCGCCCGCGCCGCCGGCCGGCGCCCCGTCGTGCCGTTGCCCGGCGCCGACCGCCTCCCCACCCCCGGCAACCGCCGCCTCCGGCACGCCCGGCAGGACTTCGAGACGACCACCCGGCAGCTGATCGCCCACTACCGCGCCACCGGCACCGACCACCGCGACCTGCTCTCCGTGCTGCTCCGCACCGAGGACGAGCACGGGCGGGGCCTCTCCGACGCCGGGATCCACGACCGGGCGGCCGCCCTGCTCCCGGCCGGCGCCGGAACCACCGCCGCCACCCTCTCCTGGGCCTGGACGCTGCTCGCCGCCAACCCGGCCGTCCGCGAACGCCTGCACGCCGAACTGGACACCGTCCTCGACGGCCGCCCCGCCCGCCACGAGGACCTGCCCGCCCTCCCCCTCACCGCCCGGATCGTCAGTGAGACCCTGCGGCTCTACCCGCCGGTGTGGCTCCTCAGCCGCACCGCCACCGCCGACACCCGCCTCGGCGGCCACCGCGTCCCGGCCGGCGCCACCCTCCTGCACAGCCCGTACCTGCTGCACCGCCGGGCCGACGTCTTCCCCTGCCCCGACCGCTTCGACCCCGACCGCTGGCTCACCACCGCGCACCCCGCCGCCGGCACCTACACCCCCTTCGGCCTCGGCGCCGGCCACTGCGTCGGCGACGCCTTCGCCACCACCGAAGCCGTCCTCGCCATCGCCACCATCGCCGCCCGCTGGACCATCACCCCCACCCCCGGCCGCCCCGTCCGCCCCGCCCGCAGCGCCCTCCTGACGCCCCGCCCCTTCACGGCGACCCTCTCCCGCCGCTAACGCGGCGCAGTGCGGCGCACTGCGCCGCAGACCGGTGGCGGGCGGGGTCCGACCGGAACGGTACTGTCGCGGCGGGGGCCGGCGGGGATGCGCCGGTCGGACTATCGGCTCGACTGGGACAGCATCAGACACATGAACGCTCGATCACCGCAGGGGCTCCCGGCCCGGCTGCTCCTCGCCGTCCTCCGCGCCGTCCGGACGTACCCGCGCCGCTCGCCACTGACGCTGTGCTACGTCGGCCTGCTCGTCCTCGGGCACGTCTGGGTCGAGAACCTGCTCTCCACGGACCGGGCGGACGCCCTCCGCGGCTACATCAGCACCAACCTCGACAACCTGCACGACCACCCGGTCACCGCGCTGTTCGGCAGCGCACTGCTCTTCGACGGCACGCTCACCGACATCGCCTCCACCGGCTTCGGCGGCACCCTGATCACCCTCGGCCTCGGCATCTGCTGCTGCCTCTCCTGGGCGGAACGCCGCTACGGCGGACTGCGGGCCGCCGCCGTCCTCCTCGGCGGCCACATCGGCGCCACCCTGATCACCGCCGTCGTCATCCTGATCGCCCTGCGGCACGGCTGGTACCCGGACAGCGTGCGCCAGGACTCGGACTACGGCATCAGCTACGGCGCCCAGACCTCCCTCGCCTTCGCCACCCTCGCCCTGCCCCGCTGGGCCCGCCTCCCCTGGGCCGCCTTCGTCCTCGCCTGGCCGCTCTCCGGCGACGGCGAATGGCCCGGCCCGCTGCCGGACTTCACCACCGTCGGCCACCTGCTCTCGGCCGGCCTCGGCTTCGCCCTGGCCGGCACCGCGGCCCTCCTGGCCGCACGCCGCCGCCGGACCGAGGCCGCCCTCGCCACGGCGGACGCGCACACCTGACACACCTGACACACCTGACGCAGGTGACCACCCGCGCACGGGCGAGGACGTGAAGGGCCCCGCCCCGCCACCGCCACCGCACCGCCGCATCGTGGGGCCGCCACATCGCGGGGCCGTCACACCGCAGGACCGTCACGTCGCTGGGCCGCCGCACCGCCGCGCCCACGCACCGTCAGCGCGGCGGCCGCCGTCCGTCGGCGATCTCGGTGAGCAGCCGCTCGATCGTCTCCAACCGCCGCCGCAGGTCCTCCACGTCGTCCCGGGTGGCGCTCTGCTCGCCCGCCTTGAGGGTGACCAACAACTGCCCGTCCGGCTCCAGCCGGGCGCGGGCGACGTCCGACACGGTGTCGCCGTTCTGGATCCGGATGGCGTGCTCCAGCTCGGACGGACGCAGCGCCAGGCTGTGCAGCGCGCCGGGCACCAGCGTGCCGTTCCGGACGACCGTGGTGGGCGTCCCCTCCAGGACCCGGGCGGCCCTCGGGTCCCGGGCGAGCCAGCGGGTCACGCCCGAGTTCACCGCGATCAGGGTGGCCGCCCCGATCGCCCCGCCGACCAGGCTGTTGTCGTTGCCGATGACGGCGTTCTGCACCACGTTGGACAGCAGGAAGACGACCACCATGTCGAAGGTGTTCAGCTGCGCCAGCCCGCGCTTCCCGGCGATCCGGAACAGCACCAGCAGCAGCGCGTAGACCGCGACCGTGCGGACGACCTTCTCGACGATCGGAATCTGGACGACCACCAGGTCATGCCACACGGCCCCGCTCCTCCCACGACGACTCGACGGAACGGGGCAGACGCTACGCCACGGCGGACCGCTACCCGCGGCGCTTCGGCTTGCCCCGCCGGGCCGCCGCCGCGCCCCGGCCGCCGGCCGAGGGCTTCGGCTTCTGCCCGCCCGCCCTCGGCGCGCCGGCCTTGGCACCGCCCGCCTTCTGCTGCGGCTTGCGCGGGCCGGCCGCCGCCTTCTTCGGCTGGGGTTCGGCCGCCGGCTGGCCGGCGCCGCGCCCGCGCGAGCTGTTGACCGTGCGGCCCCGGACGATCCCGATGAACTCCTCCACCAGGTCCGTCGTCCGCTCCTGCGGCCAGGACAGCGCCACCTGCGACTGCGGGGCCTCCGCCGTCATCGGCCGGTAGGTGAGGTCGCGGCGGTGGTGCAGCCGGGCGAGGGACTGCGGCACCAGGAGGACGCCGACGTTGGCCGCCACCAGCTCGACCGCGTCGGCCGTGGTGTCCGGGCGGGCGACGGCAGGGCGGCCGGGCAGGGTGTCGGCGGTGAAGCCGAGGGTGTCGTCGAGCGGGTGGAAGACCACCTCCTCGGCGAGGTCGTCGAGCGTGACCTCCTCTGCGGCGGCGAGCCAGTGGTCCTTGGGGAAGACCACGACGGTGGTCTCGGTGTACAGCGGGATGGCGCTGAGCACGTCCTTGTCGACCGGCAGCCGGACCAGCCCGGCGTCCGCACCGCCCTCGCGCAGGGTCCGCTCGCCGTCGCCGACCGGGACCGCGAGGAGGTCGAGCGGTACGTCCGGGAGCCGCTCGTCCCAGACCCGGACCCATTTGCCGGGGGTCACGCCCGGGACGTACACGAGCCGGAAGGAGGGGTTCACCTGCATGTCTGTCACAGGGCAAGGCTACCGACCGTGACCGGAGGAGGCCGCGCGCTCCCTTACCCTTGTCTCCATGACATCGCTCAAGCAGAAGACCAGCCAGACCATGAAGCCGGCCACGGCGGCCAAGAAGCTGGGGATCTACCTCGCCGCGGCGCCGACCGGCTTCCAGGAGGGCGTGGTCTCCCGCGAGGAGCTCAACGCGCTGCAGGCCGAGCCGCCGCAGTGGCTCCAGGAGCTGCGCAAGAACGGTCCGCACCCGCGTCCGGTGATCGCCGCGAAGCTCGGCATCTCCATCTCCGGCCTGGCCCGCGGCGGCGTCGTCGAGGCGCTCACCACCGAGCAGGTCGAGGCGATCAAGGCCGAGAACCCGCTCTGGCTGCAGCACGAGCGCGCCAACCAGGTCGACGTCCGCAAGGAGACCGCGCGGATCAAGGAGAAGCACGAGAAGGAGGCCGCCGCCCAGGCCGCCAAGGAGGCGCAGGCCGCCAAGGCCCGCTGACCTCCCGCCCCACCCCGACAGGGCCGCCCCACCGGTGCTCCGGCTCCGGCGGCGGTTGTCGGACCCCAGCGCAACGATGGTGCCGACGTCCGTCCGACGGACGTCGGCACAGTCGTGCGCGGGGCCCGGCAGTAGCCCGCGCACGGTTCGGCAGGCTCCGACAGCGGGTCGGCAGCACGCGGCCTGCGACTGCTGCGCCTCGCGGTCGAGACGCACGCCGTCACCAGCCACCACGTCCTCCCGCTGCTGCCGAGGCACCCGGGCGGCCTGGTCGTGGAGACGACGGACGGGACGGCGGAGTACGGCCGCGACACCTACCGCAACTCATTCTTCTACGACCCGGCCAAGTCCTCCGTGTTGCGGATGACCTTCTCGCTCGGCCACGCGCCGGGCCATGCGCGGGGCCCCCGCGGCGCCACCGCCGTCGCGCTCACCCCGGGCCGGATGCGCGCCGGGATCATGCCGGAGCACTACGGCGTCACCGAGGAGAACCGGCGCGACGCCGTGGCCGCGGAGCCGCACTTCGGCATCTCCGAGTCCCCGTCCTTCGTCGGCCGGGCCGTCGCCGCCCTCGCCGCCGACCCCGGGGTCGCCCGCTGGAACGGCGGCTCGACGTCCAGCGGGCAGCTCGCCCGGGAGTACGGGTTCACGGACCGGGACGGCAGCCGGCCGGACTGCCGGCGCCACCTGGTCGGGGTGACGGACGCGGGCGGGCCGCCCACGCCGGAGGCCTACCGCTGACCCCGCGGCCCGCACCGTCGGCGCGCCCGCCCCCGGCGACGGGCGGAACTGCCGGTGGAACTCCCCTGCCTCCGCAGCGTGTTGACCGCACCGCCGATCACTCCGAATAATCGGCGGGATCAGGGGCAGCCACGGGGGCGCCCCCGACCGCACCGACCGCACCGACCAGGGGGACCCATGATCGAGCAGCCACCGCACGCCGGACTCGCCGCACTGGCCGACGAGTACTTCGCCGCCGAGAACACCCACAACCCGTTCGACGCGACCCTCAGCGGCGTCGAGGGCTACGCGCACCTGCTGCCCGACCCGTCCCGGGCCGCCGCCCTGCACCACCGCGAGGCCCTGCGGGGCTTCGGCACCCGGCTCGCCGCGATCCCGCTGGACGGCCTGGACGCCGAGGACCGCACCACCCACCGGGTCCTCGCCCGGCTGATCGACAACGGGATCGGCCGGCTCACCCACGGGCTGGCCGAGTTCAGCATCTCGGCGGCCATCGTCGCCCCGCACAACGAGGCCATCACCTCGATCGCCATGGCCTCCGTCGACCACGAGGGTGCCGACGCCTACCTGGAACGGCTCGCCGGCCTTCCCGAGTACTTCGCCGCCTCCCTGGGCACCGCCATGGAGGCCGCCGCCGAGGGCCGCCACCCGCTGCGCAGCGGGGTGGACGCCGCCGTCAGCCAGCTGGACGCCCACCTGGCGAGCGCCCCCGACGAGGACTCCCTGCTGCGCCCGTTGCGGGGCCGCCCGGAGTACGAGCGCGCCCTGGCGATCGTGCGCGACGCCGTCCGCCCGGCGATCGCTTGCTACCGGGCCGGACTGGCCGATCGGCTGGCACCGGGCGCCCGGCCCGACGAGCAGGCCGGCGTCTGCCACGTGCCGGGCGGCACCGAGGGCTACGCCGACGCCGTCGCCCGCTTCACCCGGCCCGGGCTCACCCCGGAGGAGATCCACCGGACCGGCCTGGAGGCGGTCGCGGCGCTGCGCGAGGAGTTCGCCGAGCTGGGCGGCAAGGTGCTCGGCACCACCGACCCGGCGGGTGTGCTGACCGCGCTGCGCGAGGACCGCTCGCTGCGCTTCGGCAGCGCGGCCGAGATGATCGCACTGGTGGACGGCGCCCTGGAGCGGGCCCGCCGGGCCTCGGCGGACTGGTTCCGCCCGTACCCGATCGCCGACTGCGTGACCCGGGAAGTCGACCCGATCGAGGCGGAGACCGCGCCACTGGCCTACTACCAGCCGCCGGGCCCGGGCGGGCTGCCCGGCACCCACTGGATCAACACGCTCCGCCCGGAGACCAGGTTCAGCTACGAGTACGAGGCGATCGCCTTCCACGAGAGCGTGCCCGGCCACCACCTGCAGCTCGCCGTCGCGCAGACCCTGCACCACCTGCCGCTGTTCCGGCAGAAGCCGAGCGGCCAGCTGACCGCCCACGTCGAGGGCTGGGGCCTGTACACCGAGCGGCTCGCGGACGAGATGGGGCTGTACGGCTCGGACCTGTCCCGCTTCGGCATGCTCTCGCTGGACGCGCTGCGGGCGGTGCGGCTGGTGGTGGACACCGGGATGCACCACGACGGCTGGTCCCGGGAGCGGGCGATGGCCTTCATGCGGGACAACACCGCGACCACCGAGGCCAACATCCGCAACGAGATCGACCGCTACATCGCCTGGCCCGGCCAGGCCACGGCCTACCTGATCGGCCGTCGGGAGCTCGTCCGGCACCGGGAGCGGGCACAGGCCGCGCTCGGCGCCCGGTTCGACGTCCGGGAGTTCCACCACCAGCTGATCGGTCACGGCAGCCTGCCGCTGGGGGTGCTGGACGAGCTGGTCACGGACTGGATCGCCGCGCACTAGCGGCCTGGGACGGCCGGGCGCGGCCCGGGACGGCGACCGGGCGGGTACGGACGACCGGGCACGGGCGGGCGGGGGAACGCGGGTGCAGTGCGGAAACGGTTCCGCGCGCCCGGCAAAGGCTTCCTCCGCCCGGACGTGGCGTCACCCGTTCGGCCCTGTCGACACGGTAGTGTCCGCTGGCGCGGTCCCCGCCATCCGGGTGACCGCAGCTCACGCACACCCCGATGGAGGAACCCGTGCCGGCTCCCGCCCGCCGCGCCCTGGCCGTGGCCGCGGCCGTCCTGCTCGCCGCAGCCGCCGGCTGCTCGCCCGGCGGCGGCCACACCGCCAAGGGGTCCGCCGGCCGCAGCTCCGCGCCCGCGGCCGGCGACGCCGCCCCGGCCGCGATCGTGACCGGCCCCGGCCCGAAGAGCTCCTACGAGGTCCAGCCGCAACCCGCACCCGGCAGCTGTCACTACCGCTACACCGCGGACAAGCAGCCGCTGCCCGACCCGAACTGCACGCCGGGTGCGATCAGCCCGGCGGTCAGCCAGGACAACCTCAAGGACACCATCTGCAAGACGGGCGGCTACACGTCGGCCATCCGCCCGCCGGCGAACCTCACCGGCAAGGAGAAGGCCGAGAACGCCAAGTCCTACGGCTACACCGGCCCGATGGGCGACGCCGAGTACGATCACCTGATCAGCCTGCAGCTCGGCGGCGACCCCAACGACGCGCGCAACCTCTGGATCCAGCCGCCCTCCCCCGGCCACGTCCCGGGGAAGGGTCCGAACAACCCCAAGGACTCGGTGGAGACCCACCTGCACACCGCGATCTGCAAGGGCCAGGTCACCCTCGCCGCCGCCCAGCAGGCGATCGCCACCGACTGGACCGCCGCCGAGGTCAAGCTCGGCATCAGCAGGGCCGGCGGCGCGCCGACGCCCGAGGCCGACGCCGACGGGGACTGACGAATCGTTTCGTCCGCGCGCCCGGTCCGTCCGCGCGCCCGGTCCGTCGGCGCGCCGGCTTCGTACCCGCCGCCGGTCCGTCGGCGGGGTCACCCGGCCCCCTCGCCGGCGCGGCTCAGCGCCCGAGCGACTCCACCAGCTCGGCGATGGTGTCGAACGGCCGGTACTCGGCGAACTCCGCACCCAGCGCGCGGGCCCGCTCGCGGAACCGGCCCTCGCCGAGCACCCCGTCGACCGCACGGCCGACCTCGTCCGGCGCCGGGCGGCCCGTCCGCAGGTCGAGCCCCACGCCCGACCACTGGACCCGGGCCGCCACCTCCGGCTTGTCCTCGCTCGCCCCGGCCACGACCAGTGGCACCCCGTACCGCAGCGCGGTCTGCACCCCGCCGTAACCGCCGTTGGTGACCAGCACGTCGGTGTGCGGCAGCAGTCGCTCGAACGGGACATGGTCGACGGCCCGCACGTTGCCGGGCAGGCCGCCGAGCCGCTCGGCGAGCGCCCGCGGCCCGTCCGGGCGTCCGGTGGCGGCCACCACCAGCACGTCCCGCCCCGCCAGGGCGGTGACGGTCGGGGCGACCAGCTCCCCGAGGTCGGTGTTGGCCAGTGTCCCCTGGGTCACCACGACGACCGGCCGCCCGCCGGTCACCTCGTCCCACCACGGCGGCAGCGGCTGCTCGCTCCCGACCGGGCCCGGGAGCGCGCCGATCAGCCGGTAGCCGGCCGGCGCGTCGCCGCGCGGATACTCGAAGCCCGGCACGGTCAGCTGCAGGAAGTGGTCCGGCACGGTCACCGCGGCCAGCCCGCGCGGGCCCTCCGGCAGCCGGACGCCCAGTTCCGCGTACACCTTCTCGGCGTGCCGGCGCAGCGGCTCGCCGCGCCGGTCCGCCTCCTCCCGCAGGGCCCGGTTGCGGGCCCTGCCCTCCTCCCCCGGCAGCGGCGGCAGCCCGGGCCCGAAGGGCGCGGTGTCCACGCTCGGCAGCATCGACGGGGTGACCCCGATGCCGATCAGGGCCGGACGCTCCGGCCGCGGCCGGGCCAGCGCCAGCGCCAGCGCGCCCTGCAGGAAGGCGTCCGCGATCACGGCGTCCGCCGGGAAGTCCGCCAGCAGCGCGAGCAGGGCCCGGTACTGGACGGGTATCGGGTCGAGGAACACGTGCCGCGCGTCGAAGGCGAGCCGCTCCGGACCGGGCGGCAGGCTCGACCGGCCGGGGAAGCTCGCGTCGAGGTCACGGTCATCGAAGTCCGCCCCGGCGGGCAGCGCGACGAAGCGCACCCCCGCCCGCTCCGCCGCCACGGCGAACCGGGCACCCCCGAGGAACACCACCTCGTGCCCCCGGGCGGCGAGGTCGGCGGAGACGGCCAGCAGCGGACCGGTGTGGCCGTGGGCGGGCAGGGCGGTGGTGATGATCCTGGACAGCGGGGGCTCCTGGGGTCGGCACTGCGGTTCGTGGTCGGACCCACCGTAGGGTCGCCCGGTTGACGATCGATGAACGCGCCGGCGCCCGGCACCGCCCCAGCCCGTCCCCGCCGTCCCGGCCCGTCCTGTCCTGTCCGCCGGCAGCGGCGGCCGGCGCCGACGGCGGTCAGGGACGGTCAGCGTCCGAGCACCGCACCGCCGTTGACGCCGATGACCTGCCCGGTCACGTACCCCGCGGCCGGGGAGACCAGGTAGCCGACCGCGTCGGCCACGTCGGCGGGGGTGCCGGCCCGGCCGACCAGGGTGTCGGCGACCTTCCGGGCGTGGAAGTCCTCGCTCCACCCCGCGCCGAAGATCTCGGTCTCCTCGATGTAACCGGGCGCGAGCACGTTGACCGTGATCCCGTCCGGCCCCAACTGCCGGGCCAGACCGAAGGCCCAGCCGTGCAGGGCGGCCTTCGCGGCGGCGTAGGAGCCGGCCGAGTGCGGGCCCGCGCCGCCGCGTTGGGCCGCCGCCGAGCTGATCACCACCAGCCGCCCGCCGGGCCGGCGCAACGCGCCCTGCAGGGCGGTGGTCAGCAGCACGGCGGTGAGCAGGTTGGTGTCCAGGTCGTGCCGCCAGGACCGGGCCAGGGCGGCCAGGCCGTCGTCCTCGGGCGGGGTGATGATCGCCCCCGCGTTGTTCACCAGCGCGTCCACCGGGCCGAGTTCGGCGATCCTGTCAGCCGCCGCGCCGACCGCCTCCGGGTCGGTCAGGTCGGCGACCACCGGGACGACCCGGCCCGGGCCCACCGTCCACTCGATCTCCTCCTTGGCCTGCTCCAGCACGGCCGCCCGGCGCCCGACGACCACCACCCGGTACCCGTCCCCGGCCAGCCGGGCCGCGATCGCCCGGCCGATCCCGGTGCCGCCGCCGGACACCACCGCAAGCTGTTCCCCCGTCACTTCGTCCCCCTCACACGTCGATCCACGCGGTCGGTTTCCGGGCACTCCCGCCCCTCGGGTCCCGACCGCCTCCCCGGTACCGTAGCGAGGCACGTGATCGGGTCGGCACCGGGGGGACGGGCGCAAGGACATCGACGGACATCAAGGGGAAGGGCCGGGAGACGTCCGACGCGGTCCTCGCCGCGGTCCTGCGCGGCCTGGCGGCGACGGCCGACGGATGGCTGCTGTCCTCCTTCCGGGAGGGCCCCCGGACCGTCAGCCGAACGACGCCAACCGACCGGCCAGGTCGAGCAGTTCCGGAGTCCGCCGAACCCGCCCGCCGAACCCGGGCAGCGTCAGGTGCAACGGCTCGGTCCAGCGCCGCGGGACGGCATCCAGGCCGTACCGCGCCCCGGCCAGCCCACCCGTGACGGCGGCGACGGTGTCGGTGTCGCCGCCGAGGTCGATCGCGGCGCGGAGGGCGGGCTCGAACCCGTCGGTGGTGCGCAGCGCCCAGACCGCCGAGCCCAGGCAGGGCCAGACGGCGCCGTTGGGCTCGGTGGCCCGGTCGGGATGCCAGTCGGGGGCCAGGACGGTGGCGTAGCGCGCGCGGCTGTCGGGGTCGACGTGGGCCAGGACCTCGGCGATGCCGTCGAGCGGGTCGGCGCCGTCGAGGGCGAGGCGGACCAGCTCGTGGAAGATCGCCGTGCCCTCCCAGGCGGCACGGTCCCCGTGGGTGAGGGCGGCGATGCGGCGCCCGGCGTCCATGGTCGCCTGCCGTCCGGCGCGGGCGAAGGCGACCGCGGAGGTCGAGGCGCGCATCAGGGCGCCGTTGCCGGCGGCGCGCAGGGTGGTGTTGAAGTGGACGGCGGCCGCGAGGTCCCAGGGCAGTCCGCTGGTGAGGACGGACTCGGTCTGGATGCCGATGTCCTTGGGGTCGGCGGCGGCCCAGCGACGGAACCGGTCGAAGATGTCGGGGAGGTCCAACCCTCCCCGCTCGACCAGGGATTCGGCGACCAGGACGGCCATCTGGGTGTCGTCGGTGGCCTCGCCGCGCGCCCATCCGCCACCCGCGACCGGCTCGCCGGGGGTGTCGGGGAAACGGGCCGAGAAGGCGCCGGCCGGGCCGAACTCGTAGGGCGCGCCGAGGGCGTCGCCCACGGCGGCACCGACGACGGCCCCGGCCTCCCGCCCGCTCCGGGCCCCCGCCGTGCCGCCGTCGCGGTCCGTCACCGTGCCGCCGTTGCGGTCCGCCGCCGCGCGGCCGTCGCGGTCCGCCGTCACGGCCGGCCCGGGACGATGGGCAGGCCGCGCTTGTGCTCGGTGCGGCGGTAGTGGCCGAGGACGGTCGCGAAGACCTCCTCGCCGACCGGGCGGCCCTCCAGGAAGTCGTCCAGAGCGTCGTAGGTGACGCCGAGCGCGTCCTCGTCGGGGCGGCCGGGGGCGAGGTTCTCCAGGTCCGCGGTCGGGGTCTTCTTGACCAGCTCGGCGGGAGCCCCCAACGCCTCGGCGATCGAGCGCACTTGACGCTTCGTCAGCCCCGACAGCGGCATCACGTCGGCGGCCCCGTCACCGTACTTGGTGAAGAAGCCGACGGCCGCCTCCGCCGCGTGGTCGGTCCCGACGACCAGTCCGCCGTTGGCGCCCGCCGCCGCGTACTGGACCACCATCCGCTGGCGGGCCTTGACGTTGCCCCGGACGAAGTCCTCGTGGGCGTGGTCGGCGAAGGTCAGGCCGGCGGCGAGCAGGGCGTCCAGGGCGGCGTCGGTCGCGGGCTTGACGTCGACGGTGAGCAGTTCGTCCGGTTCGATGAAGGCGACCGCCCGCCGGGCGTCGTCCTCGTCCGCCTGCACCCCGTAGGGCAGCCGCATCGCACAGAACGCCGCCTCGTACCCTTCGGCGCGCAGCCGGTCGACGGCGAGCCGGCACAGCCGTCCGGCGGTGGTGGAGTCGACGCCGCCGCTGATCCCGAGGACGAGGGTGCGCGCGCCGGCGGCCCGTGCCCGGTCGGCCAGGAAGGCCACCCGGCGGACGGCCTCCTGCCCCGGGTCGGGGACGGGTGCCACGTCGAGGGCGCGGGCGATCTCCCGCTGGACGGCCAGGGGTTCGGTCATTCGGACTCCTCGGGGCTGGTGACGCGGAACGGTCCCGTCATCGTCGTCACCAGCGAGTACAGCGAGGTGGTGGCGGTGATGAACAGGCGGTTGTTCTTCGAGCCGCCGAAGGTGAGGTTCGAGACGGGTTCGGGGACGAGGATACGGCCGATGAGGGTGCCGTCGGGGGCGTAGCAGTGGACTCCGTCACCGAAGGCCGCCGCCCAGAGCCGTCCGTCGAGGTCGAAGCGGATGTTGTCGAAGCGGGCGCCGACGCCCTTGACGAAGATCCGGTCGCCGGCGAGGGTGCCGTCGTCCTGGATGTCGAAGACGCGGATGTGTCCGGCCCTGCTGTCGTTGACGTAGAGCTGCCGCTCGTCGAGGGAGAGGACCAGCCCGTTGGGGCCTTCGAAGCCGTCCGCGGCGATTCGCACCTCGCCGGTGTCCGGGTCGATCCGGTAGACGTTGCGGGCGCCTATCTCGGATTCGGCGCGGTGGCCCTCGTAGTCGGTGGTGATGCCGAAGTCCGGGTCGGAGAACCAGATCGCGCCGTCCGAGCGGACCACCGCGTCGTTGGGCGAGTTGAGCCGCTTTCCCTGGAACCGGTCGGCGAGGACGGTGATCCGGCCGTCGTGCTCGGTGCGGGTGACCCGGCGGTTGCCCTGTTCGCAGCTGATCAGCCGGCCCTCGCGGTCGAGGGTGTTGCCGTTGGGGTGCCCGGCCGGGGAGCGGAAGACGCCGACCGTGCCGGTGGCCTCGTCCCAGCGCAGCAGGCGGTCGTTGGGGATGTCGCTCCAGATCACCTGGCGCCAGGCGGGCAGGTAGAGCGGCCCCTCGGCCCAGCGGCAGTCGCCGTACAGCTTCTCCAGCCGGACGTCGCCGTTGGCGCACCGGCGGAACCGGTCGTCCAGGATCTCGTACAGTCCGAACTCGATGGTGCCAGACATCATTCACCTCATGTCGCAGTTGGCCGAATGTCGTTCCGACGACCTGGAGTATGTCAGAACGCGGTATGGTCCCACCATGGCCACCACCGATCACCTCGACGACACCGACCGCGCGCTGCTCGCCCTGCTGCAACGGGACGCCGGGCAGGCGTACGCGGCGCTGGGCAAGGCCGTGGGGCTGTCCACGGCGGCGGCGCACGAGCGGGTGCGCAAACTCCGGGAACGCGGCGTGGTCCGCCGCACCACGGTGGAGGTGGACCCGAAGAGCCTCGGGCTCGGTGTGCTCTCCTTCGTGATGGTGGACTCCTCCGCCTGGATGGGCGACTCGGCACAGGCGTTCGCCGCGATCCCCGAGATAGAGGAGGCGCACATCATCGCGGGCAACGCCTCGGTGCTGGTCAAGGTGCGGACGACGACCACCGAACAGCTCCAGGACGTGCTGCGGCGCCTCTACGCGATCGACGGCGTGAACGGGACGCAGGCGACCGTCGTGCTGGAGACCTTCTTCGAGCGGCCGCCTACCCCGTAGGGTCCCGGAAGTCCGGCGGGCGGGGCTTCTCCAGCGACACCGGGGGCGCCGTGGGCACCGGCGCGTCCGACGGCCCGGACCGCTCCGGCCGCTCGGGACCCTCGGGGCCCTCGGAGCGTTCCGGACGCTCCGGCCCCTCCGCCGCCTCCGGCCCCTTCGGGTGCGTCAGGATGTCGAGGACCAGGCCGCCGTCCACCGTCTCCCGGGCGACCAGCAGCCTCGCCAACTCGTCCAGGTGGTGCCGGTGTTCGGTCAGCAGCCCGAGGGCCCGGCGCTCGGCCTTCCGCAGCAGGTCCGCGACCGCCTCGTCCACGGCGCGCTGGGTCCGCTCGGAGTACGGGCGGCGCAGCAGGTCCTCGGGGCTGTCGCCGAGGTAGTGCGGGCTGCCGCTGGAGTAGCCGACCGGGCCGAGTTCCGGGGAGAGGCCGAACTCGCGGACCATCCGGGTGGCGACCGAGGTGGCGTTGGCGAGGTCGTTGGCGGCGCCCGTGGACCCTTCGCCGAAGACCACCAGCTCGGCCGCCCGTCCACCGAGCTGGACGGTGAGCAGATCGGTCAGGTAGCCCTCGCTGTAGAGGTGCCGCTCCGCCTCGGGCAGCTGCTCGGTGGCGCCGAGGGAGACACCGGCCGGGAGGATGGTCACCTTGGCGACCGGGTCGGCGTGCTCGCACAGCGCGGCCATCAGGGCGTGCCCGGACTCGTGCACGGCGACGGCGTGCCGCTCCTCGGGCAGCAGGGCGTTGGAGGACTCCCGGCGGCCGAGCAGCACCCGGTCGCGGGCGGCGTCGAGGTCGTCGGCGGTGAGGGTGGCCCGCTCGGCACGCACGGCGTTGATGGCGGCCTCGTTGACCAGGTTGGCGAGGTCGGCGCCGGAGAAGCCGGGGGTGCCGCGGGCGATCCGGTCCAGGTCGGCGTCCGGGGCGAGGGTCTTGCCCCGGGTGTGCACGGCCAGGATGGCCGACCGTTCGGCCTGGTTGGGCAGCGGTACGGTGACCTGCCGGTCGAAGCGACCGGGGCGCAGCAGCGCCGGGTCGAGGGCGTCGGGCCGGTTGGTGGCGGCGATGACGACGATGCCGGTGCTCTGGTCGAAGCCGTCCATCTCGGCGAGCAGCTGGTTCAGGGTCTGCTCGCGCTCGTCGTTGCCGCCGACCCGGGTGCCGCCCGCCCGGCGGGCGCCGACGGCGTCGATCTCGTCGATGAACACGATCGACGGGGCGCGCTTGCGGGCCTCGTCGAAGAGGTCACGGACCCGGGATGCGCCGACGCCGACGAACATCTCCACGAAGCCGGAGCCGGTCACGGACAGGAACGGCACCTCGGCCTCTCCCGCGACGGCCCGGGCCAGCAGGGTCTTGCCGGTGCCGGGCGGCCCCACCATGATCACCCCGCGCGGCCCCTTGGCGCCCGCGGCGGCGTAGCGCTCCGGACTGCGCAGGAAGTCGACCACCTCGCTGACCTCCTGCTTCACCCCTTCGTACCCGGCGACGTCGGCGAACCCGGTGGCCGGCCGCTCGGCCTCGATGATCTTCGCCCGGGAGCGGCCGATGGCGCTCAGCCCGCCGCCCAGCGACTTCGCGGCCATCCGGCCCGACCAGAGGAAGAGTCCGCCGAAGAGCAGCAGCGGCAGGAACAGCAGCAGCGTGGACCAGAGCGAGCTGCCGCCGGCGGAGCGGGTGCCGGTGACGGTGACGTGCTGGTCGCCGAGTGCCCGGCTGAGCTGGGAGGTGTCCAGCGCGGTGGGGATCTGGCTGGTGAAGCGGGTGCCGTCCTTGAGCGTGCCGCTGACCGCACCGGTGTCGCTGACGTTCACCGTCTGCACCTGGCCGGTGTCGACCCGGTTCACGAAGTCGGTGTAGGCGTAGCGGTTGCCGGGCGTGCCGGGGTTGGAGAACAGCACCAGCAGGAGCAGCGTCGCCAGGACGGCGACGGGCAGCAGCCAGCGGCGCCACGAGGGCGGCGGGGGCTTGGGCGGGCCCCCGGGGCCCTGGTCGGGGCCGCGGCCAGGACCTCGGGTGGGGTCGCGGCCCGGACCCCGGGGGGTGTTCCAACCGGGGCTCCGGCCGGGATCGCGCTTCGCCGAAGGACCGGGGCGCGACGCCCGGTCCGGCGCCGGCCCCGGCCCGGCGGGCGGTCCGGAGCCCGGCCCGGAACCGGAAGGTGTCGCGGCGTGCCGGGCAGTACCCAACCGGATTCGTGCGATCATCCACGCTCACCGCCTCTCGGGGGCCATCGAGCCTCCGCCTCCATGGTCGGACGCTCGGCGCCCGGACGGGAGTCCTAAGGCCGGCGGTACCGCTCCGGTCCCCCGCGCCCACCCCCGCCGGGGGCGCCGGGACCGCGGTCCCCGGCGGGTCAGGAGAAGTCGAGCGAGCCCGTCCGGGTCCGCTTGAGCTCGAAGAACTTCGGGTACCCGGACAGCAGCCGGACGCCCTCGAACACCCGGACGGCGTCCTCCCCGCGCGGTATCGCGGTCAGCACCGGGCCGAAGAAGGCGACGCCGTCCACGTGGATGGTCGGGGTGCCGACCTCCTCGCCGACCGGGTCCATGCCCTCGTGGTGGCTCTTGCGCAGCGCGATGTCGTACTCGGTGCTGTTCGCCGCGTCGGCCAGTTCCTCGGGCAGCCCGGCCGCGACCAGAGCCTCGCGGATGACCGCGTCGTCGGCGGGCCGGTCCTGGTCGTGCAGGCGAGTGCCGAGCTCGGTGTACAGGTCGCGCAGCACGTGCTGGCCGTGCTTCTCCGCGGCCGCGATGCAGACCCGGACGGGGCCCCAGCCGGTGGTCATCAGTCGCTGGTAGCGCTCGGGCAGGTCGGTGCGGCCCTCGTTGAGGACGGACAGGCTCATCACCCGGAAGGTGAGGTCCAGCTCGCGCTGGCGGTCGACCTCCAGGATCCACCGGGAGGTGATCCAGGCGAACGGGCAGACGGGGTCGAAGTAGAAGTCGACCTTGGTGGCCTTCGGCAGGCCGCCGGTCGCGGTGTCGGTGGTCCCGGCGCCGGGAGCGGTGCCGGTGGTCGCGGTGCTCGTCGGGTCGTTCGCCAGGTCGTTCGTCAGGCTGTTCGTCAGGTTGTTCATCACGTCGACGAGCCTAGCGGCCAAGTGGACCACTCAACAGATCCAATCCACACTGCTTTCATTGGGCCACTTTGGGCTGCTCCGGGCCGGTCGGGGCCGGTTCGGCCCGGTTCCGGCCGCCGGCCGGCGGCCCGCTCTCAGCTGCAGGTCGTCCCGTCCGGCGGCACCGTGCCGTCCAGCAGGTACGCGTCCACGGTCTGCTTCAGGCAGGGGTTCCCGGTGTTGTAGCCGCCGTGTCCCTCGCCCTGCAGGGTGACGGTCACGCCGACGCCCGCGCCGAGCTGCTGCGCCATCGCACGGGCGCCCTCCACCGGGGTCGCGGGGTCGCCGGTGGTGCCGACCACCAGGACCGGCGCGGCGCCCGGCGCGGCGACCTCGGGGTGGTCGCCCTTGCCCGGGACGGGCCAGCCGGTGCAGCCCGTCAGTCCCCAGGCGGTGAAGGCACCGAACACCGGGGAGGCGGCCTGGAAGGACGGCAGCTGCTGCTGGACGTCCTGGTCGGAATAGCGCTGCCGCGCGTCCACGCAGCTGATCGCCCGGTTCGCGGGGCTCAGGTTGCTGTAGCGCCCCTGCGCGTCACGCCCGTTCAGCCCGTCGGCGAGCTGCAGCAACGTGGTGCCCGTGCCCTGGTCCATCGCCTCGGTGAGGCCGGCGGCCAGCGCGGGCCAGCTCTCCTGGCTGTACAGGGCGGCGGCGATCCCGGTGACGCCCAGGGACTCGGTGAGCTGCCGCCCGTCCTCCGTGGGCAGCGGTGACTGCTCCAGCTTCTGCACCAGCGCGACGACCTTCGCGGTGCCCTCGTCACCGCCGGCACCCGTCGGGCAGGAGGCGCCGAGCTGGGCGGCACAGGCCTTCATGAAGTCGCCCAGGGCGAGTTGGAAGCCCTGCGCCTGGCCGAGCGCGGACTGCTGCGGGTCCTTCGTCGGGTCTACCACCGAGTCCAGCACCATCCGGCCGACCTCCTGCGGGAACAGGTGCGCGTACACGCCGCCGAGCTGGGTGCCGTAGCTGATGCCGAAGTAGGAGAGCTTCGGGTCACCCAGCACCTGCCGCATCAGGTCCATGTCCCGGGCGGCGCTCTCGGTGTCCACGTACGGCAGCACCGCCGCCGAGTTGTGCTCGCAGGCGGCGACGAACTGCGCGTTGCTGTCGTCCAGGGCCTTCACCGCCGCCGGGGTCTCCGGGGTGCCGTCGACGGCCGCGGAGGCGTCCGTCGCCTTGTCGTCCAGGCACGTCACCCCGGCACTGGCGCCGACCCCGCGCGGGTCGAAACTCACCAGGTCGTAGCGGGTGTTGAGGGAGGCGTAGGCCGGGGCGAGCGCTGGCAGGGTGGCCACGCCGGAGGCGCCGGGGCCGCCGAAGTTGAAGAGCAGCGAGCCGATCCGGTGCTGCTCGTCCTTGGCCTTGCTGCGGATCAGCGCGAGGTCGATCGTCCTGCCGTCCGGCTTGGTGTGGTCCAACGGGGCCTTGAGGGTGGCGCACTGCCAGTCGGCGGCCGGAGCCGTGCCGGTGCCGCCCTGGGCGGCGGCGGGGGCGCCGCATGCATGCCAGTCCAGCTTCTGGGCGGCCGGTCCGGTGGCGCTCGCGGAGGTGTCGGCGACCGGGGAGGTCGGCGCGGGCTCGGCGGCGGACGAGCCGTCGCCCTGGCAGCCGGCCGCGGCGGTGAGCAGCAGCGCGGCCAGGCCGAGCGATCCGGCGCTCCGGACGACGGTGTGCATGGGGTGGGTCCACCTCTCGGGTCGGCCGGTCACCCCGGCGCGCGGCGGGACGGCGTGCGCCGGGCGCACGGCCCGATCGACGCACCACAGACCCTAGGCGCCGGGATCCTGCGCTGCCTTCCGGAAGCCCCCGGCCGGGGGCGCGCGCCGCGAGCCCTGCCACCGGCCACCCGGGTGAGGGTTCACCCGGCCCACCCGGCGGCACCCTTACCGCCGCCCGCCCGCACCGGCGCAGGAACCCGTGGCGCGGAGGGCGAGTCGAGCAACGGCAGCCCGGTTCGCGGCGCCGGCCCGGTTCGCGATGCTCGCGGCGCTCGCCAGGACCGTCACCGCCCGCGCCGCGCGCACCCGAGGCTCACCCGGGCTGCATCCCCGGCGTGCCGCGAACGGCGTACGCGGGCAGGCGCAGCCCGTCGAAGACGGCCCGGGGCAGACTCAGTCCGAAGCGCCGCTCGACGGCGCCGAGGGTGCGGCGGCGGGCGTCCGCGCCGCCTCCGCCCGCGGGGGCGGACGGGGTGACGCCGTCCGTCTCCAGGACGCTCGCGGCGACGAGGTCCGGCACCAGCAGGTCGGGCTCCTGGCCCCAGCGCCAGCGCTCCTCGCCGAGGCCGAAGCCGCACAGCACGGCGCCGTCGCGGGCGTAGTCGAGAAGTGCCGGCGGCTGCTCGGGCATGGGGCGGAAGTGGACCACCTCGACGCCGTCGCGCGCTATCTCGGTGAGCAGTTCGCCGCCCGTGGAGTCGCCGTACTCGATGGCGAACGACCAGCCCCCGCACTCCCCGACCCGGATCACGCCGTCGCTGTCGTCGCCGGGGCGGTAGACGTCGATGTCCAGGGTCCGGATCTCGGTGCCGCTGATCGGTGCGGTCCCCGCGGCCGGGTCGGCGCCCATGCGGCGGGCGAGTTCCTCCGGCGGGATCCCCCGGGCGAACACGACCCCGCCGACCTCACCGTCCGTGTCGGGCCCGCCCGTTCCCGGCGAGCCGGTGCCAGGCAGGCCGACCTCCGCGAGCCACTGGATGCCGTCGCCGTCCTGCCGGGATCCCTCGCGCGTACCGTCGGTCATGCCGCCCTCCCCTCGCGCCGGCCTGCGGTGGCCGGGCGCGCCGGTGGGCACCCTAACGGACCGGGCCGATGCCCGGAGCCCGGTAGCCGGAACGCTGCCGGAACGGGGCCGCCCGTGGCCGACGCACCACCCGGGCCGTTCGGAGGGACGGCCTTGCGGGGGCCGAACTCATCCGGCCCGGGTGGCCGTTCGCCCGGCCGCACCGAAGCCGACGCCCTCGGCTCGCCAGGCCTCGCCGCACCCACCGCCCTCGGCTCACCCGGCCCCGTGCGTCCCGACCCGGTCGGCCACGGCCTCGAACAGCAGCTTCGCGGCCACCTCCGCCCCGTCGGTGCGGATCGTCCCGGCCACGGCCCGCGCGCGTGCGCGGGTCTCGGGCGCCAGGGCCGTGGTGAGCGCGGCGGACAGGGAGTCGACGGTCGGCACGGGGTCGGGGTGCGCGGCGCCGATGCCCATCGCGGCCACGCGGGCGGCCCAGTACGGCTGGTCCGCGATCCGGGGGACGACGACCTGGGGCGCACCGGCGAGGGCCGCCGCGGTGGTGGTGCCCGCGCCACCGTGGTGGACGACGGCGGCCGCCCGGCGGAACAGCGCCTGCTGGTTGACCTCACCGACGACCAGGCAGTCGTCCCCGTCGTCGACGGCCGCCAGACCGGCCCAGCCGCGGGCGAGGAGCACCCGGCGGCCGAGTGCGCGGCCCGCGTCGACCGCGACCCGGGCGATGCCCTCCGGGGCGTGCGCGGCCATGCTGCCGAAGCCCACGTAGACGGGCGGGTCACCGGCGTCCAGGAAGGCTTCCAGGTCGGCCGGCAGCGGACGGTCGTCGGGCAGGATCCACGCGCCGGTCTGCACCGGGTCGAGTTCGGTCATGCCCTGCGCGGGGCAGAGCGTCGGGTCCGCGGCCACCCACGGCCGCTCCGTGAGGACGTGGTCGCGGACGTTGTCGACCGGCCGCAGGCCGAGCACCGACCGGTGGCGGTTGAGCGCTTCGCCGTACAGCCCGTTGACCCGCTGGGCGTCCTGCTCCCACAGCACCCGGTGGTCGGTCTCCTCCTGCGGGGACGGCGTGCCCGGCCGCGCCCCGGGCCGGAAGTGCCGCGACGGCAGTCCGAGGATGTGGAAGCAGGCGAGGACGTACGGGATCCCAAGGTGCTCGGCGACGTCCCGCGCACCGGCCGGCATCAGTCCGGTCGCCAGGATCGCGTCGCAGCCCTCGGCCGCCGCTCCGAGCACGTCGAACCGCGCGTCGACCAGCGCGGGGGCGAGCCGGAACGCGTCCTGCGCGGTGGGTGGCTTCGGGCCGGCGACCACCGAGTGCACCGCCGGACCGAGTGGCACCAGCGGCACTCCGATCCGGGCCAGCAGGTCCACGAACTCCTGGTCCGGCGGCGCGCACACCCTCACCTCCACGCCGAGCCCCTGCAGCGCCGCCGCCAGTCCGGCCAGCGGTTCGACATCGCCGCGCGATCCCCACGTCGTCAACAACACGCGCATTTCAGGACTCCCGTTTCCGCAGGTCACAGCCTTTCGGCCAACGATTCTGCGCTCCACCCGGGGCCTTGCCGCAAGCCCCGGGGTGCGCTGTAGCTTGGTAGTGGCAGGGAGTGCGATCTCCCTGCCGTTCTCAGTCGCCTCCGCCGCTTCGCCGAGCTGGGCGTGACCGCCTCCATGCAGCCCACCCACTGCTGCGACTTCACCCGGGCCGACCACACCGACCACTGGTCCCGCCGCCTCGGCACCGAGCGGGCCGACCGTGCCTGGCGCTGCCGCGACCTGTGGGACGCGGGGGCCACCGTCGTCCTCGGCTCGGACTGGCCGATCGCCCCCTACCCGCCGCTGGGCGTCATGGCCGGCGCCCGCCACCGCCGCCCGACCTGCGACCTCGACCAGCCCCCGCACAACCCCGGCCAGGCACTCACCGCCCTGGAGGCGCTGCGGGCGATGACCGTCAACGCCGCCCACGCGGCCGGCGAGGAGCAGTCGGCGGGCCGGCTCGTCGTCGGTCACCGCGCCGACCTCACCGTGACGGCCACCGACCCGCGCACCACCCCGGCCACCGAACTGGCCGACCTCCCCGTCCTGCTCACCGTCCTGGACGG
Source organism: Kitasatospora sp. NPDC048545 (assembly GCF_040651155.1). Classification (NCBI taxonomy): domain Bacteria; kingdom Bacillati; phylum Actinomycetota; class Actinomycetes; order Kitasatosporales; family Streptomycetaceae; genus Kitasatospora; species Kitasatospora sp. NPDC048545. The sequence goes on from NZ_JBEZIQ010000082.1 coordinate 32,527, forward strand.
GCGACCCACCCACCGGGCCGACTGCCTCTGACGGACCGACCGACCGCCGATCCGTCCCCGGTTCCTGCGGCCTGAACACCGGGCGGCCCCGCTCCCCACCCCCGAACGGGGACGCGGGGACGCCCGGTCCCGCCGCACGTGCCCGACCGAGGAGCACGATGCTCCGCACCGCAGCCATCGGGGTGCTCGCCGGCTCCTTCGCCTGGGTAGCGCGTCCGCCGCCTTCGCGAACTCCACCCCGGACCAGCCGAGGCCGCCGCACCGGCTGGTCCGGGGTGCTGCTCTCCACCCACGACGGCCACGTCGGGGCCTGTCCTGCGGTCCCGCGCCGTTCGCCGGGACCCGGCCCAGGACCCAGGACCGAACGGGTACGCCGGCACGGCCCACGACGCGCCGGTCCACCTCCGCGGGACCAGCGCGGCCCGTCCCCGCTGAGCTGCACGCATTGTCGGTGGCCGCTGCTAGCGTGCCCCCCGTCAGCACAAGATCGCGGAACACCTGTCCGCGGCACCGACGGGGAGGCGGCAGCAAGTGGTGGAAGTGGCGTGCCACACGGTGGCCCAGCAGTGGATCCGGGACGCCCTGGGGGACGTCAACGGCCGGGTCCGCCGCCACTGGTACGACATCGAGGACGACCTGACCATCGGGTCGGTCCGCGCGATGGGCGAGGAACTGCTCGACCACCTCGGCGCCCTCACCCTGGAGGACCCGGCGCTCGCCGGTGCCGACGCCCGCGCCGCCCTGTGGACGGCGGCCGAGTGCTCGCTCGGCGTGCTCCAGCTCGGCTGCTTCCCCCGGGGCGACTTCACCGTCCCGTTCCCGTACATCGGCGAGACGCTGGACAGCGAGGACATCACCTTCGGCGCCACGATCGACTTCGCACCCACGGCCGCGACCTGGGTGGAGGCCTTCGCGATGGGCGTGATCAGCGGCCTGCTCCGGGACCGCGACCGGATGCTCGGCCCGCTGCTCGCCGACGACTACGCGCCCGCGATACGCGAGCACCTGCCCCACTCGGACCGGACCTCGGTCTCCAGCCCGCCCGACCTCGCCGGGATGGACGCCCTCCGCCGCTACCTCTACATCGTGGAGACGGAGCGCTCGCCGTGGGTCGCCCCCGGGCCCGTCCCGCTGCGCAAGCCGGACGCCGGGGAGCGCGCGGCCGCCGCCGCGGCCCTGGACGCCGCGGGCGCGGCGTGGGCGGACGGGCTGAGTCAGGACCAGATGCTGCTGCGGGTCCTGCTGGAGGACGACCGGGAGGCCTTCGAGGAGGCGCTCGCCACCCGCCTCGCCCGCCACCGGACCGGCACGCCCTCCACGGCCCGGCCCCGCACCCTGCTCCCGGTCGTCCCGATCGCCCTCGCCGCGCTCGCCGTCCAGGCGCACGGCTGGGAGCTGGGCACGACCTCCGGCTACCTCCCGGCGGCCCTGGTCGGCACGGCGGGCTGAACCGCCCCCGCACGGACCACCCGTCCCCACCGGGCCCGTCCGGGCCCCACCGGCCCGGACCGGTCCGCTGGCCCGTCCGGCGGGCAGGCCCGGCGCGTACGGGTCCTGGTGGGCGTGGTCGAGGGTGAGCGCCACCGCGGTGTAGCCGAGGTCCGCGATGGTCCGCAGTGCGTCGTCCAGGCGGTGGTTGGCGAAGCCGTCGGTGCCGTGGCCGAGGCGGTACGGCACCCCCGCGTTCACGCGGTGCCCGCGGGCACGGCGGGCTGTGCCTGCTGGGGCACGCCCAGCAGGGCCGTCCCCAGCGGGGTCACGGTGTGCAGGACCGTGTTGCGGTTGCGCATGGTGGTGATCAGCCCGGACTGGCGCAGCACCGTCCTGATCGTGCTCGACAGCGCCCCCGACTTCGAGGGCCCTCTGGATCGGCGAGCGCACCCGCCGGCTCGACGGACCCCACGTGGAGTTCTGCTCCCGGATCGCCAACCCGGTGGCGGTGAAGGTCGGCCCCACCGCCACCCCGGACGAGATCCTCGACTACGCCGACCGGCTCGACCCCGACCGCGAGCCCGGCAGGCTGACCTACGTGGTCCGGATGGGCGCCAGGCGCGTACGGGACCTGCTGCCCGCCCTGGTGGAGAAGTCCCGCGCCGAGGGGATCCGGGTGGGCTGGGTGTGCGACCCCGTGCACGGCAACACCGTCACCGCCCCGGACGGGCGCAAGACCCGCGAGGTCGAGGCGATCGTCGACGAGGTCCGCGGCTTCTTCGAGGTCCAGCACTCCCTGGGTGCCCACCCGGGCGGCCTCCACATCGAGCTGTCCGGCGCCGACGTCACCGAGTGCGTCGGCGGCAGCGACCCGGTCACCGTCGAACGGCTGCCCACCCGCTACGAGACCGCCTGCGACCCCCGTCTCAACCGCGGCCAGGCCCTCGACCTCGCGTTCCTGGGCGGCGAGATGCTGCGCGGCCGCTCGGGCGGACCCGGCTAGGTCCGCCGGGTCCGCCGGGTCCGCCCGCCGACCCGCTACTCCCCCTGCTCGGCCAGCGACTTGACGCCTTCGAGGGTGGCCGTCATGGCCGTGCGCAGCTCGCCCAGCCGGAAGGCGATGATCTTCTCCTCGACCTCCGGCTTGGCCTCGATGATGGCGCTCATGCCACTGCGGCCCGGGCCGATCACCACCGACTGGCGCAGCCGGGTGCCGCCGTCCTCGGGAGTCAGCTCGAAGCGCCAGCGGGCCAGCGCACCGGCCGCGTCGGACACCGGCTCGCCGAAGCGGCCGTCCGCGTCCATCACGGCCCAGGCGAAGGCCCGGGGACCGGCGGGGTCCGCGGAACCTGTCGAACCTGTCGAACCTGTCGAGCCGGTCGGACCGGGAGGGCCGGTGAGCCCGGTCACCTCGGTCACCTCGGAGACGGTCCGCCAGTCGGGCATGCCGGTGCGGTGGTTGTGTCCCTCGAAGCGGGCGCCCGGCGCCGGGCCGTCCGCGCCGTCGAGCCAGGCGACGCGGTGGAGCTCCGGGCTGAGCCGGGCGGGCAGTCCGATGTCCGTCACCAGCTCCCACACCCGTTCCACCGGTGCCTGGACGAAGATCTCGCAGACCGTTCCCGGACCCTCGGTGTAGCGCATTCCGTTCCCCCTCGTGTTCCCGCGCCTCGTACGCGGTTCGAACCAGCGATTCTGCGATTGACGACTCTGCGATTGACGACTCTGCGGATCCGTACGGGTGTGCATCGGTGCGGGTCGACACCCACCCGCTGCCCTCGCCGCGTCCGGAACGCCGCGGGGGCAGCGGGCGGGTTGCCGCCCTGGGCCCGGAATCGATGATCGAGCCCGGCGAACACCCAAGTCAATCCGCCGGTTTGCTGGGAAACCCCCAAGCGATACCTTGGGTGGCCGTGACCATCGACGATCTCCGTGTCTTCACCGCGGTCTGCCGGGCCGGCTCGCTCAGCGCCGTCGCCCGTGACCTCCACTGCACCCAGTCCGCGGTCAGCCAGCACGTGAAGCGGCTCGAACGCGAGCTCGGCCTCTCCCTGATCGAGCGGCACCCGCGCGGGGTGGTCCCGACCAAGGCGGGCCACCTGCTCCAGGCCGCCGTCGCGACCGGTCTCGGCAGCATCGACCACGCGCTGCACCGGATCGCCGAACTCGCCCGCGGCGAGGGCGGATCCGTCCGGATCACCACCGGCGCCACCAGCATCCGGCACTTCATGTCCGGGGCCGTGGTGGCCTTCCGCCGACGCTTCCCGCAGGTCAGCCTGGAGTTCCAGACCGAGGTGTCCAGCCGCAGCTGCCTGGAGGCGCTCACCGCCGGCCGGGTCGACCTCGCCTGGATCACCCTCGGCACCCCGGTCAGGGGCATCGGCCGGCGACCCGTCGTCGACCTGCCGTGGGTCCTCGCCGTGGCAGCCGGTGACCCGCTCGCCGCCAGGGCCCGCATCGAGCCCGCCGACCTCCAGGACGCCCGGCTCATCGGACTGCCGCAGAACTCGGTCGCCCGCTCCCAACTCGACGCCTGGCTCGGGAGATCGGGCATCCGGCCGGTGTTCGACACCAGCGTCGCCGACTGGGACACCGCGATCCTGCTCGCCGAACTGGGCCTCGGCCACGCCGTCGTCCCCGCCCTCCCCCAGTGGCGCGGCCCCGGCCACCCCGGCCTGCGGCTGCTCCCGCTCCCCGACCTGCCGCCCCTCACCGCCGGCTGGGCCGTCCGCGACTGGGACAACCTCTGCCCCCTCTCCCGCGCCTTCGCCGACACCGTGGCCGCCCACTGCGGCGACGGGGCCGCCCTCCCCGCGGAGCAGCCGGAAACGGCCTGACCCCCGCCCGCCGACCGCGCCGCCCCCGCCGGCGAGGTCGTCGTACGGAGCGCGGCGCAACCGCGCGGGGCGGTTCGAAAGTGTCGGGTAGTCGCGGTTGAGGGGCCCGCGAAGATCACCTTCATGTGCGTCTGTTCGTGCAAGCCGTTCTACGACTCGTCGTTGACGGATGCTCAATTGGCCGGTGATCGAGCCCCTGCCGCCGGCGCGGGATCGGCGCCGTGGCGGCCCTTTGTTGAAGTTCCCCCACCGTCTGGTCGTGGACACCGTGTTGAACGTGTTGGTCAGCGGGTTTGCATGGCGGGTGGTTCCGCACGATCTGGCGCCGTGGGACGCGGCCTACCGGTGGTTCCGCGCATGGTCGGCGGACGGCACCTGGGACCGGGTCCACGACACGCTGCGCGACAGGATCCGAGCGGCGGACGGTCGTGACCCGCAGCCCTCGGCGGCCGTGCTGGACTCGCAGTCCGTTCGCAGCCGCCAGGGCGGCCAGGCGATCGGCGGCGACGCCGGCAAGCGCGTGCGGGGCCGCAAGCGACACCTGTTGGTGGACAGCTGCGGGCTCGTGCTGCGGGCGGTCGTGCACTCGACCTCCGCCCAGGACCGGGCGGGCGCGAAGCCGGTCCTCACGGGCATCCGAAACCTGTTTCCGCAGGTCGGACTGGTCTGGGTCGACGGCGGTTACGTCAACGTGGTCGATGCGGGCCTCGTCGGCTGGGCGTCCGAGCGCGAGAACCCGACGGTCGTGGCGGTGCCCCGCGACGCCAAAGTGAAAGGGTTCCAGGTGCTGCCCCGCAGATGGGTGGTGGAACGGTCATTGTGCGCCACGAGGCGCTCTGTTTGTATCCCCGGCTCAGCTGGGAGGAACTCGGAAGGAGGTTCCTGGGCCGGATGGCTTACCTGGATCCGAAA
>NZ_JBEZIQ010000083.1:0-36437 GCF_040651155.1 Kitasatospora sp. NPDC048545
CGACATCTCGAAGCGTGGAGAACGGCCGCCTCCGCTGTCCCGGGAAGAACCGCAGATCAGCAGGTCGGGTGACCAGCGAGGTTAAACAAGAAGCTTAGTGGTGGGCAGGCCGAAGTACTCGATGCAGGCCGGACCGGCAGGTGGCTCCGCCCAGCACCGGCGTCGGCCGCCTGCTCGATGGCAACTGCCCAGTGTCACGCCGTCTTCGGCGTGACCGGTGCGGCGACGGGCCGACGGCGGGGCCGGCCACGGCCCTGGCGACGGATCCGGCGGCGCAGGGCAGGCGGCAGAGGCTGGTCCAGCGCAGCCCTTGGCGCTGGCCACGGGTGCGGGGGCGGAGCACGCCGCGCCCAGCTACCTACGTGGCCGCGGTCTGCAACGGTCCTGTCGTTGCCGCCCGTTCCCGGCCTGGTCGGCAGGGCAGGCGGCCAGCGTTCCAGGGGTGGGGAAGAGCGAAGGGGAGGGTCGGTCAGGGCTCGATGTGCACGGTGGCGTACAGGTCGCCGGGCTCACCGCCGTTGATGCCGGGGGAGCCCAGGCCCCGCAGCCGTAGGCGTTGTCCTTCGCGGACGCCGGCGGGGATTCGGATCTGGTGCTCCCGGACCTGCGTGGACCCGCGGCCGGAGCTGCGGCACGTCGGACACCAGCCCTGGCACGGTACTTCGGGTCGCCGGCGCAGTCCGGGCAGGTCGTGCGGGAGCTGACCCGGATGGGAACAATGGTGCCGTTCCGGGCCTCCTCCCGGCTGAGCGTGACCTCGGTCGGGTAGTCCTTGCCGCGCCGGGGTGCGTAGCGGCCGTAGTAGCGGTCACCGATCTCGTTGATGGTGGTGCGGGCCTGGTGGGCATCCTGGGGGCGATCGTCCGGGTTCTTGGCGAGCAGGCGGGCGACCAGGTCCTCGAGTTCGGGGTAGACGTCCGGGCGCAGCGTTCGCAGGGCTGGTGGTGGCTGGGTGGCGTGCTGGTGGGCGAGGTTCCAGAAGTTGCCGCCGGTGAACGGGGGTGTACTGGTGAGGGCTTCGTGGAGGACGCAGCCGAGGGCGTAGAGGTCGGAGCGGTGGTCGAGGGCGCCGTTGAACGCTTCGGGGGCCATGTAGGCCGGGGTGCCGATGAGGACGCCGGTGGCGGTGATGTGGTGCTCGGGGTCGGCGCTCTTGGTGATGCCGAAATCGACCACCTTCGCCGAGGCGGCGGCGGACTCGGTGTCGAGGACCATGATGTTGGCGGGCTTGATGTCGCGGTGGACCAGGCCAGCGTCGTGGGCGGCGGCCAGGGCGTCGGCGACGCTGTAGGCGATGTTCAAGTTCGCCGCGCGGCCGAGGGGCCCGTGCTGCAGAGTGGCGGTGAGGGGCTCGCCGTCGATCAGCTCCATTACCAGGTAGGCGACTTGGCGGCCGTCGAGGATGGTGGAGCCGAAGTCGTGGACGGTGACGATGCTCGGATGCGACAGGCCGCCGGCGACCGCGGCCTCGCGGGCGAACCGTGCGACCTGGTGGCTGCTGTCGGGGCTGCCGCCTCCCACCAGGATCTTGACCGCGACCCAGCGGTCGACCTTCGGGTCGTACGCCTCCCACACCTGTCCGAAGCCGCCCGCTCCGATCCGCTCGCCGAGCTCGTAGCGCCCGTCCAGCACGGTCCCCGCCTGCACGAACTCCCCTTCCGGTAGCGGCCGCTGTGTGTGCGAGCCGTTGGTCACGCTACGCGGATGTACCCGCCTCGGGGAGGGGAAACCCGGACGGTCGCCCGAACGCGGATGGCCGGACACCTCGTTGGAGGTGTCCGGCCATCACGGTTCTGCGCGGGACTACCGGCGCAGCCGCGCCGGGTCGAGGTCGAGGGGGAACGGGTCGGTGAGCTTGGTGGTCTCGCCGACCTGGACGAGGCGGTCGATGTAGATGCCGCGCTCGAGGTGGCCGAGATAGAGGCGCGGGGCGGGGTCGAGTTCGATACGCCAGTAGTGCGGGATGCCGGCCGCGGCGTACAGCGACGGCTTCATCTTCTTGTCAGTGACCCGGGTGGACGGCGAGGCGATCTCGATGGCCACGACGATGTCGTCGGCGCTGAGGGTAGTACCCGCCTCGGCGGACGCGGCGACGTCGGCGATCACCAGGTCCGGGATCAGCAGCCCGTCGGGCACGATGACGTTGACGGCCTCCAGCGCCTCGAACGGGGCTTCGGCGTTGTCGATGGCCAGGCTCAGGAGCATGGCGAAGCGGAGGCTGGCCCGCTGGTGCGGGACGCCAGGGCTCGGGCTCATCAGCAGTGCTCCCCCGACGAGCTCGATCCGGTTGCGCGGGTCTTCGGGCAGGGCCAGGACGTCCTCGACGGTCCACGGCCCGCTGTGTTCGGTGACTGCAACGCTCACGGTCTCCTTCACCTCCTCCGGTGCCTGCCCTCATTGTCCCCGGCGGGGACCTCGGACGGTACCGGCTCACGGATTCGTACGGCGGACCGGCCTGGCAGGCCGGTCACGATCGGGGGATCACGCAGCACCGCGGGCGGGAGCCGGCTGCGGCTGGCGGGCGGTGCGCAGCGGGACGGCGTTGCTCGGACAGCTCGGCTACCAGTTCCAGTCCGGCCTACTCGGCGCGCCGTATGGTCGCGGCGCTGCGCCCGGCCGGGCACCACAGCACCCTGGCCAGGTCGACCACCCCGGCGTACGAAGGAGGGGTGGCGTCACCGGTGACGCCACGTGGGTGAGGCCCTGACGGGCTAGCCTGCGCGCGGGCGCACGTGAGTTCCGGTTCCTCTACAGCGGGTCGGGACCGCAGGTCGCGCAGCGCTGGGTCTGTACGCCCCGGCGGCTCAGTTCCTCCGCGCTGTAGAGCTCGGGCAGGGGGCCCAGCTGGCACGGCCGTCCGTGGCTTCTAGGAGCTCCTCGAACTGGGCGAGCCGGTTGTCTACGGTCCCGAGAGAGGGGCAGTCTCAGCGGTGCAGGCGGCGCTCCGTGCGCGCGTAGATGCGACCGCTGGCGAGGTCGGTGTTCCATCGCTCCGCGTCTCGCCGGGCGCCGGCGCGGGCGCTGCGGATCAGCCGACAGGTCTGGCACAGGCCGGGTGCGCCGTCGTAGCAGGAACAGGACGAGCAGTCGGCGCAGGGCGTGCAGGGGTGAACGGTCGGCGCCGGTCCAGGTTCGACGGCGAGGGCGGCGTCGACGCGCTCGCGGCGCAGGACTTCGCGCAGCCGGTCTCCTTCGAACTCGCCATGGCAGCGCTTGCCGTCCGAACAGTCCGGGATCCCGCACCCATGCGGCTGCTGGTAGCGGGCGGCGTCCTCGCCGATTCGGGCGAGGAGCCAGCGGGCGCGGGCAGCGTCCAGCCGACCGACCACGACGCGGTCCAGGATCTCCAGGACGGCCGGCACCTCGATCAGGGCGCCCCAGCCCGGCAGGTGTTCGCGCTCGGGAGCCCAGTCCTCGTACACGTCGCCGCGGCGCAGCCGGATGTTGTCGATCGGCTGCCCGCCGATGTCCAGGTGTGCGTGCACTCCCGTTCCTTTCCGGGCGATGTTGCGGGTGGTGGTGGGGCGGCTACGGCACCAGCCCGGCCAGAACGGCACGGGTTGCTTCGGCCAGCTTGAGGGGGTGCGAAGCAAGCAGGGGCAAGCGCCCCACCGCCACGTGCGCGGCGGGCTCGTCCGGGTAGTTGTCGAGGAACCACTCCTCGTCGTAGAAGCCCAGCCGCCAGAGCTGGCCGCCGTGCCGGAGCTGGAGGAAGCCCTGGTGCTGGGGGTGGTCGGCTTCTTCGAAGATCTCGGTTGCGCTGCCCGGAACAACGAGGTCGGCAAGGAACCCGGCGACCTGGTGCAGCGCCTCGGCGAGCGTCTCGGGCATTGGGCGTTGCATTGGTACCGCCGACAGCTTGGTGAACAGCCGGTCGGCCGTTCGCGGGGACGGCTGCAGTTTGAACAGGTCCGCAGCGATCGCTGCGGGCGCGTCCGGGCCGTCGTACGCCCGGTCGAGCTCCGCGACGTCCCCGCGGTCTTCCATCGCGTCGAGTACGTCGAGAAGGTGGCTCTTGGCCCGGGCGACGTGATGCTCGATGGAGATCAGGGCCGCAGCGATGGCGCCCACCTGCTCGGGGGTGTGGAGGGCCCAGGGGGAGATCAGTGCCTTGACCAGCTCATCGGTGCTGGTCACAGCGTCGGCGGCGAACCAGGCTGTGGCTTCCGGACGCATGCCAGCTGGTAGGCCGCGGCGGTCGACACGGGCAGGGACGCGGCGGCCACGTCGATCGGATCGGGGCTCATGGTGGGGCCTCTCCGTTCTCTCGCCCGCCGCACGGAGGGGCGAGGCTCTAGATCGTTTTCTGCGGGACGATCAACATCCCCGCCACAGGATCGGACGCGGCGTGGGTCGTTGATCGATCTGAGGGCTCAGGGCGTTTCTCGCGCCTGTCAGCAGGCGCGGTCAGACAGGAACCCCGCCTTCGCGAAGGCCCGCGCCGCCTCCGCGAGCTCGGCCGGATCGATCGGCCCGAGCTCCTGCTCGGTGCGGCAGTCGTGGCACAGGCCGTCAGCCGACCCCGCGCCGTACGAGTTGTAGCCGCAGCCGTCGGTGACGCACCACCACTTCACCGGTCCCTCGCCCTGTCCGGCGGCCTGCCTCGGGATTTCACCGCCGCCTGTGCCCCGGGAGCGGCGGACTTCCGCCCGCCGCTCCGGGCAGGCCCGGCACGGCGCCTTCGTGTCGACGTCCGTGCCGTCCTCGCACCGCGGATACGGGCACTCCGGCGCCTTCAGCAGTTCCACCGCGATGCCAACACCGGAGCGCAAGGCCTCACCCGCCCTCTCGCTGTTGCACTTCTCCTGCCAGCGGTGCTGGACCCACCGTCGCTCGATCCGCTCCACCAGCTGCTCCGGTGTGCGCTCGTGCAGCTGCTCGCGGATCAGATCGCCGAGCGGTTTGGCCGGCACCTTGACGGGCAGCGGGCGCTCGGCGAGCTGGCGCAGGTCGGCGGGCAGGGCGCCCACCACGGTCCTGAACCCGGCAGCGGTGCGCTTGTCCATCCGGGCGGGGTTTGTCTTTCGGGGCGCGGCGGAGCCGCTTCGCGTCGCGCGCGCGCTACTACCTGTAGATGCCCTACGGGCGTCAGGGGCGCTAACGCGCCCAACGGGCGCAGCGTCATTCGTGTTGTTAGTGGTTGCTGTAGTTACACCCCCCGTTTCGGGGGTCACGTGTACCCCCGAAACGGGGGTCACGTCTCCCCCCGTTTCGGGGTGTACGCCCTGACCTGCGGTTTTGTTGGATTTAACGCCCGGGGGACTCTGGCCCTCAGTCGGACCATCCTGTCCCCCCATTTCGGGAGAAGCGGCCTGACCTGCGGTTTTGTTGGAATTAACTGCGTGAGCAGCCGCAGCGGTGGTCCGCTCGGCCTCCAGCACCGGGCCAAGCGTCGCGTAGAACTCGCCGAGGGTCAGCGGGCCGGTGCAGTAGCCGGGCGGCGGGTTGCGGCGCAGCCGGTAGACGTTGCGCTTCTGCGGACCACTGCTGTCCGGCACCGAGACCACGACCACCGCGCCGATCGCCACCAGCTCCTTCAGGAACGGGTCGATCTTGTCGCCCCGCGAGTACTGCATCAGGTACGCCAGGGCGTCCTTCGACGGCCAGACGTACCGGTCCCCCCGCTTGAGGTTCAGGTGCATCGCCATGAACCAGTACAGAGCCATCGCCCGCGGACTAACGCCGGACAGCGCCACCCAGGAACCGAGCTGGGCGAACGGGAGCTCGTCCTCAGCCTCGATCTCGAACGTCCCCTCCTCCTGCTCGGCCTCACGGACCTGCTCCAGCAGCTTCGCCATCCACGCGGGGATGACGACCTCGGCGAGCTTCGGCTTCTCCAGGCTCACAGGGCCACCGCCGAACCGGTAACGGCAACCAGGAGCAGCCCGGCCTGGACGGCGGCCGGGGGGTAGCTGGGATGGGTCTGGACATGGGTGTGCTGCGTCATGCCCATAGAGGCCCGAAATCCGGGGTCCGTGTGACCCAGGACCGCGTGACGTGCGTCACGGATGAACAGATGCGTGCCCGCACCCGAGAAGGATGAAGTGACGGCGGCCGGAGTGACACGGCTGCGCCGTAGAACGGCGGTGCTCAGGGGATGCTCTCTTTCCCGCTGTCGCCAGTCCGTCGGCACCGGGTGTCCCCCGGCCGGGCGAGGAGACAGGTGTCTCTCGCCCACGCGCGGGTACGACTGGTACCGTCGGACCGGCAACAGCTGCATATGTAGGTTGACGAGAGCGGCCCAGGATCTTGGCGGATTATGGGGCCGCTTTCGCGTTTTCAAGTGTTGGTGCGCCCGTTACCGGGCACCGATCGAGCCTAGCTTCCGGGAGTGTTGGGCTCCCCACGCTGAACGAGTCGGGCGTGTCCGCCAGATGCAGGATGTGGCGGCTGGCCTGTGGACAGAGTTCGCGCTCCGGTGAGTACTTCGAGGGCCTGCTCCACCGTCAACGACTGATCTCTGGCTGTCTCCCACCGCCCAAGCGTGGAAGCCGCGGCGCGCATCAGCTCGTCGGGCAGTCCTGCGGCCCGCAGGGAGTCTCCGGCTTCCTCCATCTCTGGTGCCCATCTCCAGGCCCGCTTCGCGGTCTTCGCGATGTAGTCCGTCTCGACCAGGTAGCTGCCGGATCGAGCGCTCGCGACGTCGAGCAGTTCTTGGCCGACACCGTGATGCTCGGCCAGCCCATACGACAGCGCCGCGAGCACCCTGCTCGCCTTCTGGTAGGCGGTGTACGAGAGCTTCAGTGCGCTGGCCTGCCCGATCTCCTCGCCCAGGACAGGCGTGGACACTGCGGTGCCAGCAAAGATCCGCCCTACCAGGGCGGTCTCCTCGGTTGGGCCCGACAGGTAGAGGCGGGTGCGCTTCGACCCGACCGGGGGCGAGCCGATCACCGCCCCGTCGACCACCGCGCGAGCAGAGCCGCTCAGCACCTCGGCAATGCGGGCCGACCGCTCCGGGCTGATCGCATTGCCTTCCACGTACAGCCCGCCGAACCCGTGGCTCGCCACCTCGGCCGCGACGTCCTCAGCCGCAGCCGGCGGGCAAAGACTCAGCACCACCTCCGCCCGCGCCAGCAGCTTGGACAGCTCGGCCACCGGCTCCAGGCCGAACTGCCCGGCGCGCGCCGACGTGGTGCTGCTGCGCCCTGCCGAGCACCACAGCACATGAGCTCCGGCAGACACTGCGCAGGCCGCAACTGCCGCGCCCATGCTGCCGGGGTGCAGGACCCCGAGCACGACCTGACCGTCCGTCATCGACCACCACCACGCACATGGTCCAGGGCGTCCAGGACATCCCGAGCGATGTAGTCAGGCTCCACACCGCCCGGCCAAGGTCGACCGTGGGAGACCCAGACAGTGCGCAGCCCGGCCTCGCGGCCGCCGACCACGTCCAGCTCGGCGTTGTCTCCGACCATCCAGCCACCCTGCGCGAGGCTCCGCCCCACGCTTGCGGCCGCCGTCTCGAAGATCAGCCGGTCCGGCTTGCGGGCGCCGGCCTCTTCGGAGATGCACACCGCGTCGACCAGGTCGCCGACACCGCTCGACTTCAGCTTGGCGCGCTGGATCTCGCCGCCGCCGTTGGTGACGACGACGACCTGCCACCCATCGGTTCGGGCCGCGTCCAGTGCGTCCAGCACGCCGGGGTACGGCTGGACAATCGCCGGGAGCTCTGAGTTGTAGCGGGCCCACAGCTCGTCGGCCGACTCGGGCAGGACCACCTCGGCACACAGATCCTCGAACGTGCGCAGGTCCGCGCGGATCTGCATGGCGCCGAGCATCCGCTGCTCAGCCTCCGGCGCCAGGCCGTGCTCGGCGCAGTACCCGGAGATCCAGGCGGTCACCGCAGTGAGGCGGTCGATCAGAGTGTCGTCGAAGTCCAACAGCACCAGCTGCTGCTTGCGCTCGGCGAGCGCCTGGCGGATCCGCTCGGCGGCCTGCTCGGGCGAGACGGCGTCAGTGCGGACCACCAAGTCAAACCGGAAGCCCGGGTTGGCGTCCAAGTCCGCCTTCGTGGCATCCCAGGCAGCCAGGCGCGCGGGGGTGTCCGCGTCGCCCCGACCCGCCGACCGGCCAGCGGTCGACTCCTTCGGGCACCACAACAGCACGGTCAGCCAGTCCGCCGGGTAGCCGTCCAGCACCGCCCGCACCCCGTCGACCTGCCCCAGATGCATCACCGGCACCCCGGCCTCAAACGCCGCGTCCAACCCCGGCCGGTCCGTCACGTAGGTGCTGTCGTACCTTGAGTTCTCGTAGACCACGGCACCCGCTGTGGCACGCAACTCGGCCAGCTGCTCTGGGGTGCCCATCCGGTATCCGGCGGACCGGCCGGGCCCGATCTTTACCCGGGAGAACAGGCCGAAGGCAGGGTCTAGCTCGGAGAGCGCTCGCGTCACGGTGTCCTTGCCGGAGGCCGGAGGCCCGTAGAGGATCACTCCGCGCTGGCGATTCATGCGCGCACCGCCGCGAGAGCGTGCCGCGCTTGGTCAGCCAGTGAGATTGCCGAGCCCATCCGGTTGTCCACCAGCAGGTGCGGCACCACCGGGCGCAGGTCGATGTCGACCGTTGCCATGTATTCCTCCCACCGGGAGAGCTTCCAGGCGTCGCGCGCCGCGGATCGGAAGCTGATGTACTCGCGCATCGACTCCGGATCGCACTGGACCCAGATCGGGAAGACATCTACCCCCTGGGCCCTGCACCGGTTGCTGAGCCGGGTCATCCACTCCCCGGAGGTCATCTCCGCGATGAACGGGGCGGACAGCACGCTGGAGATCCCGCAGTTGATGTTGGCGTAGGCCGCCTGCATCAGGCAGTCGTACTCGACTGCGCGCACCTGCTCGCGGTACAGCGGGGTGTGGCGATCGTTCCGATCTCCGCCGAGGGCGACCAGGAGCTGCTCGACGAGCGGTCGGGTGAGTGGGTCCTTGTCCAGCAACGGCCAGCCGGTCAGTTGAGTCAGGAATCGGGCGAACTCTGTCTTGCCGCTGCCAGCGAATCCCCCGACCAGGATGACGACCGGGCGGTGCGGGTCTCCTCCCGTGTGCCGGCGCTTCCATGCGTCCATGATCCGCCGCTGCAGCCCGTAGCTGTCCGCTTCGGCGGATCCCGCCGAGATCTGGAGCAGCGCCCGTTCGACGGCAAGGACGTGGTTCCCGGTGAGCTTGTCGTCCAACGGCGTTAGCTCGAACCGGCTGCCCTCGCCTGGCAGGGCACTGCGGAAGCCCAGCTGGGGTTCGGTCGCCCGGTACAGCAGGCAGTACGCCCGTCGGTAGTGCGGGCCCGGGTACACGTCGCCCTGCTCGTGCTGGCTGAGCGTCTGCGGGTATGCAGCCGGGATCCCCTTCAGGCCGGCCTTCTCCGCGACGTCGCGCAGCCGTTCGCCGGCCTGCTCCAGCGTCAGGCCGTGGGCCTCACGCTGTTCCCTCAGCTTCTCGGGGCGCCACCCGAGCCGGTTCTTCGCCATGTCCCCCGCCTGTGTATTCGCCATGCTCGGAGCCTATGAGCATGGCGCCGAATCCCATGTTGATGCGGATGTTGAAAACGCGTTGAGCTGCACGTTCACGGATCTCATGATGCGGATGCGATGTTGATCTGACGCTCAACCAGCTGTGATCAGTCATGTCAGGACGGACTCGACACAGGAGGTGGGAGCAGTGGTGAATCGGACGGCACCCGGGTCAGTCTTGCTGCGACTTTTGCCTCTCAAGCATCTCGACGCGGCTAGTCAGCTCGGCGAGCTGCTGGGCCAAGGTCTCGATGCTCGCGGGAGCTGGAGCAGTGTCGGCATCCGACTGACGAACGAACGACCCGAGCCCCTGCTGGGAGTAGATCGCCTTGGTGCTCCGAAGTTCGGAGAGGGCTCGCTGCACAGTGCCGGGCGCTACGTCGTAGTGAGCAGCAAGCTCTCGGGTGCTGGGCAGCTTGTCTCCTGGCTTGAGCCGCCCTAGACGGATCTGGTCCAGCACGTCCTGGACGATCCGCTGGTAGGGCTGGCCGAACTGATCTGTCATGAGCCACATCGTAGAGCCGCCTTCCTGACATGAATAGCTTAATCGACCTAGTTGACACAGCAAAACTGTACCAGCTAAGTTAGCTAAGCCGACAAGGCCCGAAGGGGCCGAGAACGCAAAGGGCCCCAGGCCGGTGCTCGCTACACCGGCCTGGGACCACTTCGAATCGACTCTCGTGGGAGTGATCCGCATGAACATCATGACCGATTCGCTGGGGGCTGGGCGCAGCCCTGTCGCCAAGAAGCAGACCGGCATCGCCGATCTGCAGTCGCAGTACGAGGGCAAGGTGCTTGCCCTGGTGGTGCGCGACCTCGCGCCCGTCGACCCGAAGGCCGGCGAGGGCATCGTGATGGAGCTCGTCACCCGCGTCTGGGAGATGGCCGAGCGCCACGCGGCCACCGCCGGGCGCACCACCTGGTCGCACCTCTCCTGGTTCGTGCAGAACGCCGTCACCGAGTTCATCGACGGCCTGCGGCCGCAGATGGCGGGGTGCTGACCATGCAGCCACTCGACATCGACAACGTCGCCGCGCTGCAGGCGATGACCGAGGCCAACCTGCGGTCGGCCCGCGAGGCAGCCGAGGCCGCCGAGCGAGCCCACCAAACGGCGGAGCAGCTGCGCCTGCAGATGGCGCAGCGGGCGGGAGGGCAGTCCTGATGGGCTTCCTCTCCCGACTGGGCTTCGGCTCCAGCACCTCCTCCAGCTCCGACTCGGCCGGCACGAGCACCCGCAGCAGCGGGATGTCCTCGGGCGGCTGGCACACCTACGACGAGGAGACGGCGCGGCGTCACCACCGTGAGGCGCAGGTCTCGCTCCCGGAGGCCAGCACGGACCGGCACGGGCGGCGGGTGGTCTCGCCCGACCCGTACGCGCAGTCCGACCAGACGCACGTCGTCCGCAACTTCGGCCGCCCGTACCGCGAGGACGGGGGCGCGCAGTGACGATCGACTCCCTCTGTCGCGCCTTCGCCAACGGCGACGGCAAGGACAAGAAGGCCCCCGCCCCCAAGGGAGGCGGCCGGTGATCCTCTCCAACCAGGCCGACGAGGCTCTGCGCCGGGCGCGCGAGGACCAGGCCCGCCGCGACGCGGCGAAGGCTGGCGGATCCGGTAAGTAACCCCCTCCTCTCCCTTCCCCTCTCGCAGCAGCACGGCCTCCCGCCGCCTGCCTCTCGGAACCGTCCTGGCATGCCCATGTCGGGACGGCGCCGGGAGTGGTGCGGCGGGCCCCGCCAGGGCCCACCACCAGCCACGTTCCCCGCTCCACCGATCCAGGAGGTACCGCCATGTCCCGCACGCTGACCGGCCGCCGCCCGGCCGCCGCCCCGACCAGCGGCGCCGCTGCGCTCGCCCGGCACATCGTCCGCGTCACCACCACGACCGCCCCGCAGTCCTGGGCCAGCGCGGCGGAGCGGTTCGCCGCCGAGGTCGCGGCGCTGACCGGCACCGACGCCGCGATGTGGTTGGAGAGCGACCTCGACGGCAGCGAGACCCGCCGCCGTCTGCTGGCCCAGGGTGCCGACGCGATCGTGCGCACCGACGCCTCGATCGAGGTGGTCCTGCCGGCCGAGGTCGGCGACGACTTCGCGGAGCTGGAGGCGGAGATCGCCAACGAGGCCGCCGCCGAAGCCGCGCAGGAGGCCGCGACCACCGCCCGGGTCCGGGTCGCCGCGAAGGCCGACCGGCGCGAGCGGGCCCGCGAGCTTGCCCTGGAGGAGTACACCGCCGCCGAGCTCGCCGCCTTCGGCGACGACCCGCTGGACGCCTGGAGCCGCCACGAGCGCGAGCAGGTCAAGACGTGGTCGCCCTGGCGCAACGGCCCCCGCTGGAGCGAGACCGCGCGGGCCCTCTCCGGCCCCGCCCGCGTCCGGGACTAGCCCGCCGCCGCACTGCCAGCTCCACCCGTCGCCCGCCCCGGGCCCCGCCTCATCCACCGCGCCCTGGCCAGCACGACCGGTCCGGCGCCCGCCGCACCACCATCCCCAGACCCCTTACGGGAGGTCGTCATGGACCAGTTCTTCTTCAGCTTCTTCGCCGTCTCCGCGATCACGAGCCTGCTGGTGCTGATCGCCGAGGCCTACCAGAACCACTCCGCCCCGCAGACCGAACAGGAGGAAACCGATGGCTGATCAGCCGATCGAGCCCACCCGCGTCGTCCTCGCCGGCGAGCGCGACAGCGGCACCACGCAGCCCCCGCCGCCGTCGGATCCGCCGACCGTCGGCGTGCCGGACGGGTTCCTGCCGCCGCCGCGCCACGAGACTCCGCCGCCCCCAGCGCAGCCGCCCGCTGCTCCCCCGCCCCCGCCGCCGGCCTCCGGCGCACCGGGCCTGCCGGAGCCGCACGAGTGGTGGCGCAGGCCCGGAGGCGGAGGCGGTGGCCTGGCGACCGCGACCGCCCCGGCTCCGGTGTACGTGACGCCCGCGCCCGTCACCTACGTGACGAACAACCACCACTACTACCCGGCCGCCCCGGTCGAACCGGTGGCGCCGGCTCACTTCTCGCTGGCCCGGCTGCGCCCGGCCTGGAACGGCACCGCCGCCGTGTGCGGCCTGCTCCTGGTCCCGGTCACCGCGCACCTGGACGCCGACAAGTACGGCGTCTACTGCGCCGCGGCCGTCCTGGCGGGCGTCGGCGAGCTGTTCGCCGTCATGAAGCAGCGGCGCAGCGGCTGGCTGGTGCGGCTGCTGTCCTGCCACGTCGCCTGGTGCGCCTTCCTCACCCCGATCGGCCTGCACACCATCGGCTACCTCTTCACGGGGGTCTGACCGTGACGACCAGCCAGCTCTCCTACGGCGGCTTCGGCCTGGCCGTCGCCGTCCTCGCCCTCACAGCCTTGCGCTGGTGGCGCCGCGGCCACCAGCTGCCGGGCCTCACCGCGCTGATCGGCGGCCTGACGATCGGCCTGCTCAGCGCGCTGTGCGTGGGCGGCGTGCTCGGCTTCGCCGCCCGCCACCTGACCACCGACGCGGCCAACCCGCTCGGCAACAAGGTGACCGGCGCCCACACCGGCCTGATCGCCCAGGCCGGACCGTCCGGCATGACCATCGGCGGCGGCGTCGCCACCACGCTCCTTCTGTTCGTCACCGTCCTGGCCTGGCGCTGCTGCGACAACCAGCTGCGCCGCCAGATCGCGGCCGGCGCCTTCTCCGGCTCTGCCCTCGGTCTGGCCGGCGGCATCTCCGGCCTGGCCGCCCTCACGCTCATCCCCGCCATCAACGCCCTCGGCGACCAGGTCCTGGCCGCCGTCCACGCCTGACCTGGAGGTCACCGTGCTCAACCTGCCCACCACCGCCCTGACCGCCGGCGGCCTGGCCATCGGCCTCGCCATCCCCATTCACTTCGCCACCGGCTGGGTCAAGGCGAACTTCAAGGCCAAGAAGAAGGACTGGAAGACCCTGATCCCCTTCGCCAGCGGCATCGCCTACGGCGGCCTCGCCTCGATGTGCACCGGCGGCCTGATCGGCTTCGGCGCCGGGCTGATCACCTGGTTCGGCAACGGCGCCGGAAGCCTGGCGCTCTGGGGCCTGGCCGGCGGCAACACCACCCGGGCCGTCCGCGCGACTCCGGTCGAGCTGTCCGCCGAGGGCAACATCATCCTCTTCCTGGTCACCGTCGCCATCTTCGGCGTGTGGAAGGCGATCAACGCCAGCGAGAAGAAGCTCGCCAAGCGCGGCATCGTCGCCGGCGTCCTGCTCGGCATCTCCGCCGTCCTCGGCGGCGCCGTCGCGGTCAGCGTCATCCCGGCCGTCAACAACCTCGGCGCGCAGCTCCTCGGCGCCGTCGGCTGACCCGCGCCGCGTCTCCGGACGCCACCGGTCGCCCGCACCCACCCCGTCCCGGCCGCCCCACGCGGCCGGCCCCGGGCTGCGTGCGGACGGCCGCGACCGCCCGGCCCCCGGCCAACCCCTGCCCGCACCGCGCCCTGGAGGCAGCACCATGACCACCTACCCGCCCGAGCGCATCATCATCGACGCCGAGTTCGTCGACGAAGACGAGCCCACCACCTCCCAGCCCACCGACGACAGCCAGGCCGGCCCCGACCAGCCCCGCCTGCCCGTCCGGATCGCCACCTTCCTCAGCGCCGCCGCGACCCGCGAGGCCACCGCCGTCCGCGAGGGCGCCCGCGTGCTGCGCACCGAGCGCGGCGCCTGGTTCAACTCCGCGCTGATCACCGACGCCCACGTCCGCGCCGACTTCCTCAACGACCGCTACGCCACCTGGCAGCAGGAACAGAAGCGCGAGGCGCAGCGCCTGACCGAGAAGGCCGAGGCCCTGGAGAAGGCCGCCGACGAGCGGCAGGCCGAGGGCACCGGCGAGGACGTCGACCCGGGCGAGCACAAGCGGGTCGGCAAGGCCGCCGAGGCGCTGCGCTCCGAGGCGATGGCCTGGCGCGAGCGCATCCGGCAGATAGAGCTCCAGCCGTACACCGGGCACCGCGATCCCACCCAGGCCGAGCTGGCCGCCCACCGCCGCCGGATGGCGAACCGCCGCCGCTGGCGCTCCATCGCGCTGGGCGTCGCGGCCGGGTGGGGCATCCTGCAGATCGGCAGCCCGGTCCTGCTCTCCGCGATGGCCGCCGGGCTGGCCGTCATCGCCTGGGGCAAGGGGCGCTTCACCGGCTGGCGCTCCGCCCCGCCGGAGGTCCCCGAGATCGACTACAAGGCCCCCGCCGCCCCCGGCACACCGACCGCCCCCGGTACCGGTCCGGCCGGACCGGCCGCGCCCAGCTTCACCAAGCCGGCCGCGCCGGCCGCGGCCCCGGGCTTCACCGCCACCTGGACCTCGGCGCCCGACTTCGCCCCGCCGACCGGCCCCGCCGGCCCGGATCCGCAGGCGCTGGAGTGCGAGGAGACGGACCAGCTCACCGAGGCGATGCTCTCGGCCGGGGCGATCACCGAAGGCCCGCTGCGCCTGGCCCGGCCCGACTCGATCACCCGCCTGGCCAACGGGTGGATGGCGCACGTCGTCCTGCCCAAGGGCGACGGGATGACGGTGGAGACCGTCCTGCCCAAGCTCGGCCGGATCGCCGGGGAAATGGGCCTGGACCGCGCGAGGTTCTTCATGGACCCGGTGCACGCCTCCGCCGGAGGCAACGCCAAGACGATCGCGGTCGCCGCCTTCGCCGAGGACCCGTTCACCGAGCCCAGGCCCTCCCCGCTGGCCGACGTCGAGTCCCTGGACGTCTGGGAGGACGGCATCCCGGTGGCGTTCGACGCTTTCGGCGACCTGGTCAACCTGATCCTCAAGGACACCAGCCTCGCCATCGGCGGCGCCTCCCGCTCCGGCAAGGGCGCGGCGCTGCGCGCCATCATCGCCGGCGCGCTGCTGGACCTGCGGGTCAACCTGCGCCTGGTCGACGGCAAGGCTCCCGGTCAGGACCGCTGGCGCCACCTTGCCGCGTCGTTCGTCGACGAGCCCGGCACCAAGGGAGCCAAGCGCACCCGCATCATGCTGGAGGCCCTGGTCGCCGACATGGCCCGCCGGGCCGCGATCGTCAAGGCCCACGGCATGGAGCAGATCGACGACCCCGCGCTGATCCCGCTGCTTGGCGGCCTGGAGCTGGTGGTCGTCGACGAGGCCGCCGCCGTCACCAGCGACAGGAAGCACGGTCCGGCGATCCGGTCCGCGCTGGCCTCGCTCGCCGCCCGGGGCCTGGCCTTCGGGATCATCCTGGTGATCGCCACCCAGGTCGTCACCAAGGGCGCCGACGGCGTCCTGCCCCGCGAGGCCACCGGCAACATCACCTGGAAGTGGTGCATGCGGGTGACCGAGACGACCGAGTCCAACATGGCCCTGTCCCAGAGCGCGGCGAAGTCCGGCTGGGACGCCTCGCTGCTCGACCCCTCGATCCGCGGCATGGGCATCCTGCTCGCCGACCGCTACCGCCGCATCCGCTCGCTGTGGATCGACGGCACGGACATGATCCGGATGATCGAGAAGATCACCCGCATCCGCACCGCGGCCGGCCGACTGCGCGGCCAGTGGGCCGACCCGATCGAAGCCGCGATGCGCAGCAAGGGCTGCGGCACCCCGCCGCCCGGACACGCTCCGTCACCGGCACCGGCCTCTCCGGCCGACCCGGACGAGGAGTTCGGCGACGGCCTGGACGACGAGCTCGGCGCTGACGGCGAGGCATGGGAGGAGGACGTGTACCTCTCCGACGGCGAGGACGACGACCCCGACGAGGCCGAGTTCGACCCGGACGGCGTGCCCGTCCTGCTGCTCCGCGCGCACCAGGAGGTGGCCGCGGCCGGCGGCCGGATGCACACCGGACCGCTCGCCCAGGCCCTCGGCTACCCCGACTCCCGAGAGCTCGGAATCGCGCTCAACGGCTACCTCAAGGAGGTGGGCGTCGAGCGCAAGGCCGGCGGCCAGTTGCGCGTCCCCGGCGTCGAGAAGCCGGGCCTCGGCTACTACGCCGAGACCCTGGAGACCGCCATCGAGCGGTACCGAGGGTAGCCACCCGCACCCCGCACAACCCCTACGCGGCATCCCAGACGGCCTGTCTGGGATGCCGCGCCTGTAGGGGTCACTGACCTGCGTGTATGGGGTGTCTGGGGTCCAGGAGACCCCCCGAAAACACGCCCGGCGGGCCCCAGACACCCGCCTGCAGGGCACCCACCCCCGACAACCCCGACACCCCATACACGTCACGCACCGTCACCCGAGTGCAGAAGGAGAACCGCCCGATGACCCCGGCCCGCACCACCACCCCGCGCCGGCACCGCGCCGCCAAGAAGACCGCCGCCAAGGCCCCCGCCGCCGTCCCCGAGCCCCGCCCGCAGACCCCCGCCAGCGCCCCGCCGAAGACCCCGGAGGTCCTCCCCGAGACCTTCGTCGCTCGGCCGGCCGCCGACCCGGTCCTGGCCGACGCCGCCGACCGCGCGGCCGACGTCCTGGCCCTCGCGGAGGACCAGGCGCTCGCCGTCCTGGAGCACGCCGCCGAGCAGGCCGGCCGCGAGCTGGCCACCGCCGGGCAGTGGGCGGCGGAGGCCGAGCAGCTGCGAGCGGACGCCGCCGCAGAGGCAGAGGCCATCACGCAGCGTGCCGACCGGATGGGCGGATGGATCCTCGACGCCGCCCGCCACAACGCCGAGACGATCCGCGCCGAAGCCGAGAAGGCCGCCCGGGAACAGCGCGAGCGCACCGACACCGACGCCCACGCGGCGGCCGACCGGCTGCTGGAGGAGGCCACCGAGCGGGCCGCGGCGCTGCTGGCCGACGCCGAGCAGCGCGCCGCCGACGTCCGCGCCCAGGCCGAGCAGGAGGCGGAGCGGATCGTCGCCGACGCCGAGGAGCGGGCCCAGGCCGTGGCGGCCGGCATCACTGCCACCGCCGAGGAGCAGGCCGCGAAGGTGCTCGGGGAGGCCGACCGCGAGGCGGAGGCGACGCTGCGCCGGGCCGCTGGCGACCTCGCCGACGTCCAGGAGCAGGTCGACGACGCCCGCCACCAGCTGGAGCGCACCCGGGAGAAGGCCGCCGCCGACCGTGCCCAGGCCGAGCAGGACCTGACCGGCGCGCGGGAGCTGGCGGCCACGGTGCAGCGGGATGCGGCCGCGGCGGCCGACCGGACCCTGACCGAGGCCGCCACCGAGGCGGAGGCGATCCGCACCCGGGCCGCCGAGACCGCCCGTCAGATCATCGCGGCGGCCGAGGAGCAGGCCGAGGAGACCCGCCAGGAGGCCGAGGCGACGGCCGCGCGCGTCACCGAGGCCGCCCGCACGGACGCCGACACGGTTCGCGAGGACTCCGACGCCGAGGCCCGCCGGCTGCGGGAGGAGGCCGAGGCCGACGCGCAGGAGCTCCGCGAGGAGGGCGCCCGCCAGGCCGCCGAACTGCGCGAGCGCGGCCAGGCCGCCGTCCAGCGCCTGCGCGAGGACGCCCAGGCCGCCATCGACGAGGCCAAGGCGGCCACCGGCGAGGAACTGCGCCAGGCCAGCTCGAAGCGCGGCAAGGCCGACGCCGACGCCGAGCGGATCCGCAACACTGCCCGGCGCGACGCGGACAAGGTCGTCGCCGAGGCCCTGGCGCAGGTCGCCGAGGCCGAGGCCCGGGTCACGGAACTGACCGAGGAGCAGCAGCGCCTGGAGGAGGCCATGGCCGCCCGCCACCACCGCTGGTACCGGCGGGCCCACCGCTGGTACCTGGGCCGCATCCCCTGGCTGCTCACCCGCGCCGTCCTGTGGGCGGGCATCATCTTCACCAGCACGCGCGAGCACCAGCTCGCGGTCGTGGCCGGCATGGACACCAGCCTGGCGTGGTTCCTCGCCGTCTGCCTGGACGGCTGGGTGATCGCCGCGACCCGCAGCAAGATGCACAAGGAGACCCGCATCGCGCTCGGCGTGATGATGCTGTGCCAGATCGCCGCGATCCTCACCGACCTCCATCTGCTCGGCGTCGCCCAGGACGCTCACGGAGAGTGGAAGATCCAGTGGGGCCTGGCGATCCCGCTCGCGATGGTCGTGCCCATCGCGATCTGGCGCGTGCACGAGCTCATCGACCACGGCAAGGACGCTCACGGCGAGCAGGCCGCGCCCGCTCCCGCTCCGGCCGCGCCCACCGCAGCCACCGGCGGCGCTCACGAGGTCCCCGCCCCGCGCCCGCCGCACGGCGGCCAGCCGCTGCCCGCCGCTCACGGCACGGCCGCCTTCGGACCGGACGCTCACGGCGCGCGCTCACATGAGCGCGAGATCGCCGCAGGTCGCGGGACCAGTGGCGCTCAGCGCGCGCTCCCGCCCGCCGCCCCGCAGGGCGGCGACGCTCACCAGGCAACGCCGATGAGCGACGCCGCGCTCATGTACGCCCGCAAGGCGACCGTCCGCGCACTGTTCGACGCTCTCGACCACCGCCCGCGCGCCGCCGAAATCCACGCCGCGCTCACCGAGCGCGGACTGCTCACCGGCACGCCCGAGCAGACGCGCAGCACCTGCCAGCGGGTGCGCGACGCGGTCGAGGCGGACGAGCCCGCGCTCAAGCCCGCCGCTCGCGCTGCGTAACCGAGCGCTCAACGCGAGCGGCCTCCGGGATGAATGAAGCACCCCGGAGGCCAAGGCGCCCGAGAGCGCCGGCGGGCCGGTCTCGCCACCGGCCTGCCCCCATCCTCCCGCACCACCAACCCGCTCACCGAACCGATCCCGGAAGGGGACACCGCCCTGTTTGCCATAGACCGTGACGCCCGCATCGCCGCCCACCGCGAGCTCCTCCACGAGCGCAGCCAGACCCTCGCCAACGTCCCCGCCGGCTCCCGCGCCCATGCCCGGACGCTCGCCGAGTGCGAGGCGATCAGCGACGAGATCGAGCGGCTCAAGGGCTGCATCGACATCCCGCGCTCCGTCGTCGCCGTCGTGCCCGTGCTCCTCTTCGTCCTGGTCCTCGCGCTCATCAGCTGACCCGGCCGCCGGCCTCGCCCCCGGACCGCACCGCCCGCCCGGCACCCAGCCCGGCGGGCGGCGCGCATCCGGGGACAGGGACCGGCCGCCCGGCCGGCACCGACCCGACGAAGGGACCCGCGATGCCCACCACCCAGCCCCAGACCACCCAGGCCCCGGACAAGCCGCTCCCCGGCACCTACGTGCTCTTCCGCGACGCCGACCGCTACCTCGCCGGCCACCCCGACCACACCCAGGTCTGCAAGGTCCTGTGCGACAACCACTACCTCAAGGACAAGGCCACCGTGCAGGTCCTGGCCACCGACGAGGTCATCCGGTACGCGCCGGTCGTTTTCATGCGCCCCCTCGACCCGGCCGAGCTGATGCACGACATCGACACCGCCCCGCTGGACGCCCTCGGCGACGGCCGGCTGATGACCGCGGCCGGGGCCTGGCTCGCCCTCCAGCACCGCCAGGCCGCCACCGAGCCGACCACCAAGGCACTCCCGCCCGGCCGCAACTGACGCCCCCCGCCCGGCTGCTGCGCCGGACCGCTTCGGCGCAGCAGCCGGCCCTGCCCCGCTACCCCCGAACCGAAAGGCACCGCCCGTGAACCTCACCTTCGCCCCTGCTGGTAAGTCCGGCTATTCGAAGGTGCGGAGTACCGGGTCTTTAGGCAACGCGATCGAGAGCCATGCTGCTCCGTCCGGGCAAGGGTGGCGCGGCTGTCCGACCGTGATCGGCAACGGATTCGGAGCCACCTCGAGCGTGTCTTGAGGACGCAGCGGGGCAGGTTGCGATTGGGCTTCTGCAAGCTTGAGCCACCGGTCCGTCTGGAAGCATGGGCATGACCGTTGTCGTCCAGGGGGGGACAATCTCGATGAGCGCGTTAGACGATCTTGCCTCAGCCGTGGTCCAGCTGATGGCAACCGCCGCCACAGCGGCCGCCACCAGCGCGGGCAGCGCCGCCGCCTCGCTGGTCGGGGATCTGGTCCGAACCCGGCTCACGGGCGCCGGGCAGAGTGCGGCCGTGGCCACGTTCGACGCGGCCCCCCAGGAGCCCGCAGCCCAGGCTAGCCTTCACAGCGCCCTGGTGACCGTGATGGCTGCCGACCAGCCCTTCGTCGTCCAGCTCACCAGCACCATGCCCGCTGCGGAGCCGGGACCTCAGCCTGCTGCGGCTGCGCCCGCCAACGTCGCCTCCGGCGGAGGCATCACCATCCAGGGGACAGGCAACAAGGTCCGGGGCAACTTTGCAGGCCGGGACCAAATCATCAACAAGATCCGCAACGGCGACCCCTGGGCACTGGTGGTCCTTGCCCTGGTCATCGTCGTCCTGGCGCTCGCCGGCTACGGCGGTGTGCAGCTCATCGGCGGCGGGGACTCCCCGCCGACAAACGAAAAGTCCGTCACCAGCCTGCCCTTCGGCACCACCGACGGGCAGGAGGGCCGGACCAACGCACAATCGGCGGCGCCGGCCGCCGCTTCGAAGGCCTCCGAGTTGTGGTCGATCCCCAGGAACCCGTGGGCGTTCGCCTCCCCCGTGGTCAGCGATGGCAAGGTCTACTACCTCAGCTACAGCTCCTCCACGGGGATCGACCTGCTGGTGGTCGACGCCTCCAGCGGAACCGTAAGGTCCACGCTGCACCTGGATGACAATGAGTTCGGGGTGCCCGGCGCTCTGGCCGTGT
Source organism: Kitasatospora sp. NPDC048545 (assembly GCF_040651155.1). Taxonomy (NCBI): domain Bacteria; kingdom Bacillati; phylum Actinomycetota; class Actinomycetes; order Kitasatosporales; family Streptomycetaceae; genus Kitasatospora; species Kitasatospora sp. NPDC048545. Next base: position 21,066 of record NZ_JBEZIQ010000083.1, read on the forward strand.
CGGGCAGGAACTTCTACCTCGTTGACCACAACGGTGTCCTGCATGCTGGCAACGACGCGGGGATGCTCTGGAAGTACCACACCGGCGCCTCCAACCAGGCGCCGATGAAGGCGCCGACGGTTGCCGACGGCATGGTGTTCGTTGGCGGCTGGAATGATGTCCTTCACGCTGTGGACGCCGCCACGGGCACAAAGCGCTGGTCGTTCACCGCCAAGGACCGCATCGTCTCGTCCCCGGCTGTCAGCAAGGGCGTTGTGTACGCCGGCAGCCGCGACGGCCACCTCTACGCGCTGGACGAGGCGACCGGAAACCCGCTGTGGGCCTTCCCGAGCGGTGAGGCATTCCACGACTCTTCCCCCGTCGTGGCAGACGGGACGGTCTTCATCGGCGGGACGAAGGGCACGTTCTTTGCGGTGAACACCGCCGACGGCTCGGAGCGCTGGAAGTTCCGGACCGAGGGCACCGACGATCAGATCTCCTCCGACCCCGTGGTCTCCGGCGGCCTGGTCTACTTTGGCTGCAGCAACAAGATCTTCTACGCCCTCGACGCGGCCACCGGGACGAAGCGCTGGTCGGTGTCCACCGGCGACTTCATCTTCTCCTCACCCGCCCTGGCCGACGGGGTCGTCTACTTCGGAGGTTGGGACGGCAAGCTGCGCGCCGTCGACGCGGCGACCGGTACGGAACGCTGGACATACACCAGCGAGGGCCAGGTAATGGAGAACCCCGCCATCGGCAAGGACACCGTCTTCATCGCCACCAGAAAGAACCGAGGGGCGGACGGCACCGTGTCGGACAGCGGCCATCTGTACGCCCTGCGCCGCTAACGGTGGTGAGCGACCCGAGAGCCGGGCCATCAGCCCAGGTTCTCCAACTACCTTTTCTGCCACCGGACGTCTACCTATGCTTGACGCTGCTCGGCCGGTCCACTCATCGGGGGGTTCCGCAAGATGAAGCGTCGTTTGATCGCTGCACAGCCTGGGCTGATGGCCTTGATGACGTTTGCCTTTGCCCTTGTGGGTTGCTCCCAAGCAGTTGTACCTGCCCCGACCACTACAACATCGGCGTCCCCGCCGCCGCAGAAGACTGCGTCCGCATCGTCAAACGCGACAGGGGAAGCCGAGTTACCGCTCAGGTATGCGGACGCAAAGGTCACTCTCAAGACTGACAGTTTTGTATCGCCGGATGCTTGCGAGTTGGATACCCCGGGGCTGTATGGGGACCAGCCTGTACCGAGCGGCAAGCTGGTGAATGTTGGGCGTTCAACCCTTACCCCCGGGGACCTTCCTCCCGAGGTGAGTACCCAAATGCGCCTCGGAGACAGCCTGTATGCCATCAAATGCGGCACTTGGCCGGATACGCCGGGACAAATGACAGTGCTGGCATACGTTAACCCTGGACTCTTTCAGACCGCTGAGCCGATCAATGATGCCCGAGGCTGCCAACGGGTCGTGAACGGCGCGGGATCCCACGTCAAGGGGATCGCCGGCGAGGTCGGAGCCCGCTACTGCATGGCAGACAACAGCACAGGCGCTCTCTGGGCTCTCACTGTTCTGGAGAAGACGTCAGAGCCGGCCTCGATCACCGTTTCGGTCACCCACTGGGGCCGTCCCGGGTACTAGGCACGTATTTGACACTGACCGGGGCAGCCAGGGCTGGCTCGGCGCCGTGTATGGCCGGGCCCGCCCTGGCTGAGGCCGGCTGACGTCATCAAGCCCGCTGTGGGTATCCGTAAAGACCGCAGTCCGCCGGGCAGTTGAGGCAGTTAGCAGGAGACCGGCCGAGCATGTTTGACGTGGTGGCGCACGAACGGCGAGAGCCGGCGACCCGTGCCTGCACGCTCCGGGGCCCCGGCAACCGCGACCGTCTGTCAGCGCTTGGCCCGACGAGAGACCTCTGCCGCATAGCCGGGGCGGGTGTTGCCGGCTTCTTCGGACCAGCCTGTGGCGGTGCGGATGCTTATGCCGAGGAGGTCGCTGAGGACGGAGGCTGGTAGTTCAGCGGCCAGGTCCAGCAGGGCGGTGGATCGCCCGGCGCGGGTCTTGATGCCCAGTTGGTAGAGCCTGGCTGCTTGGCGTTGGGCGCTGATGGGGCGGCCGGCGCGCACGCCGGGGAAGAGCCAGCTGTGCTCGTCGGTGTGTCCGAGGGCCCCGTAGCCGCGGCGGGTGCGGACGAGCTGGCGGATCAGGTCGGCCAGCGGTGCGGGGATCTCCAGCGGCTTGGCGCCCAGGTGTAGGTGGAGGGCGTCGCCGGTGTCGAGGACGTGGTTGGTCGTCAGGTGGGTGATCCGGCTGACGGGCTGGCCGTAGAGCAGGACGAGGCAGCCGGCGACGCGGTCGCCGGTCGCTAGTGAGGTGTCGTGCAGCAGGCGTTTGCTGATGCTCCACCGCAATTCGGCGTCGGGGAACGTGTCCGGGCCGCGGGTTCCCTTGCGTTCGGGGACGGATAGGGGACGGGAGTGGCCGCGGTTGGCAGACCAAATGAGGAAGTTGCGGACCAGGATCCGGCCCCCGGTTTTCGAGGTGAGCCACAGGTCGATGTCGGCCTGAGTGCAGGCTGACAGGGTTGTGCCGTGCTCGCGCAGCCAGGCGAGCAGGCGGATGGCGGCCTGGATGTCCCCCTTGGCGGTCTGGTACTGGCCGTGGGTCAGCGGCCAGCGCCGAGCACGGCGCCGGAGCTTGTTGAGGTGGAACCACGTCGCGAAGCTCTTGATGACGACCCGGTCGTCATGGTCGCCGATCGCGGCGACGGCCCCGGGCAGCCACCGCTCGAAGGCGGCCAGGTGCTCGTCGCGCCCCGGCAGGACGCCGTGGGCGGTGAGCGCGGCACGTAGATGGTTGATGGCTTTCGGCGGCTGCATCGCGTCGAGCGTGGCGTGGGTGAGGGGCTCGGTGAGGTCGCGCAGCCGCACCACCAGCTCCCGGCTGCCGGGGCGCTTGAGCCACAGCAGGAGCGAGGACGGCGGCCCTGCGGTGAGCGCGGCGGCGATCGGCTCGTGGCGCGGGTGCACCTGGTCGGCCGGGCCGGCGAGCAGGGCGCGCAGCTGGCGCCTGGCGGCGCAGGCCGGACAGAGTCCGTGGTGGTGGAGGCGTTCAAGGCTGCCGCATCCGGTGCAGTGTCGGAAGGAGATCGGGTCCTTGGCGTAGCAGACCTTGCACAGGTTCTCGCCGTCGGCCGAGCGGGCGTAGGCGTACCGGAGGGTGCCGCAGGCCGAGCACACCTCGTGGCGACGGCTGCACGGTGCGCAGAGTGGGTCACCCTCTGACCCGCGTGCGTTGATGACGCGGTGGATGCCACAGTTCGAGCATGGTGCGCGGTTGCTTCGCCTGGTACAGGTCGCGCAGCGTGGAGCGTTGGTGTCGGCGTAGTGGCACGGCTTGCGGACCTGGCAGACGGAACAGATGGCCGTAGGGGGCCGCTGGCACCTGCCGCACACGGCCCGGCCGGCCGCGTCGCGGTGGGTCAGAGCGACACGGCCGCACTGGGTGCAGGGTTCGTGGTTGACCGGGTCGCGGCGCATGCACGGGGCGCACAGGGGCTCGCCGTCGGCGGTGCGGGTCGTCACCGGCGAAGGGATCTTGCACGAGGAGCAGGGCTGGAGCCGGGCTTGGTCGTAGCAGCGGCGGCAGCACCGCGCGTTATCGCGGGCGTAGTTCAGCGGGGCCACGCGCTGACAGATGGGGCAGGCCGGCACGGTGATGTTGGTGGCGCCTCGGGCGACCAGAGCCGCGATCAGGGCGATCACGCGGGGAGAACCGTGAGCGCCCTGCCCGGTCAGCAGGTCCGGGCGGTTGGTCAGGTCCCGTGCCATGGCCTGCTGCTGTGCGGGAAGCGGCAGCACTTCGGTGACGACGGCGGCAAGCTCGTCGTCGCTCAGGCCGGTGCACGCCCGGCCCAGGAGCCGACGGACCTCGGCGTGCCCGTCCACCGGCTCCTGGCGGTGCCGCCCGCACAGCGGCCGGCCCTCCCGGTCGCGGCCCGCAACCTGCCGCCTCTGGCCGCAGACCGCGCACGGCTGCGGGCCGCTGCCGGTCGCCTTGTTGCCGCACGTCGAGCAGATGCGCCGGGTCCCGTCGACGCGGTTGAGGACGCCCTGCTTGCCGCAGCCCGCGCAGCGGGGCAGCACCAGGCGGTTCTGGCCGTGCAGCAGCAGTTCGCGCACCAGCAGCTCGATCAGCCGCGGCCCCTCTGGGCGGCCCGAGGCCAGCAGGGCTGGGTCAGCGGCGAGGGCCTGGGCGAGCCGACGTTGCTTCGCGCGGGTGTCGGCGACCCGGTCGACGGCCAGGGCAATGGCCGGCTCGGGTATGCCGGGGTCCGCGGCCGCGACCGCCTCGGCGATTACAGAGCGCGGCTCGGTCAAGAAGCGCGGAGCCGGTTCGGTACCAGTCACTGCGGACCGGGCAGGACACGGGCCCGCTTGGGCCTGAACGAGCCCACGCCCGGCTCCGGCCGTTCCCCGCCCGGCACGGGCGCCGCGTCGGAGGCCGTCCGGCGGCCGCGGGATGCGGCGCGGACCGGCTCGATGAGGTCGTCCATGCGGCAGCCCAGGATGTCCAGCAGGGCCATGAGCGTCTTCATGCTCAGCCGCTCGGGCTTCTCCACCACCAGCCGGTAGGTCTGGCTCGGCGACAGGTCCACCCCCCGCTCGGCCAGCAGCGGCCGCAGATCGGTCGTGGAGAACATGCCGCGGGCGGCCATGAGCTCCCTCAGGTGCCAACGGTAGTCGAGCTTCGCGGTCATGCCATCTGCCCTTCGGTGGTGAAGGCGCGATCCAGCGCCTTGCGCATCATCGTGTTCATGAAGTCCGTGCTGACCCCGGTGTAGATCGCGGTGGTGGAAGCGAACCGGTGCCCGACCTGCTCCTGTACGAACTTCGGGTCCGCCCCATCCTCGATCAGGTGGGTCACGTACGAGTGCCGCAGGCAGTGCGGGACCAGCTCCTTGTCCATGTCCAGCGCGTCGCGGTAGGTCGCGAACCGCTCCTCGATCTCCCGAGGCTGCAACCGCCCGCCGCGCTCGGTCAGCCACACCGCCCGGCGGCCGGCGTGGTGGCGAAACCTGGGCCGGATGTTGACCAGGTAGTCCTCCAACGTCTCCACCGCCCACGGCATCACGCTGGCCACCATCCGGCGCCGCGGTCCCGAGCCCTTGCTCGCTTTGCCGTACCGGACGTGCATGTTGCCGAAGCGCCCCAGCTCAGGCGCCTTCGGGTTGCGGTAGAAGTCCGTGACATCCAGCCGCGACACCTCCCGGCATCGCAGGCCCCACCCGTAGATCGCCTTGAAGACCGTGGCGTCCCGGTAAGCCGTCAGTGCGCCCTTCCTGCCCCGCCGCACAGCCTCCTCCACGCGGTCGTCGGCGTAGTCGAACAGGGTCTGGACTTCCTCTCGGGTCATCGGCCGTCGATCCGGATCCCCTTCGTAGTCCTCCAGGTGGACCGCGGTGTTCCACTCGTGGCAGACCTGCACCGGGTGGGTCCCGAACCGGACCTCGCACTCCTCGACCCAGGCGTAGTGGGGCGAGGTGATGAAGTCGCAGAACAGCCGTATCGCGCCCTGGTACGAGCGGATCGTCGACTTCGCCCTCCCGTGCTCGGCGATCAGCGAGTCGGTCCACTCGTCCATGTGCGCGGCCGACCACAGCCACGGGTACTCGCCGCTGAACACAGCGAACCGGCGCACGATGCGACGCCGCTCCTTGATCGTGTCCGGCTCCAGCCGCCGGCCGCGCTGCTGCCGCTCCCAGCCGCTCAGCATCGCCTCGAACACCGCGTCCTCGGGGTGCAGCAGCGAGACACCGTCGACCAGCTCCAGACGCGCCGAACCCTGGGGTGCCGCATCCTGCCGAACCACTCGACCCTCCCCTTGCACCAGATGGAAGGATCATGCATCACATGACCGATCTACGTCATCTTGCCTGCTCAGAAGCCGTCGTTCCCTGCCCCTCGGGCTGCTACGGTCAGCCGCAGGCCAACGTGTTGCACGGCCGCGAGGCCTGCATCCAATGCAACTCCCCGGCCTTCGGCGACCTGGTCGCCATGATCGGGTGCGCGGCCAGCGGCAAGTCCTCGGCCCTGCGCACCGTCCCGCCACACCAGATCGTCAGCCTGGACACCCTGCGCGCGATCGTCTCCGAGCCCGGCGACCAGGCCGCCACCGCCGACGCCGTCCTGCTCCAGCACCACGTCCTCCTGAACCGGGCGCGCCGCGGCGCCACGACCTACGTGGACAACACCTCGGTCGAGGCGCAGCACCGGCTCCAGCTGGTGGAGCTGGCCCACCAGCACGGCCGTCGAGCCGTCGCGGTCCTGGTCGACGCCCCACTGCACCTCTGTCTCGCACGGAACGCGGCCAGGCCCGACCACCAGCGCGTTCCGGAGGACGTCCTGCGCTGGCAGCACCGCATGGCCCGCTCCGCCCACGCCCTCCTCCCCCGCGAAGGGTGGGACGAGATCCGCCACCACCCCAGCACCGGGCACTGACGCCCCCCAGCCGCCGAGCCACCCAGGCCCGGCGAGCAGGCCGCAGTGGTGAGCGGCGCGGCCGCCCGGCCGACACCCAACCCGACTCCCGGAGGACCCCGTGACCGACACCCTGCGCACCCGCCTGGCCCGCACCGCCCTCGACACCGCCGACGGCATCGCCACCGTCACCGCTGCGGCCACCGCCGGCCTCACCACCTACCGCGCCCTCACCACCCGCCTGGCCGAAACCCGCATCACCCTCGCCCTGGCCACCGGAGCCCTCGCCGCCCTGATCACCCACCAGACCGCCTACAAGGCCCTCACCCCGCTGCGCCGCCGCCTCGGAGCCGAGCACCACGGCCCGGCCCGCGAGACGGTCCCGGCGCCGACCCGAGAGCAGCTGGCCACCGACGTCTGCGCCGACGCCGCCGCCCGCGCCGCCTCCGGTGCCGCCCGCCTCGACTACAGCTACGGCGCGCTCACCAATGCGGAGAACTGGACCGGCAGCCCGGACGGCACCGCGACGTGCGAGATCACACCCACCGCACGCCTGCTGGCCGTCCCGCGCCCGACCGACCACGACGGCTACAACAGCCGCACCTACCTGTTCGCCCGCGACGGCGAGCAGCCGGTGCAGATCCACACCATCGGCGACCTGGCCGCGCTCCTGGACGCACCCGCCGCCGACACCGCGCAGCCCACCGACAGCGAGGGTGAGGACGGCGACCCGTGCGCCGCCCTCGGCCAGGACCTCGCCATCGCGAGTTCCGCCCCGCCCCGACCGCCGACGGCGAGGACCAAGCCGACGGGGACGACAACCGCGACCAGGAGGCGGCGGCCCACGCCACTGGCCTGCTGTAGTCGGCCACACCCGACAGCAGACCGCCCCGCCACCAGCCCCGGCCCGACCACCCGGCCCAGCCCCGGCCCGCACCCCAGCGGGCCGGGGCCGACCCGTCGAAGGAGACACCGCAGATGACCACCAGCCCCGCCCTGGCCCAGGCCGGCCGCCGCGGCCTCTTCACCACCGACCCCGACCAGCGGCTGCGCCCCGGACCGGCCCTGGGAGCTGTGGCTCACCGGCCCCGGCGCCCTGCTGGAGATGCCCGACCTCGCCACCGCGCTGATGGCTTCGGCCGAGCACAACGCCGCGGCCGCCGACCTGGACGACGGCTCTCCGCTCCAGCCCGTCACCCACGCCCTGGTCCTCCACCACGGCTACGCCTGGCGCCGCGAGGGCGCGGCCCGCTCGGGCGCCGACATCGCTGTCCCGTCGCTGTGCTGGACCGCCAGGTGCGGCGTCTGCGGCGACCTGGTCGAGGACGAGTTCATCCCCCACCACGACACCCCCGAGGGCGCTGCCGACGACGCCGTCAGCAGCCACGAATGGGACGAGCTCCCCGACGGTCGGCTGGTGTGCGAGCGCACCGACGACGCCCACCACAACGCCCGCGACCACGCCCACGCCCGCACCGAGGACCCCGAGCAGCCGGACGAGAACCAGCTCCCCCTCCTTTAGACACCGCCCACCTGATGGAGGACCACACGCCGCGCCGGTTCGGCACCCGGCCCGAGCAGCAGTACTTCCTCCCCGGCCGGCGGGCGCGACGGCGTGTACTTCAGCCAGACCATGAACAGGCCGAGGTCACGGGCGGCGTCCGGCCACTGTCGACCGGTCTCGCGGCACCAGCGCAGATAGAGCGCGGCCCCGCTGGCGTGGGCCCTGGTAGTCAGCTCGGCCCGGCTCCTGCCGAACCGCAGGTACCGCAGCCAGTGGTCGACCACCGGAACGACGTTCAGGTCATCGTCGATGACCGTCCAGTACCGGCTGCCCGACGGCAGGACGACAGGAAAGGCCCGCATGTGCAACTCCAGGGTCCGACGGATGCGTGCAACAACCCGCCACAGAGCCACACCCCCCGAGAACGATTCTCGGAGCACCAACGACAGCCCCCCCCCCGCCACGTCACACCATGCAGGTGACGCCCCCTGAGGATCACCTGGTACTCCGGGCTGGAGGCGTTCGTCGACCCGTCCAAAGACCGGGCCTACTGGACCACCCGGGGCCCGATCCTCGTGACCAGCACCAAGTTGGGTGCGGCCTGCTACGTGGACGACCGCGCGGTCCACCACGCCGGCGACTGGACCGACACCCTCGCCACCGTCAGTCGCGCGATCGGCCTCGACCGTGCGGGCACCCTCGTTCCGGCCTGATCCCCAGCACACAGAAGGGCCCGCCTTCCCCGGCTTTGACACCGGAGGAGGCGGGCCCTTCTGTGTTTCCGGGTCTTTACGCCGTAGAGGACTCCTGGGTGAGGCCCATTCCTGCGGAGACCCCGGAACTCGATGGCCGGCCTCCTCGCCGCCTTCCTCACCGACCCAGCACGCCTACAAGGCCCTCACCGGCCAGCGGCTGCGGTGGGTGGGGGAGAGGGTTTCTGCCTTCCCTGACTGGCCTGCGTCCGCTTGGAGGTGCCGCGACCGGCTGTTGTCGCACGCGGTCTGACGGTTTTCCCACGCCTGGCGGATCCGGTGCGCGGGGCGGCGTCCGGCCCAGGGCGTGGAGCCGTGCTGTCCACATCGTGGGGTTCGGGCCCGCTCGCCTCACGGCCGTCGTCCGGATCAGCGGCCGGCGGTTTGGTGGTCCGATCGCCGGCGCGGTGAAGGGCCCGTCTCCTCGGCGCTGAGCTGAGGGACGGGCCCTTCGTGTTTCGAGGCCGGGTCATCACCCGGCGGTGGGGCAGGCCTTCCGAACCTGGCCAGGGCCGCCGCGGAGCCGGGCACAGGGGCCGGCCGGATCCGCGTGCACCTCAAGGGCCAGGACCAGGGCGAGACGACCGCGCGAGCGGCATTGCCGCCCAGGCGCGGGTCCCTCGTGTAAACGCCGTTTACACCCCGGGCGGAAGAGAAACCGAAGACACACAGCCCCGGGATGTGCCTAAACCCCCATGACGCCACTATGGTGACGCCATGACGTCTCAAAACCTCGAAGGAGGGAGGGAAAAGGTTGCGTCCAAGCTGCCTGTAGCCCTCCGCCAGGAACTCAAGACCCGGGCCGCGCAGCTCGGCATCGACATGCAGGACGCCGTCAACCAGGCCGTCGAGCAGTGGCGTCTCCGACCGGCCGAGAGCAACCCGACTATCGACACGGCCGGCGCCGAAAGCTGGAACACCTGGCTCCCCACCGGCCTGTACGACTCCTTCAAGAAGGACTGCACAAGCCGAGGAATCTCCTTCGTCCAGGGCCTCGCCCAGGCGATCCGCGTGTGGATCGACTCGCACAACGTCCCCCTGACCGAGCTGGCGATCCCCAAGTACACCCGGCGCATCGTCGTCTGCAACCAGAAGGGCGGCGTCGGCAAGACCACCATCGCCGCCGGCACAGGCCAGGCCATAGCGCTCGGCCTGCCCGCCAGCACCGGCTCCTCCAAGCTGCCAGCGCTGCCCGGGCTGCGCACCCTGCTCGTCGACTACGACCCGCAGGGCCACCTGACCTCCCAGCTCGGCGTCAAGCAGATCCCGCCGGGCGAAGAGAGCCTGGTAACCCACATGGTCGACCGTGACCGCGTGGCCGGATCCCTGCTCGACCAGGTCGTGACGATCGAGCCCGACCACTTCGAAGGCCGCCTCAGCCTGCTGCCCTCGAGCTTCGACGCGTTCCTGCTCGACTCCCGCCTCGGATCCGTCCGCGGCCCCCGCGAGACCAGCCTCCAGCGCGCCCTCGCCCCACTCGAAGGACACTTCGACGTCATCGTGATCGACGCCCCGCCGAACCTCGGCCTGGCAATGGACGCCGGCCTCTACTACGGACACCGCCGCAAGAACGAGGCACCCGGCACCTCCGGCGTCCTCGTCCCGGTGGAGGCCGAGGACTCCTCCGCAGACGCCTACGCCATGCTCGACAGCCAGATCCGCACCGTCAGCCTCGACTACGAGGTCGACATCGACCGGCTCGGACTCGTCGTCAACAAGTTCGACAAGCGCAAGGGCTACGTCGCCACGCACTCCCTCGACAACTGGCAGTCCCTGGGCACACCGCCCGTCGTCTCCGTTGTTCCCGACCTCAAAGAGCAGCGCGAGGCCGTCCACGTCAAGCAGCCGCTGCTCATGTACGCACCCACATCCATCCAGGCGCAGCGCATGCGTGAGATCCGCCGGGGGCTCTCGTGAGTGTCGCGAAGAAGCTGCAGGGTGGCGGCGGGTCGTTCGGGGCGCTGGCGCAGGGTGCGTCGCGTGGCGACGAGGTGCGGGCGCGCAGCGAGGCGCTGGACGCCACTGGCCGGGTTCGGCGTGCGTCGTCGGCGCCGGTGTCCTCGATCGTTTTCAATCCGCTCAATCCCCGGAAGACCATCGACGACGGGTCGATCGGCGAGCTCGCCGAGAGCCTGGCCCGCCGGCAGATCGTTTCCGTGACGGTGGTGAGCCGCGGAGCGTTCCTCGATGCGCATCCGGATCAGGCGGACGCGATCGGCGAGGCGGACTTCGTCGCGCTCGACGGTAATCGCCGTCTGATGGCCGCGCGGCAGGCGGGGCTGGCGACGTTGCGGGTGGACCTCCAGGACGACCTGGTCTCGCGTGCCTCGGACATGGTCGAGGCGGCGCTGATCGCCAACGCGCACCGTGAGGACGTGTTGCCCTTCGAGGAGGCCCAGGCGATCGAGCAGCTGCTGGACACGGTCTACGAGGGCAACCAGGCGGCCGTCGCGCGGGCGCTGGGCAAGTCCCGTGCCTGGGTGGGTCAGCGGCTGGCCCTGCTCCACCTCGCGCCCGAGCTCCAGGAGCAGGCGGGGACCGGAGAGCTGGCGATCGAGGACGCGCGCAAGATCGGTGCCGAGGCTCGGTCAGGGAAGATCACCCAGGCCGAGCAGCTCCAGAGGGCTCAGGCCGCGAAGGAGGCGGCCGCCGAGAAGCAGGCCGCGAAGGCAAAGCGCGCGGCCAGGGAAGCGAATCGTCCGGCGGGGGCGGACGCGGCTGGTCGTGCCTCTGCACCTGTTGAGGGTGGTGTGAACGAGGGTGGTGTAAACGGCGTTTACACCTCGGCTGGGGTCCAGGCGCCGGCGGATGGCTCGTTGGAGCGGTCTGCTGGTGTAAACGGCGTTTACACCTCCGGTCTGCCAGATCAGCGCGACGGTGCTGCCGGTGGCAGCGACCGGGGTGTATCGGCACTGGGGGAGGGTTCCGCCGACCTGGTCCGGCAGGGGCAGCAGGCCGGCACGGCGGTGGCGCCGTCGGCGGGTGCGGCGGTTCCCGACTGGCGTGACCTTGAGGGTGTGGCGAGCTGGCTCCTCCGCTTTCTTCAGCCCGATGAGCTGAGGGTCGTTGCCACCACGGTGCTCGACCGCCTGGACGAGTACGCACCACAGCGTCCTGCCGGCAGCTGATCGGCGGAGGATGGCGACAGAACGGCCTGGGTACCTCAAGGGTGCTCAGGCCGTTTTTCTCTGGGCGGGACGGGCGACTCGGCGGTGGCGTGTAAACGGCGTTTACACGTCAGCTGGGAGTCCCGCCTCATTGGACCCTGACTGGTCGCCACTGAACGCTGACCCTGCGGGCTTCTGCCACTGCAGGTCGACCGCCGCGGTCGACGAACGAACGCCGGGCTACGCGCGGGCCGGCCGGTGCCAGCAGGACTTCGCATGCCAGGCGACCATCGAGAAGGACGACCACAACATTGTGGTGATCACGTTCGCCTCCCCGACAGGCGTCGTGAATCAGGGCGCTGGCCTGGGCAGCAAGGGTCTCCTGAGACGGAATCGGAGGCGGCTGGTCGTGCCTCTGCACCTGTTGAGGGTGGTGTGAACGAGGGTGGTGTAAACGGCGTTTACACCTCGGCTGGGGTCCAGGCGCCGGCGGATGGCTCGTTGGAGCGGTCTGCTGGTGTAAACGGCGTTTACACCTCCGGTCTGCCAGATCAGCGCGACGGTGCTGCCGGTGGCAGCGACCGGGGTGTATCGGCACTGGGGGAGGGTTCCGCCGACCTGGTCCGGCAGGGGCAGCAGGCCGGCACGGCGGTGGCGCCGTCGGCGGGTGCGGCGGTTCCCGACTGGCGTGACCTTGAGGGTGTGGCGAGCTGGCTCCTCCGCTTTCTTCAGCCCGATGAGCTGAGGGTCGTTGCCACCACGGTGCTCGACCGCCTGGACGAGTACGCGCCGCAGGGTACTGTCGACAGCTTGCCGGGAGCGCGGTGTAAACGGCGTTTACACCGCGGATGGGGTCCACGCGTCGGAGGGTGGCTCGTTGGAGCGGCCTGCCCGTAAACGGCGTTTACATCGAGGCCTGTCGGCTCGGCGTGGGATAGCGCCAGTCAGGATGCCTATAAATAGGGACAGTTATCTCGCGAGATGGACTAATTTGGATGTTTTGACATGCCCACGCTAAAGAAATGGAGAGCTGCAAGGCGCCTTGGCCAGCCTTTCAGCTGGCATCCGGTATGGCAGGCTTCCAGGGTGACGCACAGGCCCTCACGGGGGCCTTCCAAGGATTTTGGCCCAGGAGTTGAGGGTCTTCGCGGTACACGGCACCGTCGCCGAGCTGGCCCTGCAGCAGGTATCCGTCCGCCGCAGCCACGCGGTCCTCGCCCAGACCGACTCGCCCTGGCTCTTCCCCAGCGGCCAGCCGGGGCCGCCCGATCAGCGCCTGGGCCATGGGCGAAAGGCCCCGTAAGCTCGGCATTCGGCTCGCCGAGGCCCGCTCGACCGCGCTGTTCCAGCTCGCCACTGAGCTGCCCTCCGTGATCCTCGCCCGCACCCTGGGCATCCACATAAACGTCGCCGTCAAATGGCAGCGGGCCGCCGCCGGCGACTGGGCCGCTTACGCCGACGACGTCAGCAACCGCACTCGAGAGGCTCCAGCCCCGTGACCTTCCAGGACCATCTCCGCGCCCTTGCCGAGCGAGCGATCAGCTCGATCCCGGCTGGCGAGGCAGAGGACATCTACGTCATCTCGTTCTTCATCGACAACGAGAGGGACGACCCACGACAGCCCACCCTGACCATCGGATACAACACCGAAGCCCAGTTCCGACGCACCACCGCGAACGCCTCCGACGAGGCGGAAGCCCGCTGGAACTACGCCTTCTGGCTGCAGAACGAGCTCACGGTCATCGGCGACCTCACCCGAGACCCCGACGGAGCCGCGGCACGCCACCGGTGGATCAGTGAACTCGGACTTTGGTATGACGAGCCCACCCACCCCGAGGACTGGATCGCAACCGTGGGACCGACCGCCGCGCTGATCGAGGCCAACTTCAACCGGGCATGCGTCCATCTCGCTCGCGACCTCCACAACGATGGCGTCATCAAGAGCGTGATCAGCAAGCCAGTGCCGGTGATCCTCCACGAACTGGAGTACTACGAGGGGATCGCTCGCCGGACCGAGGCGGCCAACCCGCCCGGACTCGCCAACGACTTCACGGCGTGGGTCCGCGAAGGCTGAGGTATTCGGGGGCTCTGACCGCAGTTTCGTGAAAGGCCGGATCAGGACGGTGCCCTGGCGCTTCGGGGTTGTCATGCGCGCTCGCGGGCTCTCGCGAGCGTGGAGACCATGCTCTGGGCTTCGGTGGGCTGATCCGCGAGCCGTCCTGCTTCGAGGATCGCCTCGTCCGTCATCCGCGCGCCAACCTGGTGGGCTCGGTGAACGGCGTCGACGTTCAATTGCGCGGTCAGCAGGAGGAGCCAGCGCATGGCCTGCACGGGGTCGGCTTCCGTACCGACGCCGTCCCGGTACCAGTCGGCCGCGACATCCGCCGCGCCAGCGTGGCCGTCCTCGGCTGCCCGCACGTACCAGCTCAAGGCTTCCTCGTTGCGTCTGTCGGCCGCCAACTCGTCTCCCAGCGCCGGGGCAGCCTGCGTGATGCCCCCGTCGGCGGCTGGGTCAGCAGTCGGAGGTACTCGTCGCGGTCAGCGCGACAGTTGCCTTCCCCCTGGGCGACCGCAGCGTTGAAGGCCCCGTATGCGTCGCCTTTCGCGGCTGCCGCACGAAACAGCTCCAGAGCCTCGTCACGATCCTCCTCCACTCCCTTGCCCCGCACCAGCATGAAACCGAAAGCGTGAAGGCCTGCGGCGTGACCAGCGGCGGCCGCGGCCCTGGCATAGCCGACCGCCATCGGAAGGGCGTCTTCGGTGAAGTAGTCCATCAAGATCCCCACCATCAGAGCCTGCGCGCCAGGGTCTCCCGCATCATCGAGCGGTCTGATGTGTGTGTGTGTGGGGGGGGGGGGCTGCGAATCTGCTGACGGCGTTCGCGCCGTCCAGGCTGCCCAACTTGGCAGCCTCGATCCAGGCAAGCCCGGCATCTACCCAGCGTTCGCCCTCAGCCGCATCCTGCCCAGCGACGAGGAGCATCGGTCCGTCACCGGGCAGGATGCGCCAGGCCGCGTAGAAGCTCGAGATGTAGCCGCGCTGGCTGTCCTGCTCGGCCTTGGGAGTCCAGACCGAGCCGCTGTTGGGTGCGGGGTTGTGCGCAGTGCCTTCGTCGGTCGAGGCGAAGGGGTACTCGTCGCAGTTGTGTGTGGGTGTGGGCCGGGGCCGGCTGGCGGGCACGCGGCCGCGCGGTTGGCATCCACGTTGGCCTGCGACGGGTTGTAGTGCAGAGGGCGGCCGCTTCCGGGCTTTCCGAGGTGCAGCGGGGCCGTCTGCACGGTGCGGATGTTCGCAGCTTCCTCGGGGGCGCGTCGTCAGCGGTGTGACCAGTAGGGGTCGTCGGCGGTCGGGGGTACCACGGTCAGCTGGTGCGAATAGTCGTCCAACGGTTGGCCGGGCTGGGAGGGGTGTCGCCGTCACTCGGCCGCTATTCGGCTTCCCTCCCCCGGCTGCGGCCGTCGGGCCGTGGCCGAAGGTGGCTTCCGGCCCGGCTCGCCAGTGAGTCCGCCGTCGCGATCCCGTGCTCGCACACAACGAGCTTCCCCTTGC